>CAITQP010000001.1 GCA_903894565.1 uncultured bacterium
CCCGTGCAATTCCTCGGAGGGAATATCTTTTTTCTTTCAACAGAAAGATCTCGTTTCTTTCGCTTTTGGAAAGATGCGAAAACTTTTTGTTTTTTTCATTTCTCTACTCTACAGGTGTTCGGATTCAGATGCGAATTTGGGCTTTTAAAACCAAAAAAAAGAAAAATGCGACACAAATCGTTCTTCAAGACAGCTGCACTGCAACACATTCTCTTCGGAACTCCGACAACCGAAGAATTTTCTTATGAAAATATTATTCTTGCCCTCGAGGCGGAGAATGATGTAAACCCCGCAATTAATATCGGGGTGCTGTTGGAACACAAAGAAACCATTGAGTTTGTATGTGAATGGTTTTTGGGTTCAACCAGAAAGGGTGGGCTGGGTTCTCCCCGAATTCAACACTACCTTACGTCTGCGTGCATCGCAGCGATCGAATACCAGTCAACAAGCATTGTGCTTGCGTGCCTCCTAAAAGGAGTGGCACAGCGTCAACCCAGTCAGAATGAAGATCTCGGAAACAAGGAATACCTGGATCATCGGAGGATACTTAAAATGCCGGAATTAAATACGCTCCTCGACTCGCTGGAGGGGTTGAGTGATTTTGCATTGGGGTATGACATGGGGGATACTAAAAAGAAAAAAACCTGGGTACTGCGTGCAGAAGAAAAATACAGGTATTTGTGGGATTTAAAGCCTGAAGCATTGTACGTTGAGTTGATGAGTAAGTATGAAAACCTTGCTTATGATTTGACAGACTTTAAACAAACAGGAAATGTCCACTGGACTTATTTTGATGGTAAAGCAGGGGAAGAAATAAGATACTTCAAAACATGCCTAAATATCTTTAAAACTATTCCAGAAAAAATGAATTGTTCAAAAATTTTGAGCGAATTTCAGGAAATGGTTGATGGTATCTTGGAAACAAATAGAAAGCCTGTAAAAGTAGCAGAGGTAGCAGAGTAAATTTGAATTTTAATTGTTGAAAAACAGCCCCAGAACATCGGGGCTATTTTTTTATCCGAAACATCAATTTTGTGCTATAACTAAACCATGAAATCAAAGAAATTAGCGACCCAATCAGTGCGGCTTTCGGGGGCAGTTGTGCCGACCAATTATCGTATTTTTTTACACCCAGACCTCGAGGCTCATACTTTTTCGGGTGAGGAGACCATCTCGCTTTTGATCGTGAAGCCAGCCAAGGAAATTACGCTTCACTCGAGCGAGCTCGCGATAGCGAGCGTGAGTATTCAGTTTGGTAAAGCAACATTTCCTGCAGCCAAAATTTCATACGACAAAAAATCAGAGACAGCGACATTTCATTTTGAAAAACCAATACCCAAAGGCAACGCCAAACTCGAAATCGCATGGACCGGAGTTCTCAAAGACAACATGCGTGGATTCTACAAGAGTCGCTATGTTGTCGACGGGACGGAACGCTTCATGGCAACGACCCAATTCGAAGCCACAGATGCGCGTCGTTGTTTGCCATGTTTTGACGAGCCAGCAATCAAGGCCATCTTCGAGGTCTCGCTTGCTGTAGCGCCCGATAAAATGGCAATCTCAAACACGCTTCCGGATGCTGTCCGCGAGCACGAAGCGGGATACAAGATTGTTTCGTTTGCGCCGACACCAAAAATGTCGACCTACTTGCTTGCGTTTATCGTCGGAGATTTTGAGGCGATTGAACAGAGGACAAAATCAGGCGTGCTTGTTCGAGTACTGACCGTCCCTGGCAAAACACACCAAGCAAAATTCGCGCTCGATGTTACCGCACGTTGTCTTGAATTTTACGAATCGTATTTCCAGATTCGCTATCCGCTCGATACGCTCGACATGATTGCAATTCCAGACTTTGCCTCGCTTGCGATGGAAAACTGGGGTGCGATTACATTTCGTGAGATCGGTTTGCTCGTTGACGAAGCGAACACCTCGACCTCAACCAAAGAACTCGTTGCTGAAGTCATTGCACACGAGCTCGCGCATCAATGGTTTGGTAATCTCGTCACGATGGAGTGGTGGACCCACTTGTGGCTCAATGAAGGGTTCGCTTCATACATTCCATACCTTGCAATCACGGAACTCTTTCCTGAATGGAATGTGTGGGACAAATTTGCGACCGATACGCTCGCAACTGCACTCAAGCTCGACGCGCTCGAGCACACACATCCGATCGAAGTCGAAGTGCATCACCCAAATGAAATTGGTGAAATTTTTGATGCTGTCTCATATTCAAAAGGAGCATCAGTCATTCGCATGCTCGCCGAATATCTTGGCGCGCATATGTTTCAAAAAGGACTCACGTACTATCTCAAGAAGCACAGTTATGCGAATGCGAGTACGATAGATTTGTGGGACGCATTTGAGAAAGTATCAAAAAAACCAGTCAAAAAAATGATGGCAGTTTGGACGAAACAGAGTGGCTATCCGCTCGTTTCAATCGATGATGAAGGCACGAAATGTGTTGTGAGTCAGAAGCGCTTCTTCTCGAGCTCGACAAGCGCTAAGAAGTCTAAGGATACAACCTCGTGGCCAATTCCGCTTTCATATGTGACCGAAAAAGGGGAGAAGCAGCTCGAACTCATGACCAAAAAGAAAGTAGTCATGCCAAAGCCGAATGCACAGTGGCATAAATGGAATGCGCATGAGGGATCACTGTATCGCGTACGATACAGTGAGTCACTTTTGTTTGCGCTCGGGGATGCGATTCTGAAAAAGCAATTATCACCAAGTGATCGTCTCGGAGTTATTCGCGATTTGTTTGCACTCGCCGAAGCAGGTGAAGTAAGAACGACAACGGTCCTTGAATTCGCGAAACGATACAAAGATGAGACAGAATATATTGTGTGGGTTGAAATAGTTTCCGGTATGCGATATATCGCAAACCTTTTGTACGGATCACCTGCATATAAACCATTTCGCGCATATGCGCGCGACATGTTCCATGGCGTGGCAACACGGATCGGATTTGACGCAACGTCAAACGAGTCACACGATACGACATTGCTCCGACCGCTTGTGCTTGGTTCAGCATCATTCTTTGGAGACGAGACTATTATTGCCGAAGCTTTGAAGCGATTTACTGAGCACGGAAAGAAGCCAATCAATCCTGATATTCGTGGAGTCATCTATGCGACTGTCGCACGTACGGGAGGAGAAAAAGAATACGCACAATTGCTTTCCCTTTATCGCGCGGAAACATTGCACGAAGAGAAGAATCGTTTGCTCGGAGCACTCGGCATATTCCAAGACAAGAAACTCCTTGCGAAAACACTGGTGTTTACTATGACCGACGAAGTGCGTATGCAAGATCGCAATGGTGCGTTTGCAAGTGTGCTTGTGAATCCGGCAGGGCGTGCGCTCGGCTGGCAGTATCTCAAGAAGAATTGGGACAAGATTGGCGCTTCATATGGTGAAGGCAATCATCTGCTCTCACGTCTCATTCAAGTGCTCAATCGCAACACGACCCGCGAAGCGTTCGTGGATATCAAAACATTCTTTAAGACACACTCCGCTCCAGCTGCAGAGCGCACAACACTCCAGACACTCGAGAACATCGATTCAAATATTCGCTGGCTCGCTCGTGATGAAAAGAAAATTGAGCAGTGGTTTAAAACACAAAAATAATCTATGTGGATCTTTTACGCGAGTATTTCAATGGTGAGTTCGTCGATCAGGCGTGTGTACGACAAACGACTCACAAGTCATTTCGGCAATGTCTCCATGCCACTCGTGATTAATATCTTTTCGTTGTTTACACTCCTTCCACTTTTGTTCTTTTTCCCCATGCCTCACGATATGTGGCATCTTTCGGCGCGATTTTGGGTTCCACTTCTCCTCTCGTGTATTATCGTGTATCCGCTTCAGGTGTATCTTTATGTTCGCGCTGTTCGAGAAGGGGAATTGTCTGCCGTTGCTCCGCTTATGACAATCACACCGATTTTCAATATCGTGACATCGCTTGTGTTGCTCGGAGAAATTCCATCTTTGGTTGGGGTGCTCGGTATTACGAGTATTGCAGTTGGAGTGTATTTACTGCTTGAGAAAAAAGTTCCGACAAAAGTAAAATGGCGACCCGAGGTCATCATGGCCGTATCGATGTTTTTCTACGCGCTGGCAAGTTCGCTCGACAAGATAGCGATCACTGCATCAACCGCGGTGTTTTATAGTGTGGTAAACATGATCGTCTCGATTATTGTGTTGTTTGTGTATGTATATATTGCAGGCCAACAGAACGATCTCAAGAAAATGAAACCGTTGTTCAACAACATTTTATTGGTTGGCTCATTACTTACCGTATCGTTCGTCGGAGCAGAGCTTGCCTTCTCGTATGGTCCAACTGCGTACGTGCTTGCGATTCGAAATGGCGCCTTTGTGCTCACGACGATCTGGGCCGTCATCAAACTCAAAGAATCATTCTCTCTCCAAAAGGGTATCGCTATAGCACTCTTTTTTGCTGGCGGACTTTTGCTCGCGTTTGCTTAGATTAGATTGTATACTCCTCGTATATATGAAGTATAAACAGAATATTATCGGCGCGGGCGTGATTGGAGCGGTGATTATTGGTAGTTTTTTCTTTTGGACATATTGGGATAGACACCAAGCTCTTTTGGCAGATCGCGAAGGGGTAACAGACGATTCTGTACAGAATATACAATTTCCACTATCAACACCACAGATACAATCACCAGACTTGCCATCAACGATGATGCAAAATGATCCTGAAGCGAAACCATTGTATCTTTCGGTCGCATGGAGTACTCCCCGTGAAATTTCGCAACCAGATATTATCAAGAAAGGTCCTTTTCTCGCGCAAGACGACACCTACTTTTTTACTGAGGTCGCGAAGCAAACTCATTTTTATAAACTCGGAACAGTGACCGGTGAAATGTACGACGGCGCGACTGTCTTGCTCGTGAAGACTGTTTCAGAGGGGCCAGGGGGTTATAACTATCAAAAAATGCTCCAAACCAAAGATGGATACGTTGTATTTGGCGGATCTGGACTGCAATACTATTTTGACGCATCGAAAATCAAGATTGATGTCGGCCATACATTTGCAACGAAAGATACAGAAGTACCACGAACGATCCGAGACGAGCAGACAGGAAAAACATTTCTCCTTCCGTACGTTTCTTATGATTCAATGAACGGGCGTCCATTTACCGGTGCATATGGTCAATTCGACAAGGTCTTTTTTGATCCAAAAGGACTCACGCTCGCGTTCACTGATCCAGTCGTTGGTCCTGTATATTTTGCTGCAGCGAATCAGAAATCAGTTCCTGTGGAATATTCAAATCACGGTTTCTATGTCGGACTTCCTGATGGAAGTTACGCGACATATGGTGAGCAATTTTTTGGCAATCCGGATATTTTTTCTTTCAGTACTTTTACTTTGCCAATTACATGGAACGGTGGAACAAAAAATACGGCAAAGTATGTTCCGTCACAACAAACAGGATGTGGTACTCAGTATTTGGTTGATGTTGTAAACGACGAGGTGGGTCTCGGTGATTTGGTTTTTGCAGGCAAGGCCGATACTGATGAGAAAATTTTCTTGCTCAAGGACGAGAATGCGAAACCGCTCAAACAATTTTTTGAGGAAGTGAACAACGCTACGAATGGTCGGTATATCATTTATACTCCGAGCACGGACGGTTCTGCCGAGCCAATAATTACCTACCGTCCGCTGAGTTACCGCCAATTTATTGATGCGCGACCGTTCTTGTTTATGATTGATCCGTACGGACGTATCGTTCGTTTTTATAACGATGATGTTTTTGAACCGACAGGGGGTTGTGGTAAACCGGTGATCTACCTCTATCCACAAAAAGCTGAAACCGTTTCCGTCCACATTGCACCTCAAGGCGGATTTACAAAAACTGATCCAGCGTATGGAACAGGGTGGAATGTGTTTGCAAAACCAGATGGCGAACTCAAAAATATAGCTGACGGAAAATCATACCCGTATCTTTTTTGGGAAGGGTGGGGAGGGCTGTATCAGACTCCGGACAAAGGTTTTGTTGTTGCTCAAAATGATGTGCACACATTTCTCGTATCCAAACTCGCCGAACTTGGGTTGAATGCAAAAGAAACTGCAGATTTCATGGAATTCTGGGAACCTCGTATGGCTGGTTCGCCGTACTATTTTGTCACGTTCCTCGGCAATCAAGCTATGGATCAAATAGCTCCGCTTTCAATCAGCCCAAAACCTGATACCGTCATTCGTATTTTGATGGACTTCACACCGCTTGCAACACCAAAGCCTGTTGAGCCACTCACTATTCACACGCCAGCACGAAATGGATTTACTGTCGTTGAGTGGGGAGGAGTTTTGCGCTAAGTATCTGTGTTAAAATAGGCGCGTGAAAAAATCGGAAATTCAGAAATTTCAAAAACTCGTACTTGATTGGTATCTGCGCGAAGGCCGGCATGATTTGCCGTGGAGGAAGACGACGAATCCGTATCGAATTCTGGTGTCTGAGGTTATGCTTCAGCAGACGCAAGTGGAGCGGGTTATACCAAAATATAGGGCTTTTTTGAAGCGGTTCCCGAATATCGTGTCGCTTGCCGAAGCCCCGCTTACAGACGTTTTAGCCCTCTGGAGCGGGCTTGGTTACAATCGCCGTGCTTTGTACCTCAAACGCACAGGAGAGGCCATTCTGGCTCGTTACAAAGGGGTCTTTCCAAAGGATGTCGAGACACTGGAGACTCTTCCTGGGATAGGCCCGTACACGGCTCGCGCCGTTGCAACCTTTTCGCAAGGTGACTCGTATATATTCATTGAGACCAATATTCGTCGGGTCTTTATTCATACCTTTTTTAAAGACAAAAAGAACGTATCAGACAGCGAACTTATTCCATACATCGAGGCGACACTTCCAAAGCACGGATCACTACGCGAGTGGTATTGGGCGCTTATGGATTATGGGAGTCATCTCAAAAAGACCACGATCAATCCAAATAAACGAAGTGCGCACTATGTGAAGCAAAGTACTTTTCGTGGATCGGTCCGTGAGCTTCGTGGCGAGTTCGTGCGGATCTGCACCCAAAAAGCGATTTCAAAACGAAAATTACTTGTATCTTATGTCGGTTCCGACATGGTTCGTGCAGAGAAAGCTTTGGATGGTTTGGTTCGTGATGGGATTCTTGACGTCGATATACGAGGGTATGTTAAAATTGCGAAATAATTATTAAGTTTAAATATACAATAAGTAGTTATGGATATTCATTCGTTTAAACAGTTGTGTGAGCGTCCTATCGTCAAGACTATTCTTGCGAGTATAGTGACAGTTATTGTTATTCTTTTGATTACCTCGGCTATTGTGTGGCGTGAACGGGCACGCATTTTTACGTATTTCGCGCGTGGCTATGCTCAATCAGTTGCATCGAGCGAACACAAGAACGATCCCAAAACAGGTCTTCCTGAACTACAGCCAGAGTTACCGGCAGTTTTTTCGACAGAATCTACTGTTGAAAACGCCGTTCAATCAGCAAACCCTGCCGTCGTAGCAATTACAATTTCAAAACAAGTACCTCAGTACACGACGTCATACCAGAATGTTGATCCATTTCAGCAATTCTTTGGTGGCGATAATGCAAATCCATTTGGTAATTTTCAATTTCAAGTTCCGACCCAAACTCCAAATGGAACAAAAGAACAAGAGGTCGGTGCCGGTTCAGGATTCATTGTTTCCTCGGATGGTTTGATTGTGACCAATCGCCATGTCGTTGAAGACAAAACTGCGAAATATACTGTTTTCCTTTCAAACGGCAAGAAGTACGACGCCAAAGTACTTGCGCGTGATGCCATCCTTGATGTCGCCGTGGTCAAGATCGAAGCAAGTGGTTTGCCATATCTTCCACTTGGCAATTCGGACATACTCAAACTCGGTCAAAGTGTGATTGCGATCGGTAACGCGCTCGGTCAATTTCAGAATACTATTTCAGTTGGTGTTGTATCTGGCCTCTCACGTTCCATCACTGCTGGTGACCAGTCTGGTTCTTCAGAATCACTCGATCATGTTATTCAAACTGATGCAGCTATCAACCCAGGTAATTCAGGCGGGCCACTCCTTGATCTCGAAGGTCGCGTCGTCGGCGTAGACACCGCGATCGTTCAGGGCTCACAAAATATTGGTTTTGCACTTCCGATTAATAGTATCAAAACGGTGATTGATTCGGTCCGTACTACAGGCAAAATTGTTCGTCCATATCTCGGTATTCGTTACCAAGTCGTTACGCCTGAAATGAAAGACAAGAACAATCTCACTGTCGATTACGGTGTCATAGTTCAGCCAGGGTCTGACAAGAGTGAACTCGCCGTCATTCCAGGATCTCCGGCAGACAAGGCCGGTATCGTCGAGAATGATATTATCACTGAAGTTGATGGAGCAAAACTCGATCAGGATCATGATTTGGCACAAATAATCCGTGGCAAAAAGGTGGGGGACAGTGTTGTACTCACGGTACTGTCAAAAGGAGCGCAGAAAAAAGTCACCGTCGTTCTTCAAGCCGCTCCACAGGAATAAAAAGTGTGTAAAAAGAAAATAAGCACCACTCTATTAATCTGAGTGATGCTTATTTTTAATTTCTTGGTTCCAGTTCATGGCTGGGCTAAATTCGCCTTAAGGTACTCTTCTACGTTGTACTTATCATTTTCGTTCATCGCTGACACTGAAACTGTAATTATATCTGTGATTGCGATTACGAGCTTTGTCTCTACACCTACATCGTTCGTTATTACATAGGATAGTTCTTTTTGTTTCTTGCCTCCCTTTAGGCTTTCTACATCGAAGTAAAGGTTCATAAGCGAGAAGACTGAGTCGTCAACCTTCTTTGCAATTGTATGCGGGTCTGAGGTGATTTCAACCTCGAATTGTGAACTGTACATGTTGTATCTTTTGGTTTGTTTTCACAATACTGATTTAGGATATTTTGTCAAATTTCGGCTGATTACTTCGTTTCTGTATACTGTCTGTATGCATATCAAAAAAATTGGTCATTGTTGTCTCGTTATAAATACTGGATCAGTCACGATCATGACTGATCCAGGTGGCTTTAGCACGGCACAAAACGAAGTGAAAGGTATCGATATCGTACTTATTACACACGAGCACCATGACCATTTTCATGTCGATTCAGTGAAGCAAATCGTTGCGAATAATCCGAATGTGAAAATTATCACCAACGGTACGGTTGGTGCACTTTTGCTGGCTGAACATATTCCATTTGAGCTTGTCGCACAAGGAGGAGAAAACAAGGCTCACGGGGCTCATATTGAAGGCTACGGATGTACGCATGCGACGATATATCAAGACATGGGTCAGACCGAGAACACTGGCTACTTCATCGATGGCAAACTATTCTATCCTGGAGATGCATTTACGAACCCCAATCGTCCCGTCGATATTCTTGCACTCCCGTCGGCGGGTCCGTGGATGAAAGTAAGTGATGCAATTACGTATGCATGTATGATCAAACCTCGCGTCGCGTTTCCTGTGCACGATGCAATTATGAGCTCACACTTCGTCGGGTTCTTGCATGGAATGCTTGAAAAAATACTCGCACAAAACTCAGTGTTGTTTGTGGGAATGAAGGAGGGAGAGGAAAAAGATTTTTAATCTCGGTGTGAAGGTACCCACCACTCGGCATTTTTTTCGAGATAGAACGAAACAACAAAACCAATCATGAGTATGATACCGAGCACGGCAAAGATCATTTGAAATGGAAGTACGGCAAGCGCAAGCGCTCCGAGCAGTGGCGCGAGGACATATGAGAGTGGTCGCACGTCGGCAAAGAGTGCGATAACACCCGGGTCGTTTTCTCGGGCCACTTTAAAGAAATGAATTTCTGTCATTGACTCAACTGTTGCAGCTCCGATGCGTGATACGAAGAGTAATGCCCCGACGGTAAATGCTGTTGGAGTGTTGAGAAGCGCCAATGAAAATACGCTTCCAGCCATGAGCAAGAATCCAAGTGCAGCGAGTTCTTTTTCGCTTCCGAGCCAATCCGCAATTTTACCGAGCGGATAATCAAGAATGACAAACGTTGCGAGCATGACGGAGAAGATAATTCCAATCGTATCCCATGAAAATCCGAGATATTTTGAGAGATAGATTGGTGTATAAACAACCATCCATGCATAAAAGAATTGCAGTATGAAGTTTGCAGAGATGACATTTCGAAGAGTGCGTGTGCGAAGCGTGTGACGAAATGCACTTTCAAATTTTCCGAAATCATATGTTGTATCTTTGTACTCGCTCAGACCTACGTACGCTACAATAGCGAGGATTGAAAAAATGAGAAGTCCGAGTACGTATGTTCCTGCGTACCCGCCAAGATCGATAATTTTGCCTGCGCAAAATGGTCCAAGCATAATACCAACGTTCCCGAGGAGAAGGAAGAAACCGCGCGCAAGACCGCGACCTTTTTTGGGTTCAAGGTGATGAAAGAAAATGTTGAGTGAGAACAAAAGCACGTTCATTGTAATGAGATACACAATAAGTGCGATGATATGGAGGATCGCGTTTACGGGTGCCGAAAGTACAAGGAGTGAAAGTGCATAGAATGTTCCACTCGCAAAAAAATATGTTTTGTTTCCGAAACGTTTCAGTGTTGGTCCTGCTTTCGTCAAAATGAGAATACTTGCGATTGCACTGAGTGCATACAACAGTCCAACTTTTTCTGGGCCGATACTATTTTCAATATAACTCGAGTTTGTATAGAGCGTGACGGCTCCTGCAAAAGAAAAAAGAAAATTTATGAGATACACGATCCCGCGCATGCGGTGCGTCTTTTTGTGCATACATATATTTTATCAGAGTATGTTCAATTTGCCGAATTAAAAATACCCACTTTCAAAAGTGGGTATTTTTAATTCGGCAAATTGCTTACACTGCGAGAAGTACCGGAATGACGAGGGGACGTTTCGCTGTTTTTTGGAACAAGAATTTTGAAAGATTGTCTCCGAGTGTTCCACGGAGCATTTCAAAGTTTACTTGTTGCATATCATGTGCGCCATCTTCGATAGAATGCTTCACGATTTGGCGCGCCTCGTGCAAGAGTTCTTGTGATTCTTTGAGATACACGAATCCTCGAGAAATAATATCAGGAGATTTTTTGAGCTTACCTGTTTTCTGATCAATCGTTGCTACGATGACGAACATGCCATCTTGCGCGAGCATCTGTCGGTCACGAATGACGACTTCCTGCTCGTCTCCAACAGTAAATCCATCCACCATCATGAGACCACTTGCTGCCTTTTCTTTGCGGAGAGTCATTTTTTCTCCGTCAGCAGAGATCTCGATGATCGATCCATTGTCTGGAACGACAATACGTGAATCTGGAATACCGATTTCAAGTGCGAGACGCTTGTGTGACTGGAGCATGTAGTGACTACCGTGAATAGGAATGAAGAATTTCTCATTCACTTTGCGATGAAGCCATTTGATATCTTCCTTGTTTCCGTGACCGGTCGCGTGGACATAATCTTCTCCACTCGTTCGGTAGGTAACAATGTTCACACCTTGGCGAGCAAGACCGTCTTTCATTTTGGCAACCTGAACTTCGTTTCCTGGCACAATCGAAGCTGAGAGAATGATCGTGTCATTCTTCTTGAGTGAGAATTTCTTGTGTGTTTTTTGTGCAGCACGATTGAGCGCGGCAAATTCTTCTCCTTGTGCGCCCGTCATGAGAATGATGATGCGATCAGGAGGGAAGTTGTCGATTTCTTCAATCGAAATGAGTGTATCTTTCTTGGGCTTGAGGAGTCCGGCCTCGATAGACACTTCCATGTTTGTTTTCATGGAACGACCTTCGAGCACGACTTTTTTTCCGAGTTCTTCAGCGATCTCGATGATCTTGATGAGGCGAGTGATGTGTGAAGCAAAGGCTGCGATGATGAGACGTCCGCCCTTGTTTGCGCGGATGAGACGATCAAGACCTTGGTGTACGCGTACTTCAGGCAACGCGAATCCTTCATTCTCAACGTTTGTTGAGTCTGTCATGAGAAGCAATGTTTTGTTTTTGTCGAAGATAGAATATTCCTTTTCTTCGTCGTCAGAAACGATACCGTCGATCTGGTCGAGCTTGTAGTCTCCTGGGTTTACGATCCAACCATGCGGTGTTTCGAGAATGATACCCATTGAATCTGGCACTGTGTGTGTCACTCCGAAGAATTTCACGCGCATTTTGCCTGTTGTAATGACTTCGTCACGTTCAACAACGATTGCGTTGAGTGGTGGAAGATGCGGGAATTCCGTCTGGCGCTTCTTCATGAGAAGCACGGTGAGGTTACGAGAATATACCGGTGGGTTACCAATACGTGAAAGTACGAGTGGAAGTCCTCCAATGTGGTCAAGGTGTCCGTGCGTAATGAAGACAGCACGGATTTTGTCCTTGCGTTCCTCAAGATACGTCGTGTTTGGAATGATGTAGTCGATACCTGGCGTACTGTCACCAGCGAATTGCATTCCCGCATCAATGACAATGATGTCATCTTTTGTTTCGATTGCGGTGAGGTTTTTTCCGACCTCTTCAACTCCTCCGAGTGGAATGATACGGTAGACACCTTCTTCTGGGGGAGGAATCTGCGGACCACGTTTGCGTGGAGCATTTTCTGTACTACCAGCTTCAGGCATACGTGGGTGGCTTGGAGCCTTGCCACGACGCTTGTGTTCTGGATATTGGTATGACGGACGTGATGAATGACGTGGTGATCCCTGTGTAGGTTTTGCGCCGAGCGAAGTATGTGCTCCGGCTACAGGAGCTTCACTATTTGGATTGTGAGGCATACGCTGTGGGTGGTTTGGATTGTGCGGGCGATGATTTGGGTTATGTCCACCTGGTCCACGATGATGATGTGGACGACGTGGTTCGCGTGGGGGAAGTGATGCTCCACCCACACCTGCTGTTGCACGTTCGATTGCTCCATCAATCGTACTTCCACTGATGTTTGATCGGGGAATGTCGTTTTTGAGCGACTGGAGAATTGCGCCGAGTGGCGACTTTGGTTTTTGATTTCTAGGCATGTGATTTATAATTTTTGATTACGTAATTGGTAGATTAGAAAATACAACTCCTTCGTTCGGACTTCTATGTTCTAGCGTACCAATTACTCAATCAGTGATGATTGCTAAATTGATAACGTGTTTGTAATGACGAACCTGCTTTATTTCTTTGCGAACAATTTCCACACTTTGCTTGTTGCGAGATACCATGATTCGATGCCACTGAAACGATCTTCTGCTGTTGCTACGTGTCCAAGTGTGATACCAGTCTTGTCGGTGCGAGTCACATAGATGTAGGAAGGGGAATAGACAAAGACAGCGGGGATATCATTCGCAATTTCTTTTTCAAATGATGCATAGAGTGTGCTTTCTTTGGTTTGATCAAGAGTGGCAAGACCCTGTTCAAGAAGCTTGTCCACTTTTGGATTTACATAACTTGAAATATTGAGTCCTGGATCGTTGCGCTGTGATGAATGCCAGAAAGCGTACAAATCTGACTGGTTCGAAACGACTTCACCAAAGAAGAGTGCTTGGAATTTGCGAGGACGAATGATGTCCTGGTTAAGACTTCCTGTCTCATATACTTTTGGTGTTGCCTCGATACCGATTGTTTTTAGGTTCTCACTAATGAGAGTAACTGCTTGCGTAAGCTCAGGTGTGTTGTTTGTTGCGATTTCGAAAGAGAGACGTTGGGTATCTTTTTTGGAGGTAGCTTTTTCGTAGATTCCGTCTGTTCCAAGTCTCCATCCGTCTTTTTCAAGAATCTTTTTTGCTTGATTGATGTCAGGTTCGTTCAATGATGGCGCATCGTTCTGTGCCATTTCTGAGCTTGCAGGAATTGCACTGTTAGTTGGCGTACCATATCCTTTCAAAACACTTTTTACGATTCCAGCTTTGTCGATTGCGAGTGAGATCGCTTGGCGAACGTTCTTGTCTGCAAAAATTTTGGCTTGTGTTTGATTAAAGAAAAGTCCAAATACTCGGGGGAGTGGGGACGTCATGACACGACTTCCTTCGTTTGCGAGCATTTCTGCGTTCTCTGGGTCAATACCACCAAATGTATCAATGTCGTGAGCTTTGTATGCGGCGACGAGCGTACTCTCTGACGCATAGAAATGAATACGAACTGTATCAATGAGTGGCTTCAAACCATCTTTCGCCTTTGAGCGTTCGAGTTCGTAGTACGAAGGAATACCTGACGCACCTGCGACCACTGATTTTACTTGATATGCCCCCTCGCCGACTGCATTCTTTCCATTGTAGTCAGTGTAGGCCCAATTCTCATATGAAATCTTACTCCAAATATGTTTTGGTACTATGCCAAGTGTCGTATTCGTGAGGAACGGAGCATATGGCTGTTTGAGTGTAAATGTAACTGTGTTTGTGTCTGGAGCATTTGCGATTACACCTTCCCATGCGACGCGTTCAGCACTCTTGAGGAGTGGATCTTGCGCACTTTTGATAGTGAAGACAACATCGTCACTCGTTACCTTCTCGCCATCTTGGAAGTATGCGTCCTTCAATGTGAAGGTATAGGTGAGTCCATCATTTGAAACGGTATATTTTTCGGCGAGATCAGGAACAAGTTCACCTTCGCTATTGACCTTCATCAATCCGCGATATACGAGACTCGTGAGATCGCGATCTGCGTCGGTCACGGCAAGGAGTGGGTTGACGAAGCGGGGAGTACCGATGATACCTTCTTCAAGTGTTCCTCCTGTACTTGGTACTGCCACCATGAAATGCTCGTTGACTTGATAGACAAGTGAAATTGCACAGATTGTTCCAACGAGGACGGCGAGGATGAATCCAGCACGTTCGATTGGATCGAATGCACTCAGGACACGTTTCATTTCGGCATGCATTCCGGCGAGGCGAATAGTTTTTTTGTTTGATTTTTCGTCCATATGAGTGAGATAAGAGTAGTAAGCAAGATCGAAAGACACTTCTTCCTTTGAAGGCTCAATATACTAGATAAAATCGCTTAAAAAAGCGATTAGAAGATCACTGCGAGAACGCAAAGTGTAGCGAACAAAACGCCGAGGACGATAGTCGCGATGAAGAGAAATTTCTCGAAGCCACGCTTCGTGCGGAAATTTTGCATGCCGTCAGAACCGCCAAAAGTACCTCCGATTCCTGCGGTGGAAGGTTGAAAGAGGACAGCGGCTATGAGAAGCGCGCCGACGATTATTTGAGCGGCCGGCAAGATGCTCGGCAGAAGTGAACGTAACATTGCTCTCGTAGTATGGCATAAACGGGGTCAAAATGCAATCACCACATAGGAAAAGAAGCTGTATAACATATTGTATACAGCTTCTTAATTAATCTTCGTGCGAACCACATTAGTTTTATGGAGCTATTAGACTCAGAATCGTTTCAAATTTATTGATTGTGTCAATGAGTTCGATATTATTCTTAATCTTTTGCCATGCTTCTATGGAATAACCGCTGGCATGATTATAGTCATCCGAAGTTGTGAGAGGCCACTTTTTCAGTATCCAATCAATACACTTCTTATGATTCCCTGGAGGATATCCAAGGAAAATCCGCTTTTTGGTAATTTTTAATCCATCTTCTGCTTGGTTCATTCCTCCAAGTTCGTACTTGCCTGAGCGATAAATTGTATCGCGCAACTGCGTGTATAAACTTGAAAGATGAATTGGTAATTCAGAAACAGAGAATCGTTCAGTCTTTTCGAAGTCCTGAAGTTCATTCGAGGACTCTCTCATAATAGTGAGGAAGTCCTCGAGGAGAACAATAGGAGCGTTTGTCGGTACGAGTTTATCGTCCAACAAACGCCTTTCGTAATTGCCTAATGGTTCAATGCTTAGTCGAAACCCTTCCAGATGCGCTTTGAGGAGCATCATGATTGGGAGTACTCGTGTTCGCAACATTGTTATTGCGGTCATAAGTTCGCCTTTGGTTCCTGATATTCTATTCCAGCATTTTCAAATAATTTCTTCCATACAGGCCAGGCCCGATTGAAATCCGCGTCCTGTTTTTCACGTTGTTTTTCGGTTGCGCCCGTTGGGCTATAAAGTATGACTACTTTAAGGCCGTCTGGGTGGTCCGGAAGTTTAACACCGCTTTTTGCAATCAATTGCTTGACTGCCAGGTTAACTACGTTTGAATCCGCTGTGTTGCCCAACTTGTAAAAGTTGGCGTCTTCGGAGTTCTCAACTAAGTCAGACATTATCACAAGCACCTGTGATTCACTCTCGCCGTTAACGAGTTCGTTCGCCACCTGGCAAACGTTACGATAAATGACTGAATGTTCGGCACCCGATGTAGGGCCGAGGTAAGTGTGATATGGGCTGTCCAGTTTGTGTTCAAACAGATCCCTCTTTTTCTTAAGCTTTAGGCCGTTGTCGCCTTCTTCGATTCCTTTGAATTCAATCGTCTTTTGGGCTGTTAAACCAACCGACGTGATCATTTTGAATGACACAGAGCCAGAGCCCTGTTTGTCCTTCCCAAGGATCATGTTTAGCAATTTCTTTTTCGACAACAGACCAGTGCGGTCCGTTGTTGAATCAGTGCCGTCCACCAGGACTGCGATTGCTGTTTTTGCGGATACTGCATCCTTTGCAGATTTATTCCCACAACTTCCCATCAAACCACCCAGGCAGATGAGGATTAATAAATTGATTAACTTTCTCATTGTCTGATTTTTTAGTTTGTGTGGTTTTTGATGGTTTCAAATCTCTTTTTCAAATCTGTGAAGATTGCTTTCCCGGTAGGATAATTTACTGAGGCAAGTCTTAGTAAGTTAAACTCACTACTCATTGCGTCAAGCTGGTCCTGAGGTACTACTTGCTTTGTGTCGGGTGACGAAGGCACGATATTTGTTATCGCTTCTGCGTCAACTAACATTTTGTCAAATTTAGCCACGTGAGTTTCGAACGTAATTTGTTCGTGGCTTTTTGTGACTACCCCTTCAAGGATTTGTTTTTCAGCCAGTTGTTTCTGGCTTGTTCCGCTTTCTTCAGCTTCAGTTTTCACTGCTTTCTGTTCCTCTTTGTACTTTTTGTTGAAATCGGATTCTGCGTCAGTTAATTTT
Source organism: uncultured bacterium (assembly GCA_903894565.1). Lineage (GTDB taxonomy): Bacteria > Patescibacteriota > Minisyncoccia > Phycocordibacterales > UBA9973 > CAITQP01. Next base: position 17,065 of record CAITQP010000001.1, read on the forward strand.
TTTGCCAATACTGTATTAGCATTATGAATTTCCTTGTTCAGAGCGGCAATTTCAATTTTTACCTTGGTCAGTTCTTTGCGTTTTTCATCGAAGGAATCCTTTACATGAGGGTTAATTGTTGGCTTCACAAAAAGTGCTGCCGTGAAAACACCGATCATAAAGATTCCGCCAGAAAACAGCATCTGTACTGTTACACTCAACTCATTTCCAACTGCTTCATCGCTCGTTGCCATCTCTGCCATGTAATGGCTACGGTATTGGCAGATTGCAAATAGCATTGCCAGTCCGAATAGTGTCGTTACGATCGATGCAATGCGGTCTTTTGTTGATTTCCTGACATTTGCACGCTTCCAGAACAAACCGGATAAAAATGCTAAGCCAGAAAGGCATACCCCTACTCCTGCAGCCAACAACCATGTGCCGTTGGTCGAGAAATAAAAGCACTCCAGTCCACGTTCGTTTAATGCGATCTCCACTGTTGCAACTACCAGAGAAACAATTATTTCTCCGACAATTGAAGCGGGGGAATGGTCCACCATCTTGTAGTGTGGGTTACCATACAATAAACGGTTCATCTGCTTTAACGCAGTGTCAATTTCATTTTTGAGGGTGTTCTTTCCCTCCAACGTCTCATACAGTCCTTCTGTATGGTTCTCGTGGTCCGTGCGGGCCTGAGCTAACGTCTGTGCCAGGTTCTTACCTGCCACTGTCTTTTCAATCTGGGCTACCGGAGCCGAATTGTTTGTCTTTTCCATAAACTAATGTGTTATTCAATTGTTAACGAAATCAGGGCGCGACAATATCGTCGTGTTTTGTTCCCTGAATGAATCTGGTACCATTATAGCATATACATTGACATCTTGTCAAGTAAATATGCCAAGTAAAATACAGCCTTATATATAGGCCTTTTTAGCCAAAATGGGGGATAGGGTCTTCCGCGAGCGCTATTTTAGTGGTATTTCATGAATCCACCGTACTTCCGAGATATACACGCTTGACTTCTCTAATTGCTTGCTATAGTATGGTCCTCGGCGCCTTCGTTGGTCGCCATTTTATATCGAAGAAAGAAGACATATGTACACATATATCTTCCGAACACCGGATATCGAATCTCCCGAACATTAATAACGGAATAGAGAAAGAAGTACTACGTTTTATTTTGTCCCGTTTTGTTTCTATTTCGAGGAGAATTTATTGTCCTCGAATTTTTAAGTAGAGTTTGATCCTAGCTCAGGATGAACGCTGGCGGCGTGGATAAGGCATGCAAGTCGAACGGATCTTATATTGATGAAGTTGAGATTATATCAAGATGACTGATATATAAGATTAGTGGCAGACGAGGTAGTAACACGTGGGTACGTCCCCTCTAGTCACGAATAGCCCACCGAAAGGTGGAGTAATACGTGATGGTCTCGCGAGAGTAAAGATTTATCGCTAGAGGAACGGCCTGCGGGGTATCAGCTAGTTGGCAGTGTAATAGACTACCAAGGCTATGACGCCTAGGGGAGGTGAGAGCCTGACCCCCACCGATGGGACTGAGACACGGCCCATACACCTACGGGTGGCTGCAGTCGAGAATCTTCCACAATGGACGAAAGTCTGATGGAGCGACGCCGCGTGATTGATGAAGTCCTTCGGGACGTAAAGATCTTTTATGAGGGAAGAAGTTTATTGACTGTACCTCATGAATAAGGGGCTCCTAATCTCGTGCCAGCAGGAGCGGTAATACGAGAGCCCCAAGCGTTATCCGGAATTATTGGGCGTAAAGGGTGCGTAGGCGGTTATGTTAGTCGTGTGTTAAAACCCGGGGCTCAACCTCGGATCTGCGCACGAAACGGCATTGACTTAGAATGAAGGAGAGGTGTGCGGAACTCATGGTGTAGGGGTGAAATCCGTTGATATCATGGGGAACACCAAATGCGAAAGCAGCACACTGGCCTTTTATTGACGCTGAGGCACGAAAGCGTGGGTAGCGAATGGGATTAGATACCCCAGTAGTCCACGCCCTAAACGATGTTCTCTCGCTTTTCGGAGTATCGACCCTCTGAGAGGCTAAGCTAACGCGATAAGAGAACCGCCTGGGAAGTACGATCGCAAGATTAAAACTCAAAGGAATAGACGGGGACTCGCACAAGCAGTGGATTATGTGGTTTAATTCGATGGTAACCGAAAAACCTCACCAGGGTTAGAAATCCAGTTGAAGAATACAGAAATGTAAACGTCCGCAAGGACAATTGGACAGGTGATGCATGGCCGTCGTCAGCTCGTGGCTTGAGCTGTTCCCTTAAGTGGGGAAACGAGCGCAACCCTCGTCGTGTGTTACAAGTGTCACACGAGACCGCCCGGCCCTTTGCTCACAAGCAAAGGACTGGCGAAGAGAGTTTGCATTGATGACAACCAAAATCATAAGTAGAAGAAGTATCAAACTTTCTGTGCCCTTCACAATTTTTGTGGTTAAAGGGCCGGGAGGAAGGAGAGGATGACGCCAGGTCAGCATGTCCCTTTGATACCCTGGGCTACACACATAATACAATCGTCACTACAATAGGCTGCAATACCGTAAGGTGGAGCCAATCCTAAAAAGTGGCGCCAGTTCGGATAGAGGTCTGCAACTCGACCTCTTGAAGTTGGAATTGCTAGTAATCGCAGGTCAGCAAACTGCGGTGAATACGTTCTCGAGTCTTGTACTCACCGCCCGTCAACTCAAGGGAGCCGGTAGTACCCGAAAGCTCACAGTAGTGGGACTACGGTAAGATCGGTGACAGGGAGTAAGTCGTAACAAGGCACGGGTAGCGGAAGCTGCTCGTGGATTACTTCAAATTGAAATCCATTTCTTTTTCCTAATTTATTAGGGTTTAGAAATTTAGGGAGTCGATTTTTTGTGCCTCAATTGAGCACAAAAAGGTTTGATGGACACCTAGAACCATAGGACAATCTGGAAAGACAGATACAATCGGAACCTTAACGGGACAAAATAAAGTCTAGTACACTTTCTCTATTACGCACTATGAAAAAACTCTATTCGTGGATTGAAATAGTGCTCGCTATTTTCTTTCTCACGATTTTTGTGTGGGTGTATTTTTCTGCGCATCCAGCGAATCCAAATTCAATAAAACCATCTGTCAGCGTTGTCGAGACAGTAAATACTCCTACGTATACTCACGTGCTTCACATTGGGAAAGCCGATCTGCTTGTTGCAGTCGCTGATACTGATGCGCTTCGTACGCTCGGGCTTTCGTTTACGAAACCACTCCGATCGGAGGAAGGAATGATTTTTGAATTCCCAAATCCCATGCCTGTTTCATTTTGGATGAAGGACATGCGTTATCCTTTGGATATTATTTGGATTAGCACAGACAAAAAAGTAGTCGGCTATGTAGAAAATTTTCAGCCGAATTCATATCCTAAAACAGTTTCACCAAAGGTCCTCGTACAGTATGTACTCGAGGTCCCTGCAGGTTTTGTGCACACAAACGGTATCACCTTTGGGAATATCGTTTCTTTTTAATACTCTTGTAGCTTAGTGTTTTGGTGCGTCGTGTCCGTCACCATGGGCATCTCCGTGTCCTCCGTGGCCACCATGCCCGTGTGTGTGTTTTGATTTTGCAATACGTCGTGCGATGAGAATGAGTGTGAGGATGATGATGACGGTGATGAGCCATCCAAAGATCGTGGTCGGGAAGAATCCTGATCCGAGTGCGAATCCAGCGAATACGTTTTGAACACTTGCATGGTTGATGACATATCCGACGACACTATCTGATGTCCCGTTTGGCAATGTATATGCCAATGTTCCATTTGTGACTAATGTCGCATTTATTTGTGTATTTGCTCCAACGATTGCTTCAAGGAAAATGGAACCAGTTTGTCCTGGAGCGATACTTGCGATTGAATCAGTCAGTGTCGTTGGGTTTGTGATGTTTCCTTCGGTTGTTTGTTTTATAGTAAATCCTTGAGGAAGAGAAACAGTAATTGTTGCTTTCTTCAGTGTCTTCGTTGTGTTGTTGGTATAGGTGATTGTATTTTCTACGAGGTCTCCAACATTGATTGCGTCATCCTTGTTTGTAATAGTGAGTGTAATCGCATTTGCGGTACCGCTCGTTGTTTGATTACTTGATGCGGAGTTTGAAGATGACTGTGACCCAGATTGATTTCCAGAAGTTGTGGAAGATGAGGAACTTCCTGTTGGATATGTTGCGGTGTCACTCGCGAGAGAGCTGAATGAATGAACCTCTCCACGATAAACAGAGTTGCCAGTGCGTGCAACGACGCGATAGTAGTAGAGTGTTCCTGGTGTTGTGACTATTGTATCTGAAATACTATTTGTAAATGGTCCGTATGTTTGGAGCGTTGTCGCTCTGTCGAGAATCAAATAGTCTGTGCCGTATTCAAAAAATGAAACGTATGACGAGGTTGCATTTGCGACTCCTCCATTGAGTCGAGCACTTGTTGCGCCAACGTTGCTTGCAGGTGTCGTGATTGCGACGAGTGCGCGATTTGTGTTTGTTCCATAAGCACCTGACTCGTCGTTGTCATATGGGCTCGTACATCCCGGGTCTGCAGGGTAGTCGATCAATCCATTGCCATCGTTGTCGATACCATCAGAGCATTGGTAGGTGTATGGGTACGCACCACCATTTACATAAACTGTTGTTGTTCTGTTTGTGGATGAATTACTGCCGTCCGCATACAAAGTGTATGTTGTTGTTCCTGTGAGTGGTCCAGTTGTAACTGTGCCGTTTGATGGCATATACGAGTAGCTCATAAATGTGCCACCGCCAAGATGTACGCCAAATGCGTTACATCCGTATGTTGTCCAGTTGAGCGTGGCTGATCCTCCGGTATTTATTGAAGTTGGATTTGCGGTGAACGAGGTGATGACACATTGTGTGTCCGCGTGTGCCGTAGATGGTGTACCAAAAAGGGCCGGTGAGACGGCGAGAGCAAGACCCAAAAATACACTGAGAATTACTGATTTTTTCATAATTATATTATATCATTTATATATAAAACTGTCAACAATGGTGCCCGCGGTCAAATACTATATATAATTGTATCATTATTTCATGCGAAAAAAGAAAACGGCGCTCTTTCGAGCGCCGTTTTCATATGAATCCCTTGTACCTATAAGCCGAATTTTGTACGAACCGAAGTTCGCGACAATCATTTATCTAGGATGTTCATTACTGAACACCTCAAGCGATTCTTCCGCACAGGGCGGACACGATCTTGCATTCGCGTAAGGATTTGGCCGTTTCACTTCTCGCTTCAATATATACGAGAATTTATCCAATTGCTTGGATACCACTGTCTTTCGACGCATGGCGTCACTGCTCGCACCTCTCTTGTTGCCAAGGACGGGCGTTACCCGCTACGTGGCTCCTGTATTGCTACAGGGAATGTTCGGACTTTCCTCCCACATTCGCATGTGAGCGATTGTCCAGTACAAGGGGACCACAGTGTATCATTTTGGTTTGTTGTTGACAATAAATACGCATGATGCAATAATATCCCTGTGAGTAGTAGATTCCAATAAATTATTACAAACAAATGCCTACACAAAGCCCGCCTCACGGCGGGCTTTGTGATTTTTGGGGGAGTAGGGTATACTCCTATATGACGTTCCCGCCTTGTGCGGTGGACGGCTCCACTCACATAGGCATTTGTGTTGGAGTTTTGGACCCGCTCACCGCATACGGCGGAAGCGTTCTCAAAATACAAAACCGC
>CAITQP010000002.1 GCA_903894565.1 uncultured bacterium
ATTGTGTCTTCTCCGCCACCGTACAGAAGCAAAGAAGGCACAATAAGCAACAACCTCGTATGTCAAAAAACTATTATTAGGATAATAGCATAATATCGTGTATTTGTCAAACATTTGCTCCCCCGGCAGGGATCGAACCTGCGACCAATCGATTACACTTGTCCTAAAATTACTTAAAGGGGTGGACTATATCATACCCTCTGACTATTTCTAGTCTGTGAGGGCCGAGGCGCTTCCGCCGACAGATGTCGGAGTACTCCCGCAAAGGGGATAGTCTCTACACCTTCTCTGAATTTGATATCAGAGCTTGGCTCGGTATTACCCCAGAAATTGCTTTCGTGGGCTTCACCGAGTTCACCTCGTTTTCGACCTAGATTTCTCTAGGAAGCTGCCTTACTGACAGTCGATTGCTCTACCGCTGAGCTACAGGGGAATATTGGGTTTTCAAAGGCCCCGTCTAGGCACACGTCGCGAACTCAAAAATACTAACAAAAAAAGTGCTAAAATGCAAAGATGTATATACGGGTCAATGTCATAGCTAGCGCCAAAAAAGAGCTAGTCACAAAGCTCGCTCCTGACCGCTACGAGATTAGTGTCCGAGAGCCAGCTGAGCGAAATCTCGCCAATGCTCGCATTCGTACGCTCATCGCACGCGAGCTTGGCGTTCCAGAAAACACTGCTCGACTCATTTCAGGACACCAGAGTCCGCACAAGATTTTTTCGATCGCTACACCTGCATCGAATGAGTGATATACTATACATATGATTACTTACACAATAACAGGGGACACGGTTTCGATTTCGGACAAAGTTCGCGACTATATCGAGAAGCGTTTTCACGGTTTTGAGCGTTTTATGACCGATGATGTTGGTCACGAAATAATCATGACTGTTTCGCGCGCAACTGCACGTACACGCGACGATTCATATCATGTGGAAGTGAAATTCAAACTTCATGAACGAGAATTTTTTGCGACAGGTATTGCTGGAGATATTACTGCTGCAGTAGATCTCGCGAAAGAAGAGCTCATGCGTGAGGTTACACAGAGCAATGCAAAACGTCGCACACTCTTCCATCGTGGTGCACGAAAAATAAAATCCATGATGAAAGGACTTTCGTGGAAGAAATAACATTCAAGTGCGACGCCAATCTTCCTATTTAAACCCGCGTTTGAAATCTTCAAAACTCATCTCCTTTTTGCCCTCAGGCAAAACACGTTCGATGACGAAGACGCCATCAACAAAGTTCGCTCTGGTAATAATCAGGCGGACTTTTTTGTTGTTCTGTTCGTAGAAAAAAAATGTTCTTGGCCATTCATAGTATGCGCGGTATTTACGGTATAGATAGACAGGATTTCCGGTCAGATCAAGGAACCCGTCTTCCTTTTGAATTTTCGTACAGAATGTTGCCTGTGATTCGGTCTGGGGAGTGGGTACGAGAAGCCCGGTAAGGTACTTAGGAAGCGTTTCCATCAAGAGTTGTGCTCCGATGACAGAAAGGTGCTCGCGAAGCTCTGGTGCGGTTAGATGCTCGTCGAGGGAGACGTTTTTCTCTGCGATGAGCGGACCACTGTCGAGAAGGCGGACCATTTTTTGGATTGCAACTCCTGTTTCCTTATCGCCTGCAAGGATTGATGCTTCGACGGGCGATGCCCCGCGGTAGCGGGGCAGAAGTGAATAGTGGACGTTGAGCGTACCAAACTGAGGCACATCAATGAAGCGTTCTGGAAGGATTGATCCATATGCCACAACGATTGAAACATTTATTTTATATTCCAAAAATTCTTGAAAAAATGCATCATCAAGTCGCTCCGGTTGCAACACACGTACGTTATTCTTGATGCCCCATACTTTCGCTGGAGTGAGCGCTATCTCTTGACCACGACCCTTTGGGCGGTCGGGGTTGGTGATAATAAGCGCAGGTTTGAGTCCTGCTTGCACAAGTGCATCCAGGTAATGAGTCGTGAGTTGTGGAGTGCCCCAGAATGCAATTTTGACTTGCGGATTCATATTATTTCTTCGTTTTGATTGTCGACTTTTTTACCGGCGATTTTGGTTCGCGAGATTTTTTTGGAGCTGCTGCTTGCTCTGGTACTTGTCCAGGAGCAACGTTGCGCGCGTGGTCTATAAAAAGCACACCATCAAGATGGTCGGTCTCGTGCTGAAAAATATGCGCAAGCAATCCGCCCGCTCCGCGCGTAAATTTTTTGCCGGTCTCATCGTACGCTTCGACCGTTGCATTGGTCGAACGCTCGACTTCACCCCAGAGTGGTCGCACTGAGAGACATCCCTCGTGCATCCACTTCTTTGTTTTTGAAAGTTTCAAAATACGAGGATTGATGAATGTGAGATCTGGCGTTTGCACTGCTGTACCTTCCGGAAGCACGAGTTCTTTCTGCCACGACTCTTCAAATATTTTTCCAGACACAACGAAAATGCGAACTGACTCACCAATCTGCGGTGCAGCAATGGCGACGCCGTCAGGTTGAGTTTTCAGCATCTTCTTCATATCACGAATGACTCGTTTGATGTGAGCACTTGTGATTTCCTGAATGGGAATTTCTTTCGCGATTGCGCGCAAGACTGGATTTTCTTTTTGGACGATGGTCAACATGAGTTTGAAACAGGTGAGTGATTACTTGTTAAGATTTTTCATGTATTCAGCCAAGCTTTTTTGCTTAACTGTTTCTTGTGAGCGAGTAGCCATATTGCGCACAATGACTGATTGTTCGATTGCTTCTTTTTGTCCGAAGATGATTGTGTATGGAGCTCCAGATTTTTCTGCCATTGCGAGCTGTGCACCAAGTGAATCCTTTGAGAGTGCCTGTGCCATTGGGACGTGTGCTTTGCGGAGAATCTCGATGATGTTGAGACTCTTGAGCTTTGCTTCGATACCAAGCTGAATGAAGTACACTCGAGGCTTCTTGATGATACGAGGAGTGTGCTTGTTGTACCATGGCATCGAAATGAGACGATCAACACCAAGAGCTACACCGATAGCAGGAATATCTTTTTTGCTTCCAAGCTGACGTCCGAGATAGTCATAACGACCTCCACCGGCGATTGCCATCGGTGCGCCACCATCTTCTGACGGAACGACGACCTCGAAGACTGTGCGGGAATAGTACGAGAGACCACGAACAAGATTTTTGTTTATGTTGTATGGTACTTCCATTTCCTCAAGATATTCAAGAACTTCTTTGAAGTGCTTTTTACATGCAGGACAAAGGAATGAAATCGCATCTGGTGCTCCTTCGTTGATCTCGCGAGTCTTTTCTTCTTTTGAATCAAGAATGCGAAGTGGATTTGCCTTCAAGCGTTCGCGATCAACTGCGGGAAGATTGTTTACATGCTTCTTGTAGTAGTTCACCAGTTCGCGAACATATCCTGGGCGACAGTCTTTACAACCGATTGAGTTGAGATCAATCGATGTTGCAGGCGCGCCACTTTCATTGATGATCGTGAGCATTGTCTTGATGACGAGTGCATCAAGAATACTTTTTTCAGAACCAAGTGCGTCTATGTCGAATTGATAGAATTCGCGGTAGCGTCCTTTCTGCGGATTGTCGTGGCGGAATGAAGGACCGTATTGATAGAACATGCATGGCTGTGGCTGGTTGGCCATGCCGTGTTCGATGTACGCGCGCATGAGACTCGCGGTGTGCTCTGGGCGAAGTGCAAGCATGTCGCCACCCTTTGTACGAAGCGTGTACATTTCCTTGTCGACAACATCAGTACCAGCTCCGATTCCAGAACTAAAAATGAAATCTTGTTCAAGCATTGGTGTTTCGATAGGCTTGAATCCGTAATACATTGCTACCTCCTGAGCTTTTTCGAAGAATCCCTGAAAGAGATAATATTCTTCATTGATGAGGTCGCGCATTCCTTTTGGAGCTGCGAGTTCGCCGGTCTTTGGTGCGGGCTTCTTTGCGGGTTTTTTAGATGTAGGCATATACAATACTGATTACTAATTTATTAATACTTAGAATGTTCGCCAGGAAAAACAGAAATTTCGTTTACAGGAAAGAGACGGAAGAGAACGCGACCAGTGATATTTTTTGCAGGAAGGAGTCCCCAGCGGCGTGAATCAAAACTTGCAGGACGATTGTCTCCCATAACAAAATATTGATTTGGTGGAACGGTGACAGAAAAATTGTCGTCAGGAGTGTCTTTGGTAATGTACTCTTCGGTGAGTACGAGTCCGTCCGGATGACTTACGTTTGTGATGGTGATGACGCTGTTTTTGATTGTGACAGTATCACCGGGGAGACCGATCACTCGTTTGATGTAGTAGGTGCTCATATCGACAGGGGGATGGAAGACGATGACATCGCCACGAGATGGCTTTTTGAAGTCATAGGTAAGCTCATCGACGATGAGATAGTTTTTGTCTTGGAACGTAGGCACCATCGAGGTTCCAGAGACAACGAACGGTTGAGCTATGAAGACACGTACTACGACTACGATCGCTACGACCATGAAGATAAACTTGACGAATTCACGGGCACCATGCCATTTTGACTGGGGGCTTTTAATTTCATCCATATGTGGCGTATTGTAGTATAGAATGGCTCTTGACAACAATGTACTTTTTATTGCCAAACGGAAACGGGGCAATTATGCAAAATATGTCCTCCGAAAGCACCGGCGTAAAATCCTGAAGGATTTTCGCCTTATTCTCGCGCCGTCGCGCTCCGAAGATGCTTTCAGAGGACATATTTTGCATAATTGCCCCGTTTCCGTTGTGCTCGGAATGAGATATACTAAAAAGATGCTTACAGTTGTTGGACTTGGGAATCCAGGAGAGGAATATGTGCAGACTCGTCACAATGCGGGACGAATCATTTTGGAGATGCTCGCAAAGAAAAATGATTTTTCGGATTGGTACGCGGACAAGCGCACGCGTGCGCTTTGGTCTACGGGCAAAATTGGCACGACCAAGATGCAGTTTGTCGCTCCGGACAATTTCATGAACAATTCAGGTGGTAGTGTGAAGCCACTCATCAAAGTCAAAAAGGATTTAGAAAATCTTGTCGTTATTTATGACGATCTTGATTTGCCGATCGGTCGCATCAAGATTTCGTTCGATCGCGGAAGCGGTGGACACAATGGTCTCGGTGACATCATCAAAGTACTCAAGAGTCAGGAATTTCTCCGTATTCGCATCGGTGTCTCGCCAGAAACTCCCGGTGGCAAAATGAAAAAACCAAAAGGCGAAAAAGCCGTGATTGATTTCCTCATGAAAGAATTCAAAGATGCCGAACTCGTCGAACTGAAAAAAATTGCAAAGAAGGTTGGCGAATCACTTGAAATGTACGCGCACGATGGGCGAGGGAAGATGATGACTGTATTCAATAACCAGTAACTTAAATTGGGGAGTCACATGTGTGACTCCCCAATTATGTTCTCTGCTTTTGGATAAGATATATTTCATACCCAATGAGTGATGCTGTCGTTAATAGTAAAAATGGAACTTGCGCTATCACGCGAATATGTCAAAAAGTCTTATGGCATGCAAAACAAAAGCACCCGAGATGGGTGCTTTTGTGTAACCGTATTTGATTATCGATTATGCCTTCTTTTCTTCGAGCCATGAAAGCGTCATGCGCTGTTCCTTTGGATCGAAAAGGGTGATCTGGAATGTGTAAGTCTTGCCGAGCTCGAGCTTCTCACGGAGTTTTGCCTCTGATCCGAAGTTTGAGTGGTGAACGAGACCTGCGACACCTTGCTTGATAGAAACGAGAGCACCATGTTTGTTGAATTTGATAACAACACCCTTGATGATATCTCCTTTCTTGAGCTTGCCGTCAAACTCTTTCCATGGGTTGTCCTTGAGGGCCTTGATGGAGAGAGAAATTTTGCCGTCTTTGATGTCGATAACCTTTGCCTTGACCTTGTCACCAACTTTGTAGAGCTGGCGAGGATCTTCTACGAGACCCCAATCAAGTTCACTGATGTGAACGAGACCTTCGAGACCTTCCTCAACTTTGAGGAATACTCCGAAGTCAACGATACCTGCAACTGTTGTTTCGAGTTCATCGCCGAGAGCGTATTTGCCAACGACTGCCTGACGCTCATCTGTTGAAGACTCTTTCTCACTGAAGATCAGTTTGCCATCCTTTGGCATTGCTGAAACGATAGTGACATTGAGGCGTTTACCGATGAGTTTCTTGAGTTCCTTGAGGATCTTGTCCTTGTCAGAATCTTCAACGCGAGGGTAGTGGTCTGGCTTAAGCTGTGACGCTGGAAGGAATCCTGCGATACCTTGCCATTCGATGATGAGTCCACCCTTGTTTGCATCCTTGACCGCGAGGTCGAAGATTGCACGTTCTTTGATTGCTTTTTCTGCTTCGCTCCAGATGAGAGCCTGTTTTGCCTCCTTGAGGGAGAGCTCAACATATCCGTCATCATTTTCTGTCTCGACAATCTTCGCCTTTACAACGTCGCCGATGTTCATCTTTTTGATGATCTCGCGTGCGTTGCGGTATTCGCGACCGTAGATGATACCTGTTCCGTAAGGACCAAGGTCAATGTATACGGATGCTTTCTCGATGCCGATGACTGGACCTTCAATCAGTTTTTCAACTGCGAGGGGAGTCGTGCCTTTGTCGAGGAGAGTGTGCATCTCACTGAGAATGCGCTCTTCTACCACGACTGGCTCTGCTACTGTATCTTTCTTTTTTGCCATTTTGGGTAATAAAAAATCCGCCTAATGCGGAGTACTCATGGAGGTTTCGCGGTATTCCGCGAGGGTTATTCTCCGTGAGGATGTCTTTGCTTGCTCAAACGAGCTCGCTCAGATCCGACTGGTAATGGACCGATACTACTATATATATAGGTTTTTGGCTACTTGACATCGTATGGCATAATATGTTTAAATGAGAACAAACCATTTTTTAAAATCTCTCTTATGTACAAGTTCACAACGTTTCTGTCGGCCCCAGCCGTAATCTGGACGGTGCTCGGTTTATTGGGCGCAAGTATTGTAATCCTTCATTTTGTCACCAGTTCTCGGTGGCGGTTTATTTTTTGGAGGATATTTGAATTAGGAACAGCTTTCCTTTTTCTTTCATCGTCGGTGACGATGGTGAACCCCAACCAGCTCGGAGTTGGCTGGGGAATATTCAAAGGAATCCTTTACCTAATACTCCTGTTTGGAGCCAGAGTAGGACTTCAGAAAGAAGGGGATGTGATTACCCCTTTTTCCTCCAACGAGTGGAGGGTGTTTATTGCTATCGGTTTTGTCGGCACCAGTGTGTTTTGTTCATTGACGAATGACGTCAGAATTATTGCAGCAAATTTTGGAAGAGGAAGTTTTGTTTCTGCTCCTGACTCTACCTCTAAAGAGGATGAGTATGCACCTTGCGACGATGATTCACGCGATTCAATTCTTGTTATGCCACGTGGAGGTTCATTGTGTCGAACCTTCAAAATGACAAAGGAAGAGGCCTCAGTATTTGCCGACTACTACGGCATACCACAAAAAAAACAAGGAGACACACTCATTATTCAGGTTCCTGAAGGCTCTAGATTTTTGGTATCCAGGAATCTAGACGAAGGAAACCGACTAATTCCATTGGGTTACGCCAAGTAAAAAAACGTAAAAAATATTGAAGGAAAAGCTCACAACAATTGTGGGCTATTTCTTTGCCCAAAAAGTCATTTTCAGATATGGCTTTTTTTATTTGCTCAAATTTAGTATAGTAGTCACATGATTATCACGTATTACGGCAACCAATTTTTCAAAATTGCACAAGGCGATACTGCTATCGCAATCAACCCGCCATCAAAGGATGGCAAGAACGGCAAAGACGCAGCTCGATTTGGATCCGTGCTCGCAATTTCAACTACGAATCACCCAGATTTCATCGGTTTTGATCGCGTGACGTATGGCGAGACTATTCCATTTTGTGTGACTGGTCCAGGCGAATACGAACACGCAGGAGTTACCGTACAAGGCAAGGGAACTTCGACTACGATTGATGGCAAAGAATACAATACCGCTGTGTACTCACTCATTTTTGAAGATACAAAACTTGGGTTCCTTGGACCAATCGACAAACCACTCCTTGCTTCACAAATGGAAGTCCTCAACAACTGTGACATTCTCTTTGTTCCGATCAATACACTTGGCGCGGCAGCTGCGAACAAAATTTCTGTGGCGATTGAACCAAAAATAATTATTCCAATGGACTACACAGCTGACTCACTCAAGACATTCCTTAAGGAAGCGGGTGAAGAAAAAGTTGAACCACTCGACAAGCTCACGATTCGTCGAAAAGAAATCGAAGCAAAAGAAGGCGAAGTAATCGTTCTTCTTGCAAACTAATGCAACAAGCAATTTCAAAAAAATTACGTTCAATTCGTGAAAAGCCACAACATGTTCGCGAGCGGTACTTGGTTCTTGGAATGGCGATACTTACTCCGATCGTACTTACAATTTGGTACGCGACATTTCGAGCAGACAGCCATAGTCGTTCAAATTTTGTAAATAGTGTTGTCGGTAGCGTAAAAGGAACAATAAACGATTCGACCTATCAGAAAACATTTTCCGTTCCGACGCTTGAACAATTGAACAGTACTCCAGCAAGCCTTTCTCCGAATACTGATTCTGGAAACCAATAATAGATTTAACAGTGTGCGTGTGATATATTTATTCCTACATGGCTAAAAAAACTGGCAAAACCGAAGCATCCGAAGAGATTCCGAAGATTCCGCACGTTTCTGTGATTCCGATTGGAATTAGTACTGAGATGCGAACTTCATACATTAGTTACGCGATGTCTGTTATTACGGCTCGTGCTCTTCCTGATGTTCGCGATGGTTTGAAGCCAGTGCACCGCCGTATTCTCTACGCGATGCATGAGATGGGACTCACTTCGAGTGCAAAGACCAAGAAGTCCGCTGCTGTGGTGGGAGACGTGCTTGGAAAATATCACCCACACGGCGATACTGCTGTGTACGATTCGATGGTGGGAATGGCACAAGATTTCTCGCTCCGCTATCCGCTCATCATTGGACAAGGTAACTTCGGTTCGATCGACGGCGACAACGCTGCTGCGATGCGTTATACTGAGGCCAAAATGTCAAAACTTTCGAACGATCTTTTGAAAGATCTCGAAAAAGAGACAGTTGATTTCCGACCAAACTACGACGCGACTCTCAAAGAGCCGATTGTGCTTCCAGCGGGCGTACCAAATTTGCTCATCAACGGAACACTTGGAATCGCGGTTGGTATGGCGACGAACATTGCTCCACACAATCTCACAGAGATCGTTGATGCGACGCTTCACTTGATTGAAAACGAGGAAGCGACGACTGAAGACCTGATGCAATTCGTCAAAGGTCCAGATTTTCCAACTGGCGGACTTGTCTATGGTTCAAAGGACATGCTTCATGCGTACTCTAGCGGTCGCGGTGGAGTTGTCTGTCGTGGAGAAGCAGAAATCGTAGAGCAGAAAGCTGGACTCTCACAAATCGTCATCACATCGATTCCATATCGCGTCAACAAATCAAATCTCATTCAGAGTATTGCCGAGCTTGCCCAAGAGAAAAAAATCGAAGGTATCAAAGGTCTCCGTGATGAGTCAACCAAAGATATTCGTGTTGTGATTGATCTCAAAACTGGAGTTTTCCCACAAAAAGTTCTCAACTACTTGTATCGTCATACTCAACTCGAGCAAGCGTTCCATTTCAACATGGTTGCACTTGTTGATGGAGTACCACAAACACTCTCACTCAAGGGAATTCTCGATGAATTCATAAAACACCGCAAGGATGTTGTGAAGCGTCGCACCGCATATGATCTTCGCAAAGCAGAGGAGCGTGAACATATTTTGCTTGGTCTTAAAAAGGCACTCGATCATATCGATCGCGTCATTTCAGTTATCCGTGCTTCCAAAGATGCAGCAATTGCAAAATTCAACTTGATGAAGGAGTTTAAATTCTCCGACTTGCAAGCAACAGCAATTCTTGAAATGCGTTTGCAGAAACTCGCTGGTCTTGAACGTAAACAAGTAGAGCAAGAACTTCAAGAGAAGCAGGATTTGATTGCAGAACTCAAAGCGATTCTCGGAAGTCCAAAGCGCATGCTTGCAGTCATCGGTAAGGAGCTTGGTGAAATGAAAGAAAAGTATGGCGATGATCGTAAAACTCGCGTTGTGAAGGGTGGTGTCAAAGAAATCACTGACGAAGATTTGATTCCAGAAAAAGAATCAATGCTCGTTTTCACTGAAGGTGGCTATGTAAAGCGTACTGATCCAGCTGAATACCGCTCACAAAAGCGTGGAGGTGTTGGCGTTGTGGATCTTGAAACCAAAGAAGAAGATTTTGTAACGATTCTGTTGTCTGCAAACACTCATGATGATTTGCTCTTCTTCACAAACCTCGGAAAGGCATACCAAATCAAGATGTATGATATTCCGGAAGGAAAGCGTGCAACAAAAGGTAAGTCTGTCATGAACTTCATCTCGCTTGCTGATGGCGAACGTGTTATGAGTATTCTTCCTGTTTCAAAATCAGAAAAAGGAAAGGAACAATATCTCTTCTTGATGACTGAAAATGGTACTGGAAAGAAAATGAGCTCAAAACAATTTGCTGATGTTCGTCGTAGTGGAATCATCGCAATCAACCTCGACAAGAACGACAGTCTCCGTGGTGCAAGTCTCGTTGAGAAAGGTGATGAAATCATGCTCGCGACTGCAAAGGGACAGAGTGTCCGTTTCAAGGAAGCTGACGTTCGAGAGATGGGACGCACCGCTGGTGGCGTTCGTGCAATGAAACTCGGCAAGGGTGATCTCATTGTTGGATTCGATATCGTTAAAAAGGAAACACGTGACGTCGCGATGTTGCTCGTCATGAGTGCAAACGGACTTGGAAAGAAAACTCCACTCAAAGAATACAAAGTACAGAAACGCGGAGGCTCAGGAATCAAGACAGCGAAAGTTACTCCAAAGACAGGTGATCTCATTATGGCCAAGGTCATTACTGATGAAGCAGAGCTCATTGCAATGAGTCAGAAGGGTCAGGTGATCCGTACTGCGCTTGAATCAGTCTCAAAACTCGGACGACAAACTCAAGGAGTTTCAATTATGAAGCTTCGCGCGGGAGACAAAGTAGCCTCAATCACTTGTTTGTAAGTACCTATTGACTTGACTTGACCCGATGGTACACTATATATGCCGGCTTAATTACTAATAAAATAATACTTAAAATATATGGTCTTCGGTAGTCCTAAAATGGAGTTTAACGCTAGTGAAGTTGTGCAAGACAGAACAGTAAATAACGAGCACGCTTTTGATTTGTTTAATTTGACTGACAAGAAGGGAAGTCCGCTCTATTTTGCTCTTGTAGTTGATACCAATGGGGTTGTAAAGCCATCTGATATTGAAGACGCAAAAAATAAGTTTGCAGATATATATACAAATTGCTTCGGTGGTGATGAGAAAACGGCCCAGATGGCACTCTCTTCGATGCAAAATTTGGATGAGAGCGAAGTAAAAAGTGAACTCAATGCACTTTTACTTAAAGCAGATAAGACTGCTGATGTAGTATCGCTAGGAGCTCAATACAAACCTGCTGCATAAGCGAGGACTATTCTCGTTTGATTTATTTTGATACAATATACGTGTGAAATTTCTTGATCCAGATGATGCTCTCAAACAGTTTGGTGTATATGGCACACAACATGTCGCTGACTTAGGAAGCGGTGCTGGACACTTTGCACTTGCCGCTGCAAAACGACTCGAAGGAGGACGTTTGTTTGCGGTTGATATCGAAAAAGATATGCTTACTCGACTTGTCGCTGAAGCTCATGCGGGTGGGCTCAACAATATTCATACGCTGTGGGGAGATGTTTCTCGGCTCACGGGCGTTCCACTTGCAGGTGAGACGATTGATCGTGTGATTGCGACAAATATATTTTTCCAAGTTGATGATCGAGATGCTTTTGTTCAAGAAGTGAAGCGCCTCCTTCGTCCGGGTGGAAAAGTGTTGCTTGTTGAGTGGCGCCATGATGTAGAGGGTGGTCCTCATGCGAAACACAAAGTCACGAGCGATGTAGCACTCGCGTTGTTTCGCCGACATGGCTTTGAGAAAGAACGTGATATCGACGCAGGTGATATGCATTATGGTATGATATTAGTGCGCGCATAAGTTCCGACACTGATTACGTATCTCATGTCGAATTTCAAAATCATTTTTATCGGAATATTTGTTGCTGGAGCAGTTTTTGGACTTCTCGTTTTTTCTGGCATCATCAATATTGGTGGGAGTACGACAACGACCGTAGCTGGTACTGCAACAATCTGGGGTACACTCGACCAGCAGGCATTGTCAGGTTTTATTTCTGATTTTAATAATCAAAGCAAAGATATCCATATTGCGTACGTACAAAAAGATTCAGCGTCGTTTGACTCTGACCTCATTGAAGCACTTGCAAATGGAACACCTCCTGATCTCGTGCTTCTGCCAGACAATCTCATTTGGCGTTTTCAAGGTAAACTAACACACATTCCGTTCGCGTCTCTTCCGGCGGCCACATTTTCATCGACGTTTGCTGATAGTGCCACTATTTTTTCGGCGACGGATGGCACGATAGCGGTACCATGGGTAGCTGATCCACTTGTGCTGTATTACAACCGTGATCTTCTTGCTTCTATTGGATATGCTCAACCACCAGCAACATGGCAGCAATTCGTAGATAGCATTCCGCTCCTGACAAAAAAACAAGCCGATCTTACACTCACGCAAAGTGGCACGGCCATGGGTACATACAAGAACATAGCGCATCCAAAAGATATTTTGGCGCTCTTGTTTATGCAAAGCGGAAGTCCATTCATCACCCAATCAAATGGGGCACTGGCTGTTCACTTTGGAACAACGTCTACAAAAATAGAAAATGATGCTTCGCTTGCAGCAATGCAATTTTATATGGGATTTTCAAATCCTATAAATAGTGAGTATTCATGGAACGCTGGTCAGCCACTCGATCGTCAAGCATTCGCTGAAAGCAATCTCGCATATTATTTTGGAACAGCAAGTGAGCTTCCACAAATTCGAGCGCAGAATCCGAACCTCAATTTTGGAATCGCGCTTCCTCCAAGTGGTGTGAATGGATTGCCATCAACAACAGGTCATTCCTACGGATTTGCAATACCAAAATCTGCTCCGAATCAACTCCTTTCCTATACCACAACCACATTACTCGCGAACGCTGCCAACGAGACAGCTTTCATAACAAAATATGGCGGAGTACTCTCACTTATCCCAACGAGACGTGATGTACTTGCAGTAAAACCAACCACTGATCCGTACCTCGGTTTTCTGTATAATGCAGAACTTGTACACAAATCATGGATCGATCCCAGCCCTGCATTTTCTGATACCATTTTCTCCTCTTTGATCAAAGATATTAGCTCATCAGCACTTGATCCGTCACAGGCGCTTTCGAAAGCGAGTGCTCAATTATCTGCTCTTGGCGCAAAAAATTAAATCTTTATGACATACAACAAGACACGATTGGTTTCATTCATACTTGCGCTTCTCGGAATGCTCTTTGTTGCAGGTTTTGCGTATGCAAGTGGTACGACTGTTATCACGAATGTATCAGTAAACGGACGAACAGTTACTGTGGCTGGTACTGCGAGCGATAATAACGAGGAATTGAGTTACTCAAAAAGTCCAAATTTTGTAGCAGATAAAACTGTCGCTATTTTCCCTGATCAGAATGGTGCGTTTACGGTTACTTTTGATATTGACGCAGGTGCTGCTTTCGATGGCACGTACAACCTTCGTGCTACGAGTGACAACGGAACGTCGTTTACAAATACGCAAACATTTCAGATAGGCTCATCGACAAATACGAATACAAATACGGTTCCTTCAGCAATTTCTACGATAACAGTCAACGGAAGAACTGTTACAGTTACCGGAACATCGCCAGATATTGAAAAAGTTGAATACTCACTAAGTCAAAGTTTCGGCAATCCTGGAAGAAATTCTGCGATCCCAATCGCTGACGGCACATTTACGACGCTGATTAATTTTCCTGGAGATCCTTCGTGCGATGGTACGTACTATGTTCGTCTGACGATCAACAACGGTGCCTCATTTACAAATACAGAAACATTTCAGATTGGCTCAGCAACAAACACAAACGTAGATACAACAAACACTGGCTCGGTATCTGCAACAGCTCGCGTCGTTCCTCAAGATACATTTGTTGACCTGTATTTCACTGTAAGCGGTACTTATGCTTCGACCGCACTTTTGGTCAAATATGGTGCATCGACCACTTCACTTACGAAATCAGTCACCGCATTCTCGAACGGCACTGATTATTATGGTGGAATCTCTGGTCTTACGGCAAAAACAATGTATTACTATCAGCCGTTTTCAACGATTGATGGAACAGCACTTTCTGCACCTGCCCAATTCACGACGAACGCGAATGTGAACAATAGTTTGCTTGTAGCAAATGTTGTTACTTCGCTTGGGATAAAGAATATTAAACAGAATGAAGTTACTGTCGTCGGTAAGGTGGCTCTCGTTTCAAACACTATTGAGTTTCTGATTGATAAAACAGGGAACGGCAGTTTTGATTCAAACACAACTCCACAAATTCAAAGCGACAAGACATTTAGTTTTACAATCACAGGATTGAAAGCTGGAGCAACGTATCATCTTGTGCCAGTAAAGCCAAATAATACAAAAGTCAGATTGTGGAACGTAGAGTCATTCGCGACTTTGCCAGTCTATGTATCGCCGTATGTGAGTATTTTAAAAGATACATCAGCAACGATCTCAGCTCAAATCTCTGATGGTTCAGAAAATCCAACGGTGTACTATGGAAAGGACTCAAAGAGTATGACAACACCCGCAACACTCCAGGCTGTTTCTGGCGAGGCTGGTTTATACTCAGCTCCAATTTCTGGTTTGACGGCAAATACTCCGTATTACTATCAGATCAAATCAGGCGATGGAAAAAGCGTGTATACGAACGCCTACACATTTTTGACTCCACCAACAGTTGCTGGCACGACACCTACTGTTCCGACGATTACTGACACAACAGGTGGAACAAGTGCCTCAACTGCAACATCAGGATACAAAGGTGGCGCACTCGTCACGTGTGGTATCAAGGGGCCACTCACGAATGGGAAGAACGACTCAACTGATACGGGAAGTAACGGCGTGCAGTCTTGTTCGTTTCAAGAATTTATGAAGCTTATTAACCGCTTGATAAGTTTCCTTCTTGATCTTGTTGCTCCTATTATTATGGTTGGAGTCATGCTGTGGGCTGGAGTATTGATCCTTACGAGTGGAGGCAATGCTGAGTCCATTGCAAAGGGAAAGAGCATGATGATTAAAGCTGTCATGGGGCTCGTTATTGCAATGGGAGGATGGTTGATTGTGCAGTTTACACTTACGCACCTCGGATACAACGAGTTTAGTCCAACAAACGTCTCAGGTTTCCCACGATTTTACTAGCATCAATAAGGCAAATTGGTATAATAGATTTATTATGAAAAATGTAGCACTCCGTATTCGTTTACTGCTTCTGGTTTGTGTTCTGAGTGTTAGTATTGCACCAGCATTTTTATTTGCTGCTGGAGGCGTCCCACCTGCACCAAAAAATATTAGAGTTGCATCAGTTGGAGATAAAACTGCGACAATCAATTTTGATCCTGTCACATCTGTTGCTGGTCAGTATACATTCGATCCTAATATTAATTTTATAACAGATCAGTACATAGTAACGATACATTCGTCACAAGGTGATTTAACTTATCCTCCAGGTGGTACAACCAGTGTTACTTTGCCAAATTTGCAAAATGATATCTCGTACACTGCTACTGTGGTTGCCACAAATGCTGTGGGTTCGAGCCCCGACTCATCGCCGTCTCTTCCTTTTATACCAAAATCAGCGGCTTCGACGGCAAGTAGTGTTACCGCAGTCGCCGGAGATGCTCAGGCGAAAGTTACTTTTACTACAAGTAAAAGTGGTGCCGGCGTGAGTTTTAAAGTTGTTTCAAACCCCGACAATGTAAGTGTTGAAGTTACAACATCATCAGCTCTCGTGACAGGCCTTAAGAATGGAACGGCGTATACATTTAACGTTACAGGAAAAGATGCGAATGGCCCGTTCTTTGTTGGGACGAGTAATAGCATCACTCCGACCGCAGGAGCAGCTGCTCCAGGATCAAATGGAATTCAATCCAATTTGAATCTTGCGTTTCAACTTGATAATCCGATTCAGGGAAGTTCCGATTTACCGAGCTTTGTGCAGACTATCTTAAAAGCCGTAGCTTTGTTGCTTACTCCTGTTGTTGTGATCATGATGCTCTACTCAGGTTTCTTGTTCGTGATTTCACGTGGAAACGCTGAAAAGCTCGGAGAGGCAAAGCAAGCACTCCTCTATACGATGATTGGTGCAGCAGTCGTGCTTGGAGCAGAAGGTTTTGCAACGATAATCAAGAGTACCGTGGGTTGTCTCGCGGGAGGAACTGGATGTTAAACGCGACACGTTTCAACTTTGCGATGAAAAAATACACTTCAATCTTTTTTGGAATATTTGTTTCGGTGATTGTGTTTCTTCCTCAATCTACTCACGCACAATTACTCAGCCCGAACCCTATTCCTAGTCAGGGACCGATTGGTACGTCTCCAAATCCATTTGTGAATACGTGGTCAACTGTTCAAACGTCGCCAAATCCAACCAATGCTCCTTTTGATCCAGCGGCAACTCCCGTTACAAATGGTGCTGCCCCAAGTCAAAATCTTTCAGGCTATTGTCAAAATTATTCAGCGACACTGACATCAGGAGTTGTTTCGATTCCTGAAATACTCAAATACTTCACCTGTACTTTACAGAGATATATTGTCCCGCTACTCCTTGCAGTTGGTCTCCTCCTTTTCATCTTTGGAATGGTCAAATTTATTTCCTCGGGTGAGGCAGAAGAACGGGCAGAAGGTCGCCAGTTTATGATTTGGGGTGTTGTCGGTTTTGCTGTTATATTTTCAGTGTGGGGGATTTTGACTATTTTTAATCAAACATTTCGCCTTGATAATTCTGCTCCGACTGTACCCACGACGAATGCACCGAAGATACAAGGATAGCGTTTATTATTTAGTATATTCAGTATGAAAACATATTTTTTGCAGATAATCCGTTCGATAACAATCACACTCCTCTTCGTTGCTTCAGGTTCTGTTGTTTTCGCAGCTGGGACGGCACCTGCTGTGGCAGGTTACTGTTCGAGCGGAGTACCGAGTTCTCTAATTGGTGGATCACACAACTTAACCGATGTTATAAAATACCTTGCGTGTTTTATTGAACAATCTATCGTGCCATTTTTGTTTGCTGTTGCTGTTGTTATGTTTATGTACGGTGTTGTAAAATTCATTGGTACGCAAGAGACGAGCGAGCGTGAGGCAGGCAAGCAGTTCATGCTCTGGGGCATCGTTGCGCTCGCAGTCATGTTTTCGGTATGGGGTATTACAACTTTGGTTGGAAGTACGTTTGGAGTTCACAATGTTCTTCCTCAATTGCCGGTGGATTAATCCACAAGCAATAGTTGTCTGAATGTACTTTGTGATATAATTATTAGAGCCAATGTAAAGGGTCACACGTATTGATTATCAGTATTTTAGTAATCGGCGAGGAGGTATCCTAACGCCAGAAATTTATACAATGAAAAAGAATATTGCAGTTCTTAGTGCGAGTGCGGTCAGTGTCCTTCTCCCGTTTTTGACCCTTGCTCAAGTAACAGGAGTTCCAAGTGCTGACTGTGCTGGTGGTGGAGGCGTAGGTCTCACACACGTTATCTGTATCGTATACGGATTGATCAAGATCGTCATTCCGGTCCTTATTCTCGGTGCTGTTGCATACTTCATCTGGGGTATCGTTCAGTTCATTACTGCAAGTGATGCTGAAGAAAAGAGTGCAGCTCGTGGAGCAATGGTTCACGGTATCATCGGCTTCGCTGTTATCCTTGGACTTTGGGGATTGGTAAACATTCTCACGAGTACATTTGGTGTTAACAACAGTACTGGTCCTGGACAGCTTCCTTCATTCTAAAGTTATAAGCGGCCTCGGCTATGCCGAGGCCGCTTTGTATCACCATGAACATTCTCAACTACTTTCAACCCGCTATCGCGTATGCAGCCACGTCTCCAGTGGCAGCGTTCGTTGGTCGCGTGAATCGCTATATCACAAACCCATTGATTGTCCTCATGTTCGCAGCAGCGCTCGTCTACTTCCTCTACGGAGTATTTGAGTTCCTGATGAATGCAGATCAAGCTGAGGCCCGAGAAACAGGTAAGGATCATATTTTGTGGGGTGTTGTTGGTATGGTTATCATGCTTGGCGTTTTTACGATACTGCACATTATCGAAAAAACACTTGGTATCACCGCGAACGCAAACATACCGACAAATTAAATTCATCGGTATCCGCAGTCAAAAAGGACGGCTCACGCCGTCCTTTTTGATATAACATACTTTGTGTTATATCGTTGAATCAAAATGTATTGATTCATCCTAAACATAATGATATGGGCTCTTTAAAAAAAATAGGTAAAGGTGTAGGTGCCGAAAGCATCTCAGTCGAAAAGTACCTACAAGAGGTACGTAAAATCGCATTGATTTCTCAAGAGGAGGAGGCGATATTAGCACAAAAGATTCGTCTCGGCGATGAAAAGGCTTTAGAGAAACTTGTTAAATCAAGTTTACGTTTTGTTGTTTCCATTGCTAAAACGTTTCAAGGAAAAGGCTTGTCTCTTGGCGAACTGATTACTGAAGGCAACAATGGGCTCTTGGAATCAGCTAAACGTTTTGATGAAAATAAAGGGGTTAGATTTATTTCGTACGCGCGGCATCGAATCATACGTTCGATACTAAGTTCGTTTGATTATTGTAATAATCAAATAAAATTACCCAGAAACTCGGAGAAGAATATCTGTTCCTCGCTCGACGAGATTGCTCCGGGTGGAGAGAATGATTTGCACGAATACTTCGGCTTTGAAGATTCGTTTGGTGGAGGTCGCATGCTTGACGGAGATCAATCACTTGAATTTGCGGTTATGTGTTCATTCCACACTTTGACCCGTTACGAAAAGGAGATTCTTGTTCTCATTTTTGGAATCGGGACGGAAGCTGTGAAACCAAAAGTCATTGCAAATTCATTAGCAATGAGTGTAAGCGATGTTTATAACATAAAAAATCGTGCGCTCAAAAAATTGAGTCGGAACAGTGAGCTTAAATGTTACATTTAGTTTTTTTGAATTACGATTGTATCCCCCTCGATTTTAAAATTGAGGGGGATTTTTCGTACGAGAAAGTAATGTGCCGGGAAGAGGACTTGAACCTCCATGGGTCACCCCGCTTGCTCCTAAGGCAAGTGCGTCTACCAATTTCGCCATCCCGGCATAATGCACATTGAACGCCCACTATTGTCCGCCCAGTTGGAATCGAACCAACGACCAATCGCTTAAGAGGCGAGTGCTCTACCAGCTGAGCTATGGGCGGAACTATAAAACAGTCATCAGTATACCTTTTTTGTAAGAAATTTCAAGCTTTTTGGGTTGATTTCAAGCCTTATTACCTGTATAGTTCCTGTGTGTTTCGGAGACGGCCTGGTAGAAAAGTGGTAATTCAGGGGACTGCAAATCCCTCATCGCGAGTTCGATTCTCGCCCAGGCCTCATTGTGCGATGTATGGTGTGTAGATATTGCCCGAGTGGCGTAATGGTAGCCGCGTTCGACTTAAGATCGAATTCCGTAAGGAGTGTGGGTTCGAGTCCCACCTCGGGCACACAAAGAAAAAGAGAACAATCACGTAGTGACTGCTCTCTTTGATAGGGTTTAGTTTTTACTGCGTTACTCTTTTACAAAACGGATTGCACTTTTCGTTTCTGCAGAATGTAAAACTAATAAGTATGTTCCGTTTGGAACCGCACTACTTAGTTGAATTCGTTCACTGATGTTTCCATCGTGAATTTTAACAACTGAGCTAAAAAGAATTCTGCCTAATAAATCATAAATCTCAAGAGGAATTTCATCTGTAGAAGTTGAAATCCTTCCTTGAAGGGTAAATTCGCCGTTATTAGGATTCGGCATGATTTTGATTTCGATCGCAGTAGAAACTGCTTCAATCTCATTTGTAATACCGTGTGGTGGTGCTGTGCCAACAGAAACATTTTTTGTTGCGATATTACTGCAACCTCCAGTATTTGTAACTGTATAAGTAATGGTAACTGCACCACTGCTTACACCTGTCACAACACCGGTTGAACCGACTGTGGCACGAGCTGTGTTACTACTGCTCCACGTACCACCACTTGTTGCATCAGTCAATGTGATTGACGCGCCTGTGGCAACACCGGATGCGCCTGTTATCGTACCTGCTGATGGTAGAGCAGTCACGCTCATCATCATTGTCGCACGGCAACCGGTGCTCATGGTGTAGGAAATGTTTGAGGTTAACCCTCCAGCAATTCCTGTCACGATACCAGTTGAACCAATTGTAGCAATAGTGGGCGAACCGCTACTCCATGTACCTCCCGAAAGGGAAGCGCTTAGAGATGTCGTTTTGCCTAAACAGACACGATTAGTGCCTGTGATTGTTGCGATTGGGTTTATGTTTGGCCGACTAATAGTCACGCAACCATTTGGCAGGTTATAAGCGATTGTCGCCGTGCCCCCTGATAGGCCGGTAAGAAGACCTGTTGTTGAACCAATTGTTGCAACTGCTCTGTCACCGCTGCTCCACGTACCACCACTTGTTGCATCAGTCAATGTCGCGGGCGTACCCTGACATACCGATGTTGGAGCGCTGATTGGTGAGAGTGCGTTTACAGTTACTCCATAAGTCGCACGACATCCACTGCTGAATGTGTAAGTGATATTCGCGGATAGATTACCCGCCATACCTGTTACAACACCAGTTGCTGTTCCGACAGTGGCGATAGTCGGAGCACTTGAGCTCCATACTCCACCACTGATTGCATTTGCAAGTGTAATTATCTGTCCGTTGCAAACGCTGGGAGCACCTGTGATGGGTGCATAAGCGTTTACGGTTACAAATCGGAACGAACCACATCCCGTCGGCAAAGTGTAAACAATCACAATTGTACCGGCAGAAAGCCCGGTGGCGATTCCGCTTGTGGAACCGATAGTCGCACCTGTAGTATCCGTGCTCGTCCATATACCACCAGCCGTCGCATCAGTATATGTCGCGGACGTACCCTGACATAGTGTACTTGGACCGACAATAGGTGATAATGGATTTACACTTACCGATTTGGTCGTAAAACATGCTCCAGATGTATAAGTAATCGTTGCATGCAGATTGCCAGCAACGCCTGTTACAACACCTGTTGCTGTTCCGACAGTGGCGATAGTTGGAGCACTTGAGCTCCAAGCTCCGCCACTAAGGGCGCTAAAGAGTGTGATGGTTTGTCCAACGCAGACCGTCGAATACGGTCCGGTTAAACTCGGGAGCGTTGTTACTATACTAATAGTTTTGGTTGCTATACAGCCACCAAAAACTGTGTAAGTAATAACTGCACTTCCAGTTGCAACTCCGTTTACAAGACCGGTTGTTGAACCAATCGTTGCGATTGCAGTGTTGCTACTTGTCCACGTTCCACCTGTTACCGGATCGGTTACTCGACCTGATGATCCACGGCAGATAATGCCATCGCCGTATATGTGGTTTGCAGATTCTGTTACAAGAATTCCTCCACCACAACAGGGAAATGATGATGAGCAACCGTGTGAGTCAGTTAAATATGACGGAATGTACCGTCCGGTGTCGTGTACTGTGATGCTTGTTCCGGTGTCTATGACACCACGGATATTCCAAACCACATAACACGGGTGATTCGTTGTAACTGTGATAGTTACTGAATCACCACAACCCATTGGGATCGTTCCAGTTAATCCAGAAGTTACGATTGGTGTTGGGTTCACATATACTTGTGTTGAATCAACACTTGTACGTGAATTTACAGAATCGTAAACTGTCAATCGTATCGTATGTACACCTGGTGTACTAAAAAATACAATTGTCGGATCGGTATTATCACCAATGAGAAACCGTGCTGAAGCATCTGACGTCCATGTGTAACGGAGTCTTCCTCTGTGGATAGATGTCGTTGCATTCGTAAGATACACTTCCTCGAACGTGCAAACACTATCAGGAGAATGAAATACGTGAGCATGAGTGACGCTGTCTGTGCAAGGAAGTACATAAGTCATAACGTATGGACTTAAACATCCGTTGGTATCTACAGCAACCGCAACATTGAATTCGGGGTGGATTGTCACAAGACTATCTCCCCAATGACTAATCCATAATGAGTGACTCTCGTTTATTGAGAACCATTCGGTTGAGGAACTTGTCATGTCTGTTGTTGCGCGTAGTGTCACGCTTCCAGTGAGGCAATTGATTGCCATCGTGTCAGCGGTTACCATTGTGAGAACTGGCGACCTGAGAACGGTTATTTTTTGTGAGTCACAACCGGTTCTCCCTGTCACTGTGTCAAACGCTGTAAGCTTCACCCAAAATGTTCCTGGAATATTAAATCCCATCGAAGAAGGTGGAACAGGATTGTCCCAGTATCTTCCTGTAAAACAGCTTGGACTAAAGTCGTACTGATAACGCACATGATGCGCGCTCTCACTGAGAGTGCGATCACCAAATGAGATATATTCATTCGCACAGACTGTATCTCTGCTTTTCCAAAAATGCACATCTACTGAGACTCCGACGCCACTACAGGTGGTGTCGAGCTTCACATAGATTGAATCTTTGGCCTGACAACCGAAGCCGTCAGTCATAATAATTGTGTGCGGTCCGTACGAATGGATCATGAATTCATGAGTTGTATCGCCGGTGTTCCACCAATATCGGGGGAAAGCGGTGCCCTCAAGAATACCTGCATTGATTATAAGACTGTCACTTGGGCACACCGTTATCGTTTTACTGTAACTCACAAAGTATGGAGAAATTATTTCACCAGAAATTTGAGTGTATACGCTATCAATATTGATAGCGATAGAATAATCACGATGAGCACCAGTGAGGGTGTCAATCATTGTTGCTTGAACTCCGACTGGGATTGCATCAATATCCCTTGGGCTAAAGGTAATATTGGCTGAATAGCCAGTGCTTCTAACTACGGGTGCTCCGTATAATCTGTACGAGCTAAATGTCCAATTGATTACGATGTTGCTCGAATCGGCAACCGAGCCGGTAAAAGCGAAGTCAATTGATCCAGTATTGCAGACTGTGAGTCTGCTCGGTGTGAACGACAGATGCATTGCTGTATCTGTGGCCACTGCCGGCCGAATACTGAATGGTGGCGATTGAGCAAAGCTGTCCTCACCACCATCGTATGCGTACAGAACTACTGAATATGTGCTACCACCTAATACTCCTTCGGATAATTCTCCGAAAGTTGTTGGTATTCTCCAGTCATAGCTTCCGGTGTTGGACATACTGAATACGAGAGTTTCCTCTCCATAGCCAGTTTCCTCAGAATAGCGCGAGTCGCGTATTCCAATTTGGATTGGTGCTGCTGTGTCGCCGCATGCCCACGCAATGTGGAGTGTTGTGCCGACTGGATGCAATCCGCCTCCCGTTGGGGATGTTACGGATATAATTGATTGTGCGCTTACAAACGCGCTTGCGAGGCACATGAGTGCCATTAAAAACAATATTTTCATGAAACTTTTTTTGGTTTTTGAACAAATGAAATTGATAACAATATTCAGCATGTATTCGTCGGGCACCATTTTCGCTGGTGGGTGAACGGAAAGCGGTTGCTCTCCGTAACGGTTACAACTCATTCAATCGATGAACAAGAGCAACATTTAGAGAATGTTGTAGGAGGTACTCACTAAATGTTGCCATTGTTCCAAGCAAAAAAAGCTTATTTATCAAATAGTTTGATTTTATTATACACTGAAATTGACTTATTTGTCAATGATCTGTTTTAGATATATTTCAGGCTTATTCTTTCAAAAGCTTATTGATCTCGTCACGAGTCTGTTCGCCATGGTCAGCGATGACTTTGAAGCTTGGGATGGCACGGGAACGAATCTTTTCGCGGAGGACTTTGCGGAGTTCGCCAAGGTTTCGATTGACGAAATCAAGTGCAGTCTTTTCTTTGTCGGCAGGGAAGACAGACACAAAGAGTGTTGCGCCGTTACCACGCTTTGTGAGGACGACATTGGTGACAGTGATGAGCGCTGTGCGGTTGCCTTCGCGCTCAAAGAACATCGCTGACTCGCGAATGATTGCCTGTTCTAATTTTTCGTTGTGATTTCGGATTGCCATAGTATAAAAATGGGGAAACGGATTATTCGATCTTCTTCGTGATTGCTTCAATCATATCTCCTGGAGCTATTTCGATACGACTCTCAATGAGTGCTCCGCAGGCGAGACCTTCGCCAACAGTCTTTACCTTCAAACGGTTTTGTTCAAGGTGCACGATGGTGCCTTTGCCGATCTCATTTTCACGGCGGAGAATACGAACTTCGTTTCCAACACCGATGTCTCCTGTCTGGACTGTACCTCCGACGACTTGGCGGTCCTTGGTCTTCGAAAAGATTTTTTGTGCTTTCAAAACTCCTCCCACAACGAGTGTCTCAATACGAGGGCGACGTTCTTCGATAATGTCCTTTAAGTAGTCTGAGAGTTTGTAAATAATTTCAAATGTTTTGACCGTGACGTTTGTCTGTTCGTTCATTTCGCGAGCGCGAGGATCCATTTTGGTATTAAATCCAACAATGATTGTTTCTGCATCAACTCCTGCCATTTTGATATCATTTTCGCCGATTGTTCCAACACCAGCGACGAGAATTTTCCAACCGATGGTCGGGATTTCAAGTTTGCGGATTTCAGAAACAACTGCGTCTGCCGTGCCTGTCGTATCGGTACGAATGATGATTGGAATGCGACGGCTCTTGTTGATCTTCTCACCAACTGCACGCATTGTTTGAGATTCTTCGCCATGTTTGCCACCTTTGGCAGCTTCTTCAGCTTCAGCTTTTGTTGCGTAGGTGCGGAAGATACCACCGACTGGGGGGACATCGCTCCATCCGACGATACCAACAGGCTGTGATACTGTCGCACTATCGATCTGCTTCATACGGAAATTCTCCATGATGCGAGTTCCTGCAATTGCGTTTCCGCAGGCGAGATACATGCCTTTTTCGAGTGTACCGTTACGAATGATGAGCGTTGCAGTGATACCACGGCGTGTATCACGATGACTTTCAATGACAACACCTTCCGCAGGGAGCCCAGCATTACCTTTGAGCTCTGCAAGGTCGGCAACGAGCAAGATTGTCTCAAGAAGTGAATCAATACCGAGTCCTGTTTTTGCAGAAATTTCTACGAATGGTACATCTCCACCGAACCCCTCGACATAGATGCCTTTTTCTGCCAAATCCATTTTGACTTTTTCAGGGTTTGCGTTTGGTTTGTCGATTTTGTTGATTGCGACGACGTAGGGAAGTTTGGCTTCGTTGATCGTCTTCCATGCTTCGAGTGTCTGTGCTTTGACTGAGTCTTCGGCACTCACAACGAGAATAGCAATATCTGCTGACTGAGCACCGCGATTGCGCATGCCTTTGAACGCTTCATGTCCTGGAGTATCGAGGAATGTGATTGTACGGTCTTTGCCCTCGGCATCCTTGTGGTTGACCTCATATGCGGAGAGGTGCTGAGTTATGCCTCCTGCTTCGCCATCAACGACATTGGTTTTGCGGATATAGTCGAGCAGGGTAGATTTGCCGTGGTCAATATGACCCATGACTACCACAATCGGCGAACGTGTACTGTCTTCAGTTTTCTTTGCGCCGGATTTTTTCATAATAATTGATTAGAGATTAGCGCTTTTGTGAGCGTCGTCGACGACTGATTTTTCTTCAGGTGTAAGTTCGATGTCGGAGATTCCTTTTGTGATTGGTTTTGCGAAGACACTCATACGTTCGCGCGAGTAGAGACTTGAAAAAACAACGCCGTCGCCTTCCTTGTTTACGATACCGACAGCAAAACTTTGGTTGCCACCGACTTCAGCAAATGGATTGAAACGAACGAGTTTTACACCATGACCCTGCTTTTCGAGACGGGCTTCGAGCAGTTTGAGATGCTCTTCGTTTGTGTCAGCACGATCATTTTGTGTATCAACCGCCTTAGCCATATCTGCAAGAAGCGACTCGAGACTGCTTGCTCGGCTTCCGCGGAACAATTTCTTAAGACGAAGCTCCATACGCACAATGAAAAAGAGGGCAATAGCCACCAAAAGAAAAAGGGCACCGAAGAGAATGGTGTTTGTACTCATGCAGGGTTGAGTATATACTAGGAAACGTAAAATTCAAAATGAAAAGACCATTATTTTTAGGCCTTTTGGCCCGTCGGACAACTACATATATGGACTATGCGGCCTTTGCGCCGATGCTTCCCGAGGTGCGTCGGGCTGTATTTTGGGCTAGTTTTTGGGCTATGAACGCGAGCTCGATACACAAAAAGGGAGTTAGAAGCGCGCGCGCCCTCGCGGGCGCGCGCGCGGACATTGCAACCGCACTTTCCGCCCAATCAACTG
>CAITQP010000003.1 GCA_903894565.1 uncultured bacterium
CAAGGCACCAGCGTAAAATCCTGAAGGATTTTCGCCTCACGCTCGCGCCGCCCTGCTCCGCGAGTGCCTTGCAAAGTGCATTTTAAAAATTTTCTCCGACTTTTTGCCAAAAATACCCTTTGTATGTATAATCATTTCATGGATACAATTCTCATCTTAGATTTTGGAGGTCAGTCGTGCCATCTTATTTCCCGTCGTTTGCGTGACTTTGGCGTCTACGCCGAAGTGCTTCCATCCGATTATTCTGCCAAGGAAATCATGGCTCGTCCCGAGGTAAAAGGAGTCATCCTTTCAGGGGGTGCTCGTTCAGTCTATGAAAAGAATGCACCAGAATTCGACAAGGCCATCTTCGCTCTTGATATGCCACTTTTTGGTATTTGTTATGGTCACCAGCTTCTCGCAAAACAGCTCGGAGGTACCGTTGAGAATGGTACCGTTGGCGAATATGGACAGCAGACACTCTCAGTCACCAAAAAGACAGGACTCTTTGCTGGCCTCGCTTCAAAGGAAAAAATTTGGATGAACCACAAAGATGTTGTGACCAAGATGCCAGAGGGTTTCACTGTTATCGGCAAGACTTCACATTCAGCTATCGCTGCGTACGCATCAAAGGACAACAAGCGCGTTGGCGTACAGTTCCATCCAGAAGTCAGTCATACTGATCATGGTACAGAAATGCTCAAGAACTTCGCCGTGACTATTTGTAAAATCAAACCGACATACACATCAGCAAATCTCCTCAAAGAAACAATCAAAGAAGCCAAAGATACAATGGGTAATGAACGCGCCGTCATTGGTCTCTCAGGTGGAGTGGATTCGTCTGTAGCGGCTGCACTTGTCGCGCGCGCTATCGGTGAGAACCTCACTGCCGTATATGTCGATACTGGACTGATGCGTGAGGGAGAGACTGACTATCTCCGCAAAGCATTCGGAGACAAGGGTCTCAAGCTCATCATTGTGGATGCTGCCAAAGAATACTTTAGCGCACTCAAAGGTGTGACCGATCCTGAAACCAAGCGCAAGATTATCGGGACACTCTTTGTTCGTATTTTTGAACGCGAAGCAAAGAAGACGAAAGCACAGTGGCTCATTCAAGGTACGATTTATTCTGATCGAATCGAGAGTGGACTTACAAAGCATTCGGCGAATATCAAAAGTCATCACAACGTTGGAGGCCTTCCAAAAGATTTGGGGCTCAAACTCTACGAGCCGCTTCGCGATCTCTACAAGGACGAAGTTCGTACGCTTGCAAAGACGCTGAAGCTTCCAAAAGAAATCACCGATCGTCAGGTTTTCCCTGGTCCAGGTCTTGCGATTCGTATCATCGGTGAAGTGACTCCAGAGCGCGCAGCGATTGTACGCAAAGCTGGGGATATCATCGAGAGTGAGCTCATGCACACGAAACACTGGAAAGATATTTGGATGAGTTTTGCCGTTTTTCTTCCTGTGCAATCCGTTGGAATTTCAGGTGATGAACGTTCGTACAAGCATCCACTCGTTCTTCGCATCGTCGAATCACGTGATGCGATGAGCGCAAACTTTGCCAAGCTTCCATACGAAATTCTTGAGACAATCTCTACTCGTCTTACAAACGAAATTAAAGAAATTAACCGTGTCGTGTACGACATCACAAACAAGCCACCAGCAACAATGGAGTGGGAGTAAAAAATAATCATGTTTTCATTTCGAAAGATATTTGGATACGTCTGGCCACACATGCGAAAGCATGGGTGGCTTCTTTCGGGTCTATTGTTCATGTTTACACTTCGAATATCGAACGACATCATTCGTCCGCTGTTTTACAAAAAGATCATTGACACACTTTCTGTTGCTGGTGTTGATCATGGAGCGATCGCGCACCGTTTGTTTGTGCTTGTTGCCATAATCGTTATTTTGAACGGCTGCGCGGGGCTCCTCGGTCGAATTACGAAATATATGAATATTTCGTTCGAATTGAAAGTCATAGAGCGACTGCGTAATTTTGCATTTGAAAAAATAGAGAGTCATTCACCAACATTTTTTGCGAATACCTTCGCGGGAAGTTTGGTAACAAAAAGCCGTCGTTTTGTTGGTGCATTCGAAATGATGTTTGATATTTTTATCTACAATTTTTGGAATGTACTCGTCGTGATTACGGGAGCATTGATTGTGTTGTTCCAACAATCATTTGTGATTGGAGGTATTTTATTTGGATGGATGATTTTGTTCTTGGTGATTGTTACCTTCTTTGTTAAAAAGAAAATTAAATACGATCTCGAGGAAGCACGATATGATTCAAAGATCGGTGGGCGTTTGGCCGATGTGTTTGGTAACACAATTGCCGTAAAAACATTTTCGGCTGGAAATCGTGAACGAGTATCGTTTGCGAAACTTGTAGCGCAGACGGCAGAAAAAAGCAGAATTGCTTGGCTTTTTGGAAATAAAGTTGATGCTGTTCAGGCTGTCCTCGTCTTTTCTGCACAAGGTATTTTACTTTATACGATGATTCGTTTGTGGCTTGCAGGAGCAATCTCTACTGGTACTGTTGTATTAACACAGACATATATGGTGATTATTTTTGACCGTATGTGGGACCTCGGGAATTCACTTACGAAATTTATGAAATCTGCAGCTGACATGCAGGAGATGGTAGATCTGTTTGAAGTACCGCTTGATATTGCTGATCCAAAAAATCCTGAGGAGCTTCGAATGCATACTGGAGTTGTTGAGTTCAATCATGTTTCATTTTCATATCCAAACAATCAGTCTGTTTTTTCAGATTTTGAATTACATATTCGTGCCGGTGAACGTATTGGGCTTGTTGGGCATTCTGGCGCAGGAAAATCAACCATAACAAAATTACTTTTGCGATTTACTGATGTTACAAAAGGCGTCGTTGCTATCGACGGCCAAGATATTCGAAATGTAACCCAGGACGATTTGCGTAGTGTTGTCTCGTACGTACCGCAAGAACCAGTTCTTTTTCATCGATCACTTCGAGAGAATATTGCGTATGGTAAACCGGATGCTGCGCTCGAAGAAATCACAGAAGCAGCTCGTCGCGCACACGCCGATGAATTCATTGCAAACCTGGAACATGGTTACGACACGCTTGTCGGTGAACGTGGTGTAAAGCTCTCCGGAGGAGAGCGCCAACGTATCGCCATTGCTCGCGCGATTTTGAAAGATGCCCCCGTTCTTGTACTTGATGAAGCAACAAGTTCTCTTGATTCATATTCAGAAAACCTGATTCAGGAAGCATTCAACGAACTAATGAAAGGAAGAACAACGATCGTAATCGCCCACCGACTCTCTACGATTCAAAAGATGGATCGCATTATCGTATTGTCAGGTGGTAAGATCGTTGAGGAGGGAACACACAATGAATTGCTCGGTATCGTGGGAGGAGAATATAAACAGATGTGGGATTTGCAGGCTGGAGGATTTATCGGAGGCCCTGTCGTGTTAGACGATGAAAATGAAAATCAAGGCGAATTAGATTTTGAAGTTAGGCGAATGAGCGAAAATAAAAATGAAAATCAATAACAATTATGTAGCCGTTACGAACCGTGACGTGATCTCTACCTACTGGCAGAGCCTCAAAAAGCGCGCGTGGTTTTTCTATGTGTCGATTGTCATGATTATACTCGCGTCGGTAATGGAACTTACGTATCCAATTTTTTACAAAAAATTCTTTGATGTGCTTACGGTGAGTAGCCCGAATCCTATCACTGCGAATAGTCTCGTACATATCATTTTGATTATTCTCGGAGCTCACATCGTTGCGTGGGTCGGTTGGCGTATTTCGACATTCGCTACGATTCGGTATCAGGTAGAAACAATGTCGGATATTAAAACAAATGCTTTTGAATATATTGCGGGTCATTCGCAAACATTTTTTGCGAATACTTTTATTGGTTCGCTCGTTCAGCGTGTCAGTCGTGCTGCGAAAGCATTTGAAACGATTTTTGATAATTTAAGCTGGAATCTTATCCCACTTATTGTGCAGATCGTGGGGTACACAATCGTGCTGTCGATCGAAAAGCCGTTGTTTGCCGTACTGATCGTATCATGGGGAGTGCTATTTATCGCATTCAACTTTTTCTTTGCACGATATAAGATGAAGTATGATGTTAAGAAGTCAGAAGCGGATTCACGTACGACGGGAGCGCTCGCGGATGCACTGACAAATCATACGACAATCAATCTTTTTACTGGATATGATTTTGAAAATAGTCGGTTCGTTGCGATCTCAAATGATCAGGCAAAAATTACTTCTACCTCATGGAATCTTGGTTGGATCGTCGAGGCCATTCAATCGGCATTCATCATGGCGATTGAATTTTTGGTATTTTATTTTGGGATCAAATTGTGGAGAGATGGACAGATGTCGATGGGTACGTTTGTGCTCATTCAGGTCTACGTCATTTCGCTCTCTGGTTCGCTCTGGAATTTTGGTAAAGTCATTCGTGGATTTTATGAAGCGTTTGCGGATGGAGTGGAGCTTGTTCAAATCTTGAAAACGCCACACGACATCGACGATGCGCCACAAGCAGGAACACTCACTATCGAAAATGGTTCAGTTGAATTCCGCGATGTTTGTTTTGAGTACGGTAATGGACGCATGGTGCTTGATCACCTGAATATTCGAGTGAAGGCAGGAGAGCGCGTAGCGCTCGTGGGTTCAAGTGGTGCAGGCAAGACGACAGTGATGTCACTTTTGCTTCGATTCCACGATGTGACGAGTGGAGCTGTCTTGATTGACGGTGTTGATATTCGGACTGTTACACAAACAAGTTTACATCATGCGATTGCCATGGTTCCTCAGGACACCGTCCTTTTTCACCGAACACTTCGTGAGAATATTCGCTACGGCCGAATTGGCGCGAACGACGAAGAAGTTGAACGTGCAGCACATCTTGCGCATTGTACTGAATTTATCGGCCGACTTCCGCTCGGCTATGATACCTATGTTGGAGAACGTGGCGTGAAGCTTTCTGGTGGAGAGCGTCAGCGTGTCGCCATTGCTCGCGCAATTTTGAAACACGCGCCACTGCTTGTCCTTGATGAGGCTACGAGTTCACTTGATTCAGAATCTGAAGCACTTATTCAAGATGCGCTCGGCAAAGTCATGGAAGGACGCACGACTATCGTGATTGCACATCGTCTTTCAACGATTCGAAAAATGGATCGCATCATTGTGCTTGATAGCGGGCGAGTTGCCGAAGAGGGAACACACGATGAACTGATTCAAAATCCAAACAGTCATTATAAAAAACTCTGGGATTTGCAGGCGGGAGGATTTATGGGTGGTACGATACGCAAAAATGAGCAAGAAGAGGAGGAGAAAATAGGGAATCTTGACGACGAAGAAGATGATGATGTAATCAAGCATCCTACTGTTTAAAAGAGCCATTTTCGTATATACTAGCAGGCATTACTAACTCACATTTTATATGACTAATCCATTCGAAAACGCATTGATGCAGTTGAAGCGTGCCACAGACGTACAGGCCTTCCCAGAGGGCTTTATGAAGCAGATTTCAGTACCGAACCGTGAGGTTCGCATTTCTATTCCTGTTGTGATGGACGATGGCAGTACTCAGGTCTTTGAAGGGTACCGCGTTGAGCACAACAATGCTCGCGGACCATACAAAGGCGGAATTCGTTACCACCATGACACTGATATTTATGAAGTGAAGGCGCTCGCTTTCTGGATGGCACTCAAATGTGCTGTCGCAAATATCCCGATGGGCGGTGGAAAAGGTGGAATCACTGTTGATCCAAAGAAACTCTCAAAGACTGAACTTGAAAAACTCTCACGCGGATGGGCACGCGGAATGGCTGATATTCTTGGACCAAAGAAAGACGTCCCAGCTCCAGACGTAAATACGACTCCAGAAATCATGTCATGGATGAATGATGAATTCATGAAAATCTCTGGTGATACAACTGGGGCAACATTTACTGGAAAGCCCCTCGACAAGGGAGGTTCAGAAGGTCGCGGTGCGGCTACTGGTCTCGGCGGATGGTATGTCTTTAGCGCGCTTCGTGAGAAATATAATGTTCAGCCAGGATCAACTGTCGTTATTCAAGGATTTGGAAACGTTGGAGGTCACGCTGCAAGTATTTTCTCTTCGAACGGATACAAAGTCATCGCAACATCTGACTCAAAGGGAGGTATCGTCAAAGAAGATGGTATCGATGTAAAGGCGCTTGAGGATTGGAAGAAGCAGAATGGAACACTCGCAGGATTCCCAGGATCACGCGTTGTTACAAACGCAGAACTCCTCGAACTTCCATGTGATATTTTGATTCCAAGTGCGCTTGAAAATCAGATCACTTTTGATAACGCGCCAAAGATCAAGGCCAAGTTTATTCTTGAACTTGCAAACGGACCAATCACCCCAGAAGCGGATGAGATCCTCTTTGATCGCGGAATTCCAGTTATTCCAGATATTCTTGCAAACTCAGGTGGTGTAACTGTTTCAACATTTGAATGGGAACAGAACATAAAGGGTGAGCATTGGACAGAAGTTGATGTGAACGCAAAATTGCTTGAAATTCTCAATCGTGAGTCAATCACTATTTATGAGAAATCACTTTCAGCAAAGACTGATATGCGCCGTGCAGCCTTCATCGTTGCGCTTGAGCGCATCGCGAAGGAGATGGGGTACTAATACGAAATGTGAGAAAATGCGCGGTCGCCCTTCGGGCGACCGCGCATTTTTCATACCCACCCACTTACTTTCCCGATTTGAAAGCAAGGCGTATACTACATATACTATGGAAAACCTACCAAAAGCATCCAAATGGCAGATTATTAATCGTCATTATTACGGCAACGTAGTGCGAGGTATCTTTGTCCTTGTTGGACTCATGATGCTCGCTACGTTCCCATTCTTTAATGATCTCGTTCCTGTGCCGCTCTGGCTCTCAATTGGTATCATTGCTATGCTTGCCGTGTTTGGCGGGTTGCTCAATCCTGCACAGCGCTGGATACTCGTGGTGAATACTATTTTGCCGGTTGTCGGACTTATTGTTTTTCAGTACGAGGCTGCGTATGCATACGCACATATTCCTGTAACTGAGACACGTCGTGTTGCATTCTTTTGGGCCAATGAGATCGTGTCGCTTTTGTTCTTCATCGCTACATATCTTGCCGTCAAAACTGCTCGTGGCCGTTTTGTCGAGGAGGTAGAATAGTCCTGCGTATGGTATTCTGTTAAGGTATGGCACGAGCCAATAAGATTCAGATAATCAAATACGCTCCGCCTCCACTCGAGCTTCCAGTCTTTGGGAAAGTTGATGCATCTGAAGTATCCTTTATCGGACGCACAAACTATGTCGCGTCACTTGAAGAAAAGAAATTCCTTTTTGGCATCAAGCGTGCCGATCGTCGTCGCCATCTCTATATCATCGGAAAATCTGGGGTTGGAAAATCCAAACTCCAAGAGCTTTTTGTTCGCCAGGATATCGCGTATGGTCATGGTGTATGCGTGATCGATCCGCACGGAGAATTCATTGATGACATTCTCGTTTCTATTCCAGAGAATCGTGTTGAAGATGTTTGTATTATTGACCCTTCAGATGTTGATTTTCCTGCATCGTTCAATCCGCTACAGAACGTTGATCCAACATTCAAACACCAACTGACACAAGGACTGATTGAAGTGCTTGAAAAGCAATTCGGTGCCAACTGGACTCCGCGTCTCGAGCACGTCTTTCGTTTTACGACGCTCGCGCTCCTCGATTATCCGCACGCTACGATGCGTGGAATGATTTCAATGCTTACGGATCGTAACTATCGTCAAAAGGTAGTTGAATACATTGAAGACGACATGGTGAAGCGCTTCTGGGCAATCGAATTTGCCGACTGGTCTGAGAAATTCGACACTGACGCGATCATTCCGCTCGTCAACAAACTTGGACAATTTTTGTCTGACCCAATGCTCCGCAATATCTTCGGTCAAAAAACAAACAAGATCAATTTGGAAGAAATGATGAATACGCAAAAGATTTTGCTTATCAATCTTTCAAAAGGAAAAATTGGAGAAGAGAACTCATCATTCTTCGGTGCCATGTTCTTGACCAAGATCAAACAAGCCGGAATGGCTCGTGCGAAGATCGATGCGAAAGATCGTAAAGACTTCTATCTCTACGTGGATGAGTTCCAAAACGTCGTGACTGATACATTTGAAAACTTGCTGTCAGAGGCTCGTAAATATGCGATCAATCTCACTATGGCGCACCAATATGTCGGACAAATCCCTGAAAAGGTTGAAGCCGCTGTGCTCGGAAACGTCGGATCGATCATTTCATTCCGCGTGGGTGGTGATGATGCTGTGAAGCTCAAGCCTGAGTTCGCGCCGATTTTCGATGTCAAAGACATGATCAACCTCGGAGTTGGTGAATTCTATATCAAGATGACGATTGATGGCGAGTCGTACGATCCGTTTTCTGCCGAAACACTCAAAGTACTTCCACCACCATACCCATCGAACAAAGAGCGAATCATTGCGTCATCGCGACGCAAGTTTGCGATTACGGCAGAAGATGCAAAACGTCTGATCGCCGAAGAAGAATCAACGATCATTCGTAGTGCTCAAGAAAAGGCCGCTATCATGCGTAAGGGTGTGAATGAAGGCGGAAGTACGGGTGCGAGCGGAGCGAGCGCCCCACAAGCTTCCGCAAAAGCTGAAGAAATCGCCGAACCATTAATTTAATTAATTCAATCGAATGGATACACAAGAAAAGACATGCGAGTACTGTGGTAATAATTTTGTCTTGAGTAGTGACGAGCTTGTAATGTATGGCAAGGTGCAAGTCGAGATTCCAACCACGTGCAACACGTGTCGTTGGGCACAGCAATTCGCATTTTGGCCATTCGGTAAATTTCGAAAGGGAACATCTGCGCTCTCAGGACAAAGTTTGATTACGATGCTGCCTTCGAGTGTACGCTATCCAATTTATACGGCAAAAGAATGGTGGAGTGACGCGTGGGATCCCATGGAGTTTGGTCAAGACTATGATCCAACTCGTTCTTTCTTTGACCAATTGAAAGAAGTACAAGAAAAAGTTCCACGTCCGCATCAGCAGGGGACGAATAGTACTGGGTGCGATTGGTGCGACGATATTTGGGATTCCAAAAATTGTTATCTTTCGCGATCATGTGCTCGCGCAGAAAACGTATCATATGGATATCGTGGTTTCGACGTGAAGGATTCTATCGATATTTCACATGCATTTTCGCTTGATAATTGTTACGAGTGTACCTATTCGTTCAATTGTTTTGAACTGAATTTTTCGCGCAATTGTCGCGACTGTATGAACAGCCGTTTTTTGTATGATTGTCGCAACTGTAGTAATTGTACAATGTGTTGGAATCTCCGTGGCAAGCAATATTGCATAGAAAATGTGCAATATTCAAAAGAAGACTATTTTGAAAAGGTGAAGGAGTACGACATGAGTTCGTACCAAAATCTAGAACTGCTCCAAAAACGATATTCTGATATTCTAAAAACAGAAACAATTCATCGTGAAAATTTTAATATCAATACCTACACCTCTACAGGCACATATCTCGCTGATTGTAACAACTGTAAGAACGTATTTGGGTGGGAAGAATCTGAAAACTGTATCAACTGTCTGCGTGGACGCGAGGCAAAAGATAGTATCGATTTACTTGGCACATGGAAAGTAGAACTCTGTGGCAATGACAGTTGTTGTACTGGAGGATATGAACTCCGATATTCATCGTGGTCAGAAGGAAGATATTCTGAATACTTGGATGAATGTATTGAAGTGGAAAATTGTTTTGGATGTGTTGGCTTACGCAAGAAAAACTATTGTATTCTCAACCGCCAATATACAAAAGAAGAGTACGAAGCACTGAAAGAAAAAATCATTGCAGATATGCGCGAGCGCGGAGAATATGGACGTTTCCTCCCGTATTCTATGGGGCTCTGCTCATATGACCTCACTACAGCTGCGATATACATGCCCGAGATCACCAAGGAATACGTACTTGCTCGTGGAGGGCATTGGGATGATCAGTCAGAAGATGCTGTCGAAG
Organism: uncultured bacterium; assembly: GCA_903894565.1. Taxonomy (GTDB): domain Bacteria; phylum Patescibacteriota; class Minisyncoccia; order Phycocordibacterales; family UBA9973; genus CAITQP01. The sequence continues at coordinate 10,055 of CAITQP010000003.1, forward strand.
GACTAGCGACAAGCGAACTTCCTGACTCGATTGCCGAAGTCGATGCGACAATATCAAAGCAAGCACTTGTGTGTCCTGTCACAGGGTGGCGGTTTAATATTTCACCTGACGAATTCCAATTTTTGTCACGAAAAGGAATTGCCCTTCCGCGAGTCCACTTCGACGTTCGAACCAAAAACCGCATGCGATCGCTTGCGACACTTCATGGAGAGCACTACTCATGTGTTTATTGTGCAAAGGATTGTATTGGATATTATCCAAAAGAGTGGGGCTACACGAATATTGCGTGTGAAGAGTGCTACAAACAAAATATAAATTAGTTTTTGTATGGAAACCCGCACCTGCCAAAACTGCAAAACTGATTTTCAGATTGAACCAGAAGACTTTCTGTTCTACGAAAAAATCAAGGTTCCTCCACCAACATTTTGTCCGGAGTGCCGTACCGCGCGCCGTCTTTCGTGGCGCAATGAAATGTCGCTCTACAAGCGTACCTGTGATGCGCCTTCGCATGATGAATCATTGATTACTATCTATCATCCTGATACAAAATTGCAGGTTGTTGATTCAAAATATTGGTGGGGTGATTCGTGGGATCCTTTTGATTACGGGGCTCCGTACGATTTTTCAAAACCATTTTTCCAGCAATGGATCGAACTTTTTCGACGTATTCCGTTGCAAGGACTTTCGAATTCAAATGCAACGAACAGTGACTACTGTAATATCGCAGAGGAGAGTCGTGATTCATACATGATATCAGCCACATGGAAAGTTGAGCGTAGTTTTTATTCCAATCGAATTATGGAAGTAAAAGATTCATCTGATTTGTACGTTGTGCATGATTCAGAGCTGTGTTACGAAGATGTTATTTCATCTGATTGTTATCACACTTTGTATTCGGTAAATTGCAAAAGTTGTGTTGATTCATACTTTCTCTACGATTGTCATGGGTGTACGAATTGTTTTGGATGTACCAACCTGCGAAATCAATCGTACTGTATGTGGAACGAACAGCTGGGGAAGGAAGAATACATACGCAGAATATCAGAGCTTGATATGAGTAGTTATGCCGTTGTCTCCGAGTGCAAGCAACGATTTTCTGACATGTGCATGCAAGCGATTCATCGTTTTGCAAACCAGATTAAAATCGTAAATTCTACTGGCGATAATCTTGAAGGTGTAAAAAACACACGTATGTGTTTTGATGCGAGTGGTCAAATTGAAGACTCAAAATTTGTGCATTGGGCAAAGGTGAGCGCGAAGGATGTGTATGATTCGGGCCCGGGGATTGGTATGGGAGAGATGATGTACGAGGTTTTCGATACTGGTATCGGCAATTTCCGAAACCTTTTTACAAGTGTTGTGTATAGTTCAAATGAAATTGAATATGCGTTCAATTGTCACGGTTCCTCAAATTTATTTGGATGCATTGGCATTCGTGGAAAAAATTACTGCATTTTGAATCGACCATATGAGAAAGAGGAATATGAACTGCTCGTACCGAAAATAAAAGAGCATATGATGACGATGCCGTATGTCGACGCGAAGGATAGAGTGTATCGCTATGGAGAATTTTTCCCTTCTGAGCTCTCACCATTCGCATACAATGAGACAGTGGCTCAGGATTATTTCCCGCTTTCAAAGTTTGGTGCAGTTGAGCGAGGTCATTTGTGGAGAGACAAGACACTTCAAAACTATACAGTTACCATATCTGCGAAGGATTTACCGGACTCACTCACCACGGTTTCGGATACAATCACAAAAGAAATCATTGGATGTCTTCACAACGGCGAGTGTTCAGATCGCTGTTCACGAGCATATCGTATAACTGCCGATGAGCTTAATTTGTACAGACGAATTGGCGTACCGCTTCCACGGCTGTGTTTCGGGTGTCGTCACGATGAGCGACTTCGAAAACGTAATCCGATGAAACTCTGGTCTCGCACTTGTATGTGTACCCAATCAAACCACGACCATACGGGTTCATGTCAGACTACATTCGAGACGGCATATGCACCAGAACGAAAAGAGATTATATATTGTGAGTCATGTTACCAACGAGAAGTGCTCTAAAAATAAAGAAAAAGTAAAGTCTCATCCACACATAATTTGCCTTCATTTTTTTGGGTGATATACTCAAATTATATGAAGAAAGTGATTGCCCAAAAAACTGAAAAATACCTCACTATTTCTGTGTTTGAGAAGCATATGGGCTCAATCGCTCGGTCTTTTGGGGAGGTTGATGCACGCTTTGAACGTATTGATAAACGTCTCGCACATCACGACACGGTATTTGAGCGAATGTTTTCAATGATTCAGGATGTTCAGGAATCAAACCGAGAGATACATAACGATATACGAGGCTACATGCACCATACGGTGACAGGTGAGCGCAGGGTAGACGACCTGACCGAACGTGTCGAGAAGCTCGAACGCAAAACAGCCAACATCTAAAAGTTTTGAACTGTGGCATTTAAGTTTTAAAGCTTGTATAATTTCAGTATATGGATTTCCTCCCCGATGGGGTTGCTTTTAATAAAAATATTACCTACCTCGCGAAAACAAATTTTCGTGCTCAGGAGCAGGTATTCGGCATCAAACGTAAAGATCGACGCCAGCATATGTATGTGCTCGGAAAGTCCGGCTCGGGTAAATCTGTGCTTCTCGGGAACATGATCGTTCAGAATATTTGGAACGGTGAAGGGGTATGTGTTATCGACCCGCACGGAGAGCTTGTAGAGAGCGTGCTTGCGACTATTCCTGCACACCGCGCGAAAGATGTCATCTATTTCAACCCAGCTGATACGGACTATCACATCGGGTTTAACGTTCTGCAGGTTGACGATCCAAAATACAAACACCTTGTTGCGTCCGGACTCATGGGAATTTTCACCAAGATTTGGGCCAATGCATGGAGTGCGCGTATGGAATACATTTTGAACAACGCGATTCTTGCGCTTGCTGATACACCTGGATCAACATTGCTCGGTATTCCGCGCTTGCTTGTGGACAAAGATTATCGTCAAGTGGTGATCAACAACTTGAAAGATCCCGTGATCAAAGCATTCTGGATTCACGAATACGAAAACTGGCGTGATCAATATCGTAATGAAGCAATCGCTCCAATTCAAAACAAAGTCGGACAATTCCTTTCGACCTCTATTGTTCGTAATGTCGTTGGTCAAGCAAAGTCGACAATCGATTTGTTTGAAATGATGAACACAGGAAAAATATTTCTTGTGAACGTTTCAAAGGGACGTATCGGTGAAGACAACTCCGCACTGCTTGGAGGTATGATCATTACGAAGCTTCAGCTCGCGGCCATGGAGCGCGTGCGTATTCCAGAAGATGAACGTAAGGATTTCTATTTGTACGTGGACGAATTCCAAAACTTCGTGACTGATGCGTTTGCGTCGATTCTTTCTGAGGCGCGTAAATATCGTCTCAACCTCACGCTCGCGCACCAATACATTGCTCAGCTCGTTACCAAAGACTCAGAGGCCGTACGTGATGCTGTATTCGGAAACGTTGGAACGATGATTGTGTTTCGTGTTGGTGCTGCCGACGCGGAATTTTTGGAACAAGAATTTGAGCCAGAGTTTATGGTGCAGGATATGGTGAATTTACCAAACTATACGATCTACCTCAAACTTATGGTGGATGGTGTTACGTCGCGCCCGTTTTCTGCAAAGACGCTTCCTCCGTACAAGATTCCGGAGAACAGTAATGTCTCACAAGAAATCATTGAATCATCGCGACGATTGTATGCGCGTCCTCGTGAGACGGTTGAAAAAGAAATTAATGAATGGAGTGGAATGCTTGTTGGGCTTGCAGAAGAAGGCAAGTTTAAGGCCGTATGTTCGTCGTGTGGCAAAGAGACGATGGTTCCATTTGAGCCTGAAGCAGGACGCCCAGTGTACTGTAAGGAATGTATTGCCAAGATCAAGTCCGGTGAAACGAAACCGCTCAAAGGTACGAAGCAGGAAAGTCTGCGCCCTCAATCATATGCAGCGCTCTCGAGTCTTGGAATTGAATTCGTATCTGATGGGTCACCAATGCCAAAACCAAGTGCTCCGCGTGGGATGCCACCACCAATGGCTCGACCTCCAATCGGAAAACCATTTGTGCCAACACGTACTCCAATCGTGGCACCACGCCCTGTAGTGAACACTGTAAAACCTGTTTTGGCTAGTACGCCAAAACAGCCAATTCAAGAAGGAGAAAAACCATCGCTTGGTGCGATTGCCAAGGTAAATAACGCTCAGCCTGCTCAGCCGATTCAAGCACCGCAATCCGATAAGCCAAAGAATTTCCGAACCCCGACAGTCGAACGTAAAGGTCCTGACCACGAGGGCTTGCAGTCAATTTTGAAACAAGCACTTGGAAGTGCAATGAAAGAAGAAACACCTACTCCTCAAGCTTCGAGTATTGAAGCCGTAAAAACTGAAGCTCCAGATATGGTTCCAAAAAAAGAAGAGAGACCAACAATATCGCTATCGGCACTGAAGAAGCCTGAATCAATCGTGAGTGCCATTCCAAAATTACAAACGAAATCGGCCTCTGATGAACGTGTCTCAGCCCTACAGAATGCTATTGCTCGGGCGACCAAAACTGAAATAAAACCGGAACAAAAAGTCGAACCTATACCGATGGTTGAACAAAAGAGCGAAGCTTCTCTCGCTCCAATTACACCTCGAGTAGAAACGACATTTGTTCCGCGCCCCGCACCTCCTGTGGTTGAAGCACCTGCTCCAAAGATTGAACCAGTTGTAGAAACACCTGCGCCAAGTACTCCACCACCGACTGAAAAACAAACACCCGATGAGAATAAACAACCTGAAGAGAAACCATCCGATACGGTAGGAAAAAAAGTTCGTGAAATTCCAGAGGATATCTTAAGGAAAGTTCTCAATGAATAATTAACAGTTAGTTCTTTTGTGTCTTATCATGCGCCATCTTACTATGTGTGTTCTTTTTTGTGTGATTTTTGTGAGCGTGCTGTGTATCAACGTGAAGTTTGTTCAAGCATCAAATGGCTTAGAAATATCTGAAATAATGTATGACCCGAGTGGAACAGATACGAATCGTGAATGGATCGAGGTTCACAATACAGGTTCGGATAGTATCGATCTTGCGAACCATTTTTTACTTACTGATGGTTTGTCGAGTTCTCGTCATACACTTACGCCCGTTGGATCAAGTATTATTGTAAGTGGTCACTACGCTGTCATCGTTCAAGACGTGAATGCATTTAAAACTGACTACCCGAGTTATACGGGATTATTATTTGATTCAAGTTGGAGTGGTCTTACTGCGAGTGTCGGTAAAACAATTGCTATCATTGATAATGATGGGGCAGTACTCGATCAAGTAACTTATGATCCTTCAATCGGTGGAGCAAATGACGGAAATTCGTTGCAAAAAAGTGCTCAGGGTACGTGGGTAAGCTCACTACCGAATCCAAATGGAGCAGTTCAAAATGGAGATGCCGTTTCTACTGAAACGGATACGGGTACATCGAATGGGGGAACAAATTCGTCTGGAATTTCCTCTGCCGTGCCAACCGCGGTTTTGAAAATAGTTCAACCTAAGGTTATTCCACCGCGTATTGATTTTACGATTCCCAAAATCGCAACGACGGGTATTCCGATCTCTGTCGAGTATACGGTCTATGGAGCAAACGACGATATTCGCTTTTATGGCAGTACGCATATCGCATTTGGAGACGGCACGGAATATGGCGGTTCTGCAAAAGACGAGACAACACATACCTATGAATTTCCAGGTACGTATATTGTGAAGCTCGATTATCGTTCGAATCCATACATGCCAAAGCCTGATCTGACCACTCGAGTGACAGTCATTGTTTCGCATCCAACCGTCGTAATATCGAGTATCACATCTACCGGTTCGATTCAGCTCCAGAATACAAGTACAGATGAATCAGATATATCCGGGTGGATACTCACGTCGGTTGTTGATGATAAAAAAACGCAATTTTCTATTCCTGAGGGAACAATTCTTGCACCAGAGGCAAGGATGCAATTACCAGCGAGTATTGTCGGGTTCCTTGGCGATGCTCCGATCGTTACACTGTCGCTTCCTCGTCATATCGAAGTGAGTTCTTTTCAGCTTGCGCAAGAAGACCCACCATTAGAACCAGTCGTTCAGACTTCTGTTCGAGAATTAGAACCGACAATAGGAACTGAAAGAATACAAAAAACAATCACTCAGAATACTGATACTAAAAATAGTGCGATGGTGGTGCCAGTAGGATCAAGAAAAAATGTTTCACTCATTTGGTACACTCTGTTTCTTTTGGGAGTTATTATTTGTTTTGGATATGCACTTATTCGTTTTGTCGGTATAAAAAAGCATACTGAAACGATCTCATCGGTCGTACTGGCGGGGGATGATGAAAAGCAAATCGACCCCGTACGAATTGTCGAAGAGTAAAAATAAAAATACCCCGATATTCGGGGTATTTTTATGACAGGCGATTACTTGTTTTCATTTTTTTCTGGAGACTTTTCTTCGTGGCCTTCACTCTGGCAATGACATGCTTCAAGTGATTGACCGTGTTTTGCACAGGATTCGGCCTGACACGTTCCTGGCGTAAGGGAGATACCTTTGCATCCTCCCGTACAGATGTAGTGTTCTTTCATCGCAACGATTTTTTAGCCCGCAGTATACGGGTGTTTAATAATACGCACACCTACAGTATAATCGAAATATGAAAAAGCAAGAAGCATTACATCAGCTCAACGAGCGTAATCATACTCGTACTACGTGCGGGCTTAAAATGCTTGCAACGCAACCTGTTTTTGGAGCTGGTTCGCCGAATGCGACTATTGTCTTTATCGGCGAGGCTCCAGGGAAAACAGAGGATAAACTCGGAGTTCCGTTCATGGGTTCGTCAGGAAAATTTTTAGACGAAATGCTTCATGATATCAAGGTATCAAGATCTGATGTATACATCACGAATATTGTAAAATACCGTCCACCAGAAAATCGTGATCCTTCAACTGATGAAAAGAATGCATGTCGCGCGTGGCTTAACGAGGAGCTAGATTGTATTCATCCACAATTGATTGTATTTCTAGGGCGACACGCGATGAATAGTTTTTTTCCTGATAGAAAAATCAGTGAAGCGCATGGAAAACTAATTCATGACAAAACAACAAGTCTGAGTGCCGAATATTTTCTTCCTCTCTATCATCCAGCAAGCGCTTTATATAATGGAGGAATGCGAGACACACTCAAAAAGGATTTCTCACGTATTCCCAAAATACTCAAAAAAATTGAGCAAGAAATATCTCGTGACTAGTGGTTACGGAGAGCTTCTTCTTCTGCGAATATACAGGTAGGGCAGGATTCGGTGAGCATGCCTCCTTCGCGCCACACGGTAAACGCTTTTCCTAAAGGAAGAATAGAAAGAAAGAATTTGAAGTCGATGATTTGACGAAGCCACCAAAACAAGCGACCGCTCAGCGTGATATTTTTGAATGTGAGTACGGCCCAATCTTCTCCGATTGGAACCACATATGGTGTTATGCGCGGATCGTGACGGGGAAGTTTTTTGTGACGAATGATATTTGCAATCATTTCTCCCATATAATTTCCATCGTAGATTGCTGTTTGCGCTGTGCCAGAAAAGGGTGTGGCTGCTCCGTCACCGATAGCGAACACTGTGTCGAGGTCTAAAACTTTTAGATGCTCGTCAACGAGTATTCGTCCTGACTTATCAAGTGGGAGTCCTTGGATCAGAGTGTGCACGCGGTTTGGTCTGACGCCAGCCGTCCAGACGACCGTCTTTGCATTGAGTGCGATGTCCTTCATGTAGACACCCTTTTCATCTTCACTCGTAACTGCATGATTGAGAATAATATTGATGCCGAGTTTGTCGAGACGCTTTACAGCACACTCCGAAACCGTCTCCGTCATTGTTGGGAGGAGACGGGGAGCTGCTTGGAGAATATCAACCGTTACGAGCTTTTCTGAAATAGAATGAATACGTGCGAGGCTTCGTGCATAACGCCTGATCTCTCCTGCGAGTTCGACTCCTGCAGGACCGCCTCCAACAATAACAAATTGGAATTGTGGCATGAGTTCAGCTTTTGAAAGACTTGAATGGTCATCGAACAATTCATGTAAGTGGTTTTTCAGTTTTAGTGCTGACCCAACTGATTTGATTGTATACGCATTTTGTTCTACTCCTGGTATACCAAAATATGCAGTCTCTGCGCCAAGTGCAAGGACGAGGTAGTCATAGTGGTAGACGGAACCGCTTACTCCAGTGAGTGTTTTGGTTGAGACGGAACCTCCGGTAATTGTATCAATAACATACTCAATTTTTTTCTTTCCAATGATGTCTCCAAGGGGGATACAGGTTTCCATCGGTGATTTACCTGTTGCGAGTTTGTAGAGTGCCGGTGTGTACTCAAAATGATGACGATCTGAAACGAGCGTTATGATCAGGTTGGGGATTTTTGCTTTTTCCAAACGAAGTGCCGTGCGGATTCCTCCGAAGCCTCCGCCGACGATGAGCACACGTGTTGGATTTTCAGGAACACCGGCGAATGATGAATTCATGTCGCTTATATTGTATCACGCTCGGAGGCGTTGCCAAAAATGGTGAGTGCGGGTATAGTTCTCGATATGGGAATTCAAACATTTTTAATGAAGAAGGCATTACAAGCGAAAGGTATGTCCAAAGAACAGGCCGAGATGATTGCTGATAAACTCGAGAAAGATCCATCAATCGCCGAAAAAATGAAAGCACTTGAGAGTAACAAAGAGCTCAAGACGCTTTTTGAAAATATTCAAAAAGAAATCGAAGAAAAAACAAAGGGTGGCATGCCAGAACAATACGCAGCAATGGCCGTTATGACAAAATACAAAGAACAGGTCACAAAGCACCGAGAAGAGCTTGCGCCAATTATGGAACTCATGATGGGATTGAAAGCATAGAGAAAATCATATGTTAAAAGATTTTAAACAATTCTTGCTTCGAGGGAATGTTGTTGATCTCGCGGTTGGCGTGGTCATTGGCGCAGCGTTTGGTTCAATCGTCACTGCGCTTGTGACAGATTTGATTACGCCGCTTATTGCAGCGGTCGCGAAAGTTCCTGATTTTTCCGGAATGTATTTTACGTTACATGGAAGCAAATTTATGTACGGACATTTTGTGAATGCATTCGTTTCGTTTCTACTTGTGTCGAGTTCCGTATTCTTTTTTGTGGTGAAGCCAATGAACGCACTTATCTTGCGTTCACGCAAAGAAAAATCAATTGATCCAACAACAAAAAAATGTCCGGAATGTTTGAGTGAAATTCCGATCGAGGCAAAACGATGTTCACATTGCACACAAGTAGTCGCGTAGCGATGCGTGGAACACATTTTTACGCAAATCGACAGAACTCCAGATTGTTTGAGTGTTGATGAATACCTGTTATTATGTTGATGTGTTTTCACTAAAGAATATGAAACAAAACATTAGAACTCTTGCGCTCGGTTTTATTTTGAGCTGGGCGCTATTTTTCCCTTTTTCAGACGTTCGTGCATTTAGTACGATTTCTACCGGTGCTGGAACTTCACCCAATTATTCAAGTGTTTCTGGAAAGAAACTCTATGTTGGAAACGCAAGTGACAACGTCCTTGTGGTGAATAGTGTTGATGATTCGCTCTCTCAGATTCCAGTTGGGGGTCCAACCGGTTTTTCTGTCCCTGTTGGGAACAAAGTGTATTTTGAAACGAACAACGGCATTGCGGTCATTAACACAACAAACGACACTCTCCTGACAACTATTGCTATTTCTGGAATGAACGGGCTAGGGGGAACATACGGAACTGTTGTCGGTACGCGATTGTATTGGGGTAATATTTCAAGCACGACACTTTCCGTAATTGATACAACGACCGATACAGTCATTGGAAGTCCGATTGCTGTTGGAAGTGTTCCATTTTCCGCGAGCGTTGTTGGAACGTATCTCTATCTCAACTGTCAAAGCTCAAATAGTGTGTATGTTATTGATACCGATCCGCTCTCGTCACACTACAATACTGTTATTGCGACGATACCTGTTGGGGGGAGTCCATACTATTCGACTGCATTTGGAAAAAAAGTGTACGTTAGTAATAACCAGGATGGAACAGACTCAGTGATCGATGCAGATCCTCAGTCTGCATCGTTCAATCAAGTTATCGGAAGCCCGATTCCTGTTGGAACTGCTCCGTATACAGCAAGATCAATCGGACATAAGATTTATGTGAGTGTATATGGAGACAACGCCGAAGCAGTGATTGATACGACCGATACGACCCCTTCATTCCCGGGTGGTAGACTTGAAAAAAAAATTTCAACAGGACGAAGCCCTGATTACGCGCGTTTTGTGGGAACACAATTATTTGTTGCAAACCAAAGTGATGGTAGCGTATCCGTAATTGATACTGACACTGAAACGAATATCGGTACGATTACTGGAACGGGTATTCGATATCCAAGTGTGATCGGAACAAAAGTATATGTTCCATCACTTGGCTCTGATTTTATTGCAGTCATTGATTCGACAACTGATGTAACGGGCAATTTTCCCGAGCTCGAAGCCTTTCGTTCAACGAATGGTGATGGAACGTATGGGCCCACAGACACCATCAACATCACAGCGCAGTTCGGTCGTCCGCTCCATTCAGGTTCAACCATGACGGTGCAACTCAATACAGGTGCAGTTGTTGTGTTGAATTCAGTGTCGGGAACAGAACTCTCGGGGACATACACGGTGGGCGCAAACGATCAGACTCCTGACCTGGCCGTCGTAGCTATCGTAAGTGCTTCAGTGACTGATACAACGAATCACACGCGAACGCACTACACGATACCGTATTCTGCTGGTACATTTACGGCAGAAAATTCTCTGATTGAACGTAACATCGGTGATACCAAAAATATTGTCATCGGAAATTATTTTTCTATTCCAGTTGGAAATAACCCATACCAAATATCTCCCGTCGTTACAGTCAGTGGTATAAAGTACGTCTACGTCGCAAACCAAGGAGACGGTACCGTATCAGTCATTCGTTTGTCTGATACGACAGTCGTTGATACGGTCACTGTTGGTTCTGAACCATACGGAGTCACCACGGCAACAGTTTCCGGTGTTGTGTATTTGTACATTGCGAACATTGGATCGAAGTCTGTATCTGTGATTGATTCACGAACGAATACTGTTGTCGCGACTGTTACAGTTGGATTGAATCCTTACTACGTTGCGACTGTTGGTACGAATGTGTACGTGACAAACGGATTATCCAATACTGTATCTGTCATTGATGCAACAACGAATACGCTTGAGGCGACTGTTGAAGTTGGATCATATCCACGTGGTATTAAAGCGCATGGTACTGATTTGTATGTTGCAGATTATGGTGATATCAACAACAACTACGGCGGGGGAAATACGATTTCTGTAATTGACGGCAATCCTGCTTCGCCGACCTTCAATCGTGTTACTGCGACAATCGTTTCTCCAGGTGGGAGCGCTGGTCCTCGTGGAGTAACAGTGCACACTGATGCAACGTATGGTGACAAAGTGTACGTTACCAATTTCCGCTCCGACAGTGTCTCGGTCATTGATGCGAATCCTGCGCATGTGAGTACCTACAATACAATTGTGCAGACGATTGCGGTCGGTAAAGGTCCGCGCGGGATGACAGTGTATGGTAATTATGTGTACGTAGAAAATTTTGATGACGGCACGATTTCCATTATCGATACAACAGCGAATGGTGGCCTGGGTGGGCTCGCTGGTTCGGTTGACCCAGCAGGACACTCACCGTCAGGTATCATTCCTGTCACTGGTACGGGGATAGCGATTCCAGGAATTTACTATTCGCGTTTTCAAGATAACGCAGTTTCGATTCTCGACACCTCAACCAATCAAATATACCCACCGCACGCAGCGACAGCCTACACATTTTCTGGACCTACGACGGGAGTGTTGAATACGCCATCAGCACAATTTTCTGTTCAGGTGAACGGAACATTTTCCGGATCAGTCACGATTACGCCGTCTGGAGGGGGACTCTCCACACCAATTGTTCTTTCGTTTGCAAGTTCGCCAACACAATTTTTTACTATTACACCAACGAGCACTGGTTCAATAACGCTTACCGCTTCAAACAATGGTTCTTTAGTTGACCCTTCATCACTGTCTTACCTCTCCTACAATACTGTTCCGTTCGCTTCGACGGGAAGCGCGAGTACGATTACGGCGACAACAGTTCAATTGAATGGTTCTGTCACAGATATAGGTACTAGTACAGTGACAACCACAGGATTTCATTTTGGTACCGATCCATCACTTGCAACATTTGAGGATACTCGTACGATCAACCTCACTATTAATTCTGGGTCAACGCTCTTCTCGAGAAACAATTCAGGATTGCTCTGTAATACGATGTATTATTTCGAGGCATATGCGATCAATAGTAGTGGCACTGGGTATGGATCAATCGCAAGTTTTCGAACTGATACGTGTGGAACACGAGCGGGAACGATTCCGTGGTACGACAGCGCGTGGAGTTATCGTACGAAGTTGACCATCGACCGAACAAAGGTTTCAAATAGTGACCAGACTGATTTTCCTGTACTTATTGCAACAACAAATCCACTTTGGAAAAGTGTAAACCATTCAGGTCACGTAGGTCTTGATACAGGGAATGATATCGTATTTGTGAGTGATGACGGGGTAAAGAAACTGAATCACGAAATTGAATCATATGATCCCTCGACTGGTGCACTTGTTGCGTGGGTGCGTGTTCCGACTCTCTCGTATACAGCAGATATGCACCTGTACATGTATTACGGCAATCCGTCTGCGAGTGATCAATCGAATCCAACTGCAGTGTGGAGTAATCATTTCACACGGGTATACCATTTATCTGACAGTGGTCCAGCTGTCGTAAAAGATGCAACTGGTACTCATGATGGAACCGCAAGTGGGGCTGTTACCTTTGGACAGACGGGGGCAATAGACGCAGCAACGACATTCGACGGTACAACAGGTGGTGATATTGATACTGGATACGTGCTCCCATCTTCTAATTTTTCAATTAGTACATGGGCGAAGTCTTCGGCGACGGGTATCAACAATCGTCTTCTCGGCGCAAACGGTACAAATATTATTTGGGGAGCACGAAATGTATCTACGAGTCTTCTCTCTACACTCAATGGTACGAACGGACAGGGTAGCATAAACGTGAACGTTCCAAATCTCTCAGGTGACTGGCACTACCTTGAACTTACAACGGACGACACCGATGGAACGCATTTGTACGATGATGGAGTCCTTGTCGGAAGCGCAAATATAAAAAGCATTCTCGCTACGGATTCGCTGCATATCGGTAACGATGCCGATGGTTCGCCGACCGATATGTTTGATGGATCGGTAGACGAATTTCATACCGCAACAACCGCTCGTTCTGCTGATTGGGTCGCGACTGAATTTGCGAACCAGCAATCTCCACACACGTTTTACGCTCTTTCGGGAGAAGAAAATCAAGGATTTTCAATCAACGACGGGGCAACGACAACTGTGAATCCAACAGTGACACTTTCACTCACCTGTGTCGGCACACCAGGTTCATGTACAGAAATGCAATTTTCAGATGATGGAGTCACATACTCTCCATTTGAAGCATTCTCATCAACCAAGAGCTATACGATGGGAGGTGGTGACGGCACGAAGACCATAACTGTGGTATTTAAAGACGCAGGAGGTAACGTGAGTGCTCCGTTGTCTGCAAACATTGTGCTCGACTCCACAGGTCCAAACGGTTCAGTCGTTATTAATGGCGGAGCTGAATCAACACGATCACAAGACGTGACGCTTACACTTGATTGCACCGATACGGCGACGTCGTGTGTAAACATGCAATTTTCAAATGATGGCACGACGTACACATCGCTCGAACCATTTGCTTCAAGCAAGAGTTATACACTCTCGCCAGGGCTTGGTCTTAAGACCGTGTATGTGAAATTCACTGATGAACTCGGAAATGTGAGTTCTGCATTTTCAGCTGGTATTGATTACGAGATTACAGCTCCGGCAGTTTCAACGACTACGCCACTCACATTTGTGACGAAGACGAGCGCGGTGCTTGTCGCATCAATTACGAGTATTGGCACAAGTACGGTTACGACAACAGGTTTCATTTACGGTACAGACGCGGCACTCAATACCTCAAGTGATGCGCATACGAGTGGACGTTCGATTACATCGATGCCAACGAGTTTCAGTGAAGTCATTTCAGGACTGACATGTGACACGACGTACTACTATCGTGCGTATGCAACGAATAGTGAGGCAACAGGAAGGGGTTCAATTCAGAGTTTTGTCACTCCGCACTGTATGAGTACTGGAAGTATCGCGACGTGTGGCGAGCTTGCCGATATAAGCACCGATCTCACTATGACATACACACTTCGTTCAGATCTTGATTGTACGAATGCACCACTCGAACCACTCGGTACGACGGGTAGTCCGTTCACCGGTACGTTTGATGGACAAGGTCACACGATTACCGGAATGACACTTTCCGGAACAAATGATGTTGGATTGTTCGGAGTCGCACAAGGAGCAACGATTCGCAACCTCGGATTGATATCAGTGAATGTGAGCGGAAGAAATCAGGTGGGTGCGCTCGTAGGTTCTGCAAAAGATACGACCACACTGTCGCATTGTTTTGCGACAGGAAGGGTGAATGGATCAAGCGGTGCATCGGTTGGCGGATTGATTGGATACACAAATGGCACTGTAACGATCGCACAATCATATTCAACTGCGTCTGTCACGGGAGCTCCGGGTCAGTACTCTGTTGGAGGATTGGTTGGCCAAGAAGATGCTGCGCTCACGATTACCGATTCATACGCGATAGGAAATGTGATTGGTGGAAACGACGGTGGACTCATTGGAAATACCAACGGAACGGTGACGATTACAAATTCGTTTGCATCTGGATCGGTTACGAATCGTACACGCGGAACGTATGCAGGAGGACTCGTTGCGAGCACGTCAGGTGTGCTTCACATCATGAATTCGTATAGTGCAGGAAGCGTGAGTGGTAGTGGAACGCTCGGCGGATTGCTTGGTTTGTCGAATGGTTCGACCGTTCTTACAAACTCATATTTCACTGACGCAAGCGTAAACAATGCCAAGGGCACGCTCGTTGGCTCTGTGAGTCTCCTTAAGACAATCAATCATGCGGTGTACGCACAAAGTGGACTATCTCCATGGAATTTTGAAACAATCTGGAAATTCGACGGGAGTACGAATGGTGGTTTTCCATTCTTGCAACCACTCGCTGCCCCAACGATAACGGTAAGCTCAGCGACGAACATTGGGACGACTACCGCATCGCCGAGCGGAACAATTGTCGCGACTGGTGGTGCTTCAATAACGACTCGCGGCTTCCATTACGGAGTGACAAGTAGTTACGGATCGACGACGACTGAAACTGGAAGTTTTGAGAGTGGCGATTTCACGTCGACTCTCTCAGGACTCTCGTGTGCGACACAATATCATTTCCAGGCATATGCAACGAATGCTATCGGCACAGGCGTCAGTACACCAGATGCTACATTCACAACGAACCCGTGTCCTATCTCAAATCGTGGTCACGTTGACCAAACTTCAGGCGGTACGACAGTTACGCAATCGAATACAACAACTACAAATACACCGCAAGTACAAGTCACGCCACAGATCACGACAGGTGGAGCGTTCATCTTCAAAAAAGTACTCCGTATCGGATCGAAAGGATCAGACGTTATTGCTTTGCAAAAATATTTGAATACCCATGGATTTTTGATTGCGAAGAAAGGCGCAGGTTCACTCGGGAAAGAATCAACATACTTCGGCAAAGCAACAGCCCTCGCCCTCGCCGCATTCCAAAACGCACACGCAAAAGAAGTCCTCACTCCCGCCGGACTCAAAAAGGGAACAGGCGTTCTTGGCTCGCTTACGATGGCGTACATCAACAAAAATCTACGCTAGAAAATAACCAATTGAGTTTTTGTCGAAAAAAGGCTATAGTCCTTGCATCATGAGTCTTTCAATCGGAATCGTAGGCCTGCCAAACGTTGGAAAATCAACGCTTTTTAACGCATTGACCAAAAAGGGTGTGCCAGCAGAGAATTATCCATTTTGTACGATTGACCCTTCTGTCGGTATCGTTGGTGTGCCCGACGAGCGTCTTCAAAAACTTGCGACGTTTTCACAAACAAATAAAATCATTCCCGCAGCGATTGAGTTCGTTGATATCGCGGGCCTTGTTGCTGGTGCCGCCAAAGGTGAAGGACTCGGAAACAAATTCCTAGCCAACATTCGCGAGACAGATGCCATTTTTGAAATGGTTCGTATTTTTCCAATCAAAGCTGAAAAGGGAACTGACATCATGCATGTCTATGGTGATATTGATCCACTTCGTGATATCAAAGTCATCAACATGGAATTGTTGCTCGCCGATCTTGAGACTGCGACGAAGCGTATGAACAACATTTCGCGAGACGCGAAACGTGGCGACAAGGAGGCGGTCATCGAAGAAGGAGCACTCAAGAAAATTCTCGAGGCGCTCGAGGCTGAACAAATGGTTAACACGATTGCCTTTGATGACAAAGAAATACCAAAGGTTCATCAGCTTGGCTTGCTCACAGCAAAACCGATACTCTACGGATTGAACAAACGCGCCGGTACAAAAAATCTCGACGAGACGAACCCAGAACTCTTCAAACAATTGTGTGACTATATTCTCTCGACAGGTGCGCAGTACGTCGTACTTGATGCGAAGATCGAAGACGAACTCAAAGATTTTGAAGGTGACGAAAAGGAAATGTTCCGCACTGAAATGGGTGGTGGCGATAATGGAATCAACAGCCTCATTACGGCTGCATATAAATTGCTCGGACTTGAGACATACTTCACAACAGGTGTCGAAGAGACTCGCGCATGGACTATTCACGCGGGTAGTACTGCTCCCGTCGCTGGAATGGCAATCCACACTGATTTCAAAGAGAAATTCATTCGTGCTGAAATTATTAATTGGCAAGACCTTCTCAATGCTGGCTCATACGCCGAAGCTCGCTCGAAAGGCAAAGTCCGCACAGAAGGCAAAGAATATATTGTCAAAGACGGTGACGTGATTGAGTTTAAAATCTAGCAATGGTAGACTAGAGCGCTATGAACGGGGCGAGCTCCAAAGTACTCACAATGCTCAAAAAAGGCGCTATCGGCGTCTTTCCAACCGACACGCTCTATGGAGTCGTGGGTAGTGCACTTTCAAAAAAGGCGGTTGAGCGGATATTTGCAGTCAAAGGCCGAAGTGAGGGCAAGCCACTCATCATTCTCATTTCTTCGCTCGACGATATCAAACGATTTGGTATCAACCTTTTGCCAGATCACGTCACGTACCTTGAGTCGGTGTGGCCCGGAGCATTTTCGATTATTCTTCCTTGCCCACACCAGAAATTTGCATATCTTCATCGTGGCACGAAGTCGCTCGCATTTCGTATGCCCAAGAAAAAGAGTCTGTGTGATTTTCTGAAAGTATCTGGACCACTCACTGCACCAAGTGCAAATCCCCAAGGACTCAAGCCTGCGCACACTATCGCTGAAGCCAAAAAATATTTTGCAGACAGTGTTGATTTTTATTTCGCCGGTGGACGCAAGACGGGGAAGCCATCACGCGTTGTGTCGCTCCTCTCTGGAAAACCACTCATACTTCGAAAATAAGCAAAAATAAAACTCGTGATATCATCACGAGTTTTATTCTCCCAAAATACTACGATTCGTCGTGCCTCGGCGCTTCATTTCAGCGATTTCTTTTCCGAGTTCGCGAAGTGAGTGTTCGATTCGGTGAAGCATGGCTGGATCAATCGTAACTTCCTCTTCGGCGTCATCTTCTTGAATGTCTTCGACATCTTCTTGAATGTCATCGATATCTTTTTGAATTTCTTCCACGTCCTCCTGCATTTCTTCGACGTTTTCTTGAATTTCGTCGACATCTTTGGCCACCTCGCGAAGATGTTT
The DNA here is from genome assembly GCA_903894565.1 of uncultured bacterium. GTDB lineage: Bacteria > Patescibacteriota > Minisyncoccia > Phycocordibacterales > UBA9973 > CAITQP01. The sequence goes on from CAITQP010000003.1 coordinate 28,135, forward strand.
ACTCTGACGATTGACACTCATTTGAATAAAAATGGAAAGGTAGATAGCTTCGAGAGAGACAACGGTCGTTAACGCAAGCAAAATAGTATTGAGTTCGATACCGAAGAAGTATAAAAGGAAAGAAATGATGAAAATAGCTGTATGGAAAATGAGCGACGTCGTCGAGCCGACCCAGCGGGTCGCTCGGAACGAAATATATTCGAGCAAGGGTTCGTCTTTTTGCCTCGGAGGGGCTACTTTGCGCGCATTCATGTGATGCTATAGTATACTACTTATATGGATACACAAACAACAATTACTCCTGTTACTAAGGGCGCAGGCTTCATGAAGTGGGCAGTTGTGGTCGCGATTGTGATTGTTTTGAATCTTTTTTTCAATTATGCAATCTCGCTTGTTTACAAAGCACCAACGTGGGAAGAGTATATGCCGACCACACAAGTTGTTGAGACGATTACAAACAAGAGTGATTGTTTGAGTGTTGGTGGCCAATGGACCGACTCAGATCCTCGTCTTCTCGACTCCACACCAACAAACACAAAGACTCCTGTTGTAACTGGGTACTGTGATCCAAACTATACGAAACAACAGAATTTCAATTCTGCTCAAAAATCATACGATCGCACCGTATTTATTATTCTTGTTGTATTGGGTGTTGTATCTCTTGTCCTCGGCGCAATTCTCACCAATACGGTATTGCAACTTTCATTTTCCTGGGGTGGAGTTTTGTCTCTTGTTATTGCTTCGATGCGCTACTGGAGTGATGCAGATAATGTGCTTAAAGTTATTATTCTCGCAGTTGCGCTTGGTGCCCTTATTTGGATTGCCGTCAAAAAATTAGCGAAATAAAACTGTATGAAAGCGTACGATCATAAAAAAATAGAAAAGAAATGGCAGAAGACATGGCAGGAAAAGAAAACCTACCAAACACTGTCAGCGAAATCTGCCAAAGGAAAGAAACCATTCTATGTGCTTGATATGTTTCCGTATCCGTCTGGTGCGGGATTGCATGTTGGACACCCACGTGGATATATCGGATCTGATGTGATCGCACGTAAAAAGCGCATGGAAGGATTCAATGTGTTGCACCCAATGGGATATGATGCGTTTGGACTTCCTGCGGAACAATACGCAATCGCAAACAAAATTCATCCACGCAAAGCGGTGCTTGATAACGTCAAAACGTTTGAACGACAATTGTCAGTTATTGGCTTTTCATTTGACTGGAATCGCACCGTCAATACAACTGACCCTGAGTATTACAAATGGACACAATGGATTTTTCTCAAAATCTATAATTCGTGGTTTGACCTTTCAAAAAATAAGGCACGGCCAATAGAGGAACTTGTTGCTGTTTTTGCAAAAAAAGGAAGTGAAGGGGCCTCCGCAGCGCATCATTCAAAGCGTGCGTTTTCAGCGAGTGAATGGCGTGCAATGAGTGCACTCGATCAGCAAACAGTACTCATGGAATATCGCCTCGCCTACGAAGGATATTCTGAGGTCAATTGGTGTCCAGAAATGGGCACAGTACTCGCAAACGATGAGATTGTTGATGGTCCCAATGGTCCGGTCTCAGAACGCGGTAGTTATCCTGTTGAAAAGCGTTCAATGCGTCAGTGGTTTATGCGTATTACTGCGTATGGTGACCGTTTGATTGAAGATCTCGACGGACTGTCGTGGCCAGAGCATATCAAGGAGATTCAGCGTAACTGGATTGGTAGGTCAGAAGGACTTTTGTTCCGCGCGCCAGTAAAAGATAGTGATATCGTGATTGAAACTTTCTCTGCTCATTTCGAAGCATGCCACGCAGATACATTTGTCGCGATCGCTCCAGACCACCCGCTTCTCTCGACGTTGCTCGAAGGTGTCACAAACAAAAGTGAAGTGCTTGCGCAAGCAAAAGCGATAACTCAGAAACGAGAAGCACTTGGTGACAAATATAAAGAAGTCGAAGGAGTTTTTACTGGCCGATATATTGTTGACCCACTGGGTAATGGTGATTTGCCAATTTGGATTGCGAGTTTCGCACTTAAAGATTATGGTACCGGCATCGTAAAATGTTCTGCTCACGATGAGCGTGATTTCGCGTTTGCAAAAAAATACGATATTCCACTCAAAGCAGTGATGTTTCCTCGCGATGAAGCGCTTCGTGCACAGGTTCAAAATTTTGAAATATGTTTTTCTGATTCAGGAACGGGTGTGTTGACTGAGCCGAAAGAATTTAAAGGACGCGTCGCGCACGAAGTGCGCGACGCTGTTGCCGAGTATGCGGTAAAGCATGGTTTCGCAAAACAAAAAGTGAGTTACAAAATCCGCGATGCCGTCTTTGCACGTCAACGTTACTGGGGAGAACCAATTCCACTTTCAAAAGATACGGAAGGAATTCTTCATGAAGTGTCAGAAAAGAAATTGCCACTCGAGCTTCCAAATGTAAAAAGCTATGAACCATCGGGTACTGGGGAGAGTCCACTTGCGAGTGTTCCCACATGGACCCGGGCTGGATATGAGACCAATACGATGCCAGGTTGGGCGGGAAGTTCATGGTATTTCTTGCGCTACGTTGACCCAAAAAACAAAAAGGCCTTTGCTGGCGAAGCTGAACTTGATTACTGGTTTAATAAAAAACATGTCGGAGGCGTCGATGTGTATGTTGGGGGTGCGGAGCACGCCACCGGCCATTTACTGTATTCGCGTTTCTGGCACAAGGTTCTCTTTGATTACGGATTGGTTCCAACAAAGGAGCCTTTCCAGTTGCTACGCAATCAGGGAATTATCCTCGCGTCTGACGGACGCAAAATGAGTAAGCGTTGGGGAAACGTTGTTAATCCCGACGAAATTGTTGGCACGTACGGTGCTGACACGCTTCGCTTGTACGAAATGTTTATGGGGCCGTTTGATGCCAGTCTTCCTTGGAGTACGGAGAGTATTATTGGTTCGAGACGCTTTATCGAACGAGTATGGCGTTTCGCTGAAAAAATAGAGACTGCTCAAAATGGAAAACAAAACCAAAGCGAACCTTCGTATGAGCAGGCGCTTCATAAAGCAATCAAAAAAGTCACTGAAGATATTGAAAACTTTGGTTTCAATACCGCGGTGTCGGCCATGATGATTTGTTTAAACGAAATGGAAAAGGCCGACTATGTGAGTGTTGCTGACTACAAAAAATTCTTGCAATTGCTTGCGCCTTTTGCTCCGCACGTTGCAGAAGAATTATGGGAATTATTTGGTGAAAAGAAATCTATTCATGTATCTGGATGGCCATCATACGATGAATCAAAGCTTGTTTCTGATACGGTGACGATTATGGTTCAGGTGAATAGCAAGAATCGTGCAGAGTTACAGATTTCTCGAGACATGTCGAGCGATGCAGTGAAAGCACTCGCTCTTGCTTCAGAAAAGGTTCAAACAGCGCTTGCAGGTATGATTCCAAAGAAAATAATTTACGTACCTGGCCGCTTGGTAAATATTGTTGCATAGTTGATTGCTCCGTCTGGTTCCGTGGGATATACTGGGTAGATATTATGCTCAAAAAGAACTTCCGTCTCTGTGACAATATCGCTCGATTTTCGTTGCTCGCAACTGTGTTGCTTACGATAATCGCCTTTGTTCCTGGGGGCTTTGTATCCATAGTACTCTTAAAAGGATATGTACTGGTAGTTGGAGTCTCGGTTGCGTTTGTCGCCTGGCTTATGGGACGACTGATGGAAGGGGCCGTTACGTTTTCACGTTCGTGGATACTTATTTCGACCGGAGTATTACTTGTCTCGATTCTAGCATCAACCTTTTTTTCGAGTACACCATATTTGTCGTTGTTTGGTGAGCAGCTTGATCAAGGAGCATTCGTACCATTCGCTTTTATGTGTGTCGGTTTGTTCCTCGCTTCTCAATTGTTTCAGGATAAAAAATCTCTTTCTTATTTCTTTTCGTCAGCTTATGTTTTGTATGGTGTCATTGCTCTGTATCAGCTCGCGCATTTGTTTTTTGCGCGCGCACTTTCGTTCGGTATGTTTACAGCGAATGTCTCAACACCGCTTGGTTTGTGGAGTGACTTTGCATATCTCTCAGGTGCGATGCTTATTGGAGCAGTGATTGTGCATGAATTCTTTCATTTACCCAAAATAATCCGATCGCTCATGTTTAGTGCTGGGGTACTTGCACTTTTTTTCGTTGCGACTACAAATATTTTACTTGTATGGATGTTGGTCGGTCTTTCGATGTTATTGATACTCGTCTACCGCCTTCTTTTTAGTGAAGAAACCGATGGTTCACGTTTTCCAATCGTCTCATTTCTTCTTACTCTCGGGGCACTTTTCTTTAGTATTACGAACGCAAGTTTTGGGGGAAGACTCGCAAGCTTACTGCATGCGTCATATCTTGGTGTTGATCCAAGTTTTTCAGTTACAGTCCATGTTGCATACGAATCAATAAAAGCGCACCTTATTTTTGGAGCGGGCCCCAATCGATTTTTTCATGAATGGATTGCATATCGTCCGTTGTCAGTGAACGCGAACATGTTATGGAATAGTATATTTTCATTCGGTTCGAGTTTTCTTTTGACGATTACTACGCTCGCAGGTATTTTGGGTGTATTGAGCGGTCTATTTTTTGTAGGATCATTTTTCTACGAAGGTTGGAACAATCTTTTTCGACAGAGTTTTCGTACTCAAAATGAGCGTATACACCCAGGTATTTTTGCGACTTTTGTGCTGACACTGTATTTCTTTCTTATTATCTTGTTTGCTTCACCAGGAACGGGAATTACCTTCCTTTCCTTTTTCTGGATTGGACTATTCATTGCAGTATTGAGTAGCGCTGGATTGATTGAGAAGCATACATTTGAATTCGCACAAAAAAAATTCTTCGGCGTAATTGCAATTTGTGTCGTCGTTCTCGGGGTAACAGTTTCTTTTTTGAGTAGTATCGGAGCAACAAAGCGTCTTATTGTAGCTGTACATTATGCGAACGGTGTTCATTCTGCGAATGCAGGGAATGTTGCCGAAGCTGATCTTCAGTTTATGAGAGCAATTACCACCGTTGATCTTCCAAGTATTGAACGTGATCGTGTGCAGCTTGCAGTAGATACAATACAAGCTGAGTTTACGAATGTTCCATCAAATACAGCGCAACTTTCAGTTGATTCAAGAAACACGATTCAAAACGCGATCAAGGTTGGAACGGCGGCATCACTTGCTGCTGTGTCACTCGACCCGAGCGATGTACAAAATTATCTTGTGTATGGAGATTTTATGAGATCACTTTCTCCGTTGAAAATTCAGGAGTCTTTTAATAATGCACGAGATGCATACTTGAAAGCAGTGAATGTCGCGCCTAATTACCCAGTGTCATATTACGATCTCGCGCGATTGTACGCTGGTAGCGGAGATTCAAAAAATGCAACGGTCTATGCTACCCAAGCACTCGCTATTAAGCCAAATTACGAAGAGGTGTTTTACCTCGAGGCACAACTGGCGCTTGCACAGTCTGACGTTGATACCGCGGTAACTATTCTTAAAAAAGCTATTTCAACTGACCCAAGTAATTCCCAGATATATTCAGAGCTTGGACAAGTGCAATATAAAGCAGGCAGATATACTGATGCCGTTGCTTCATTTGGAAGTGCTACGGCTCTCGATTCGAGCGATACGAATTCTTGGTATTATCTCGCTCAGGCTTTTGCCAAGACGGGGGACCAGAAGGAAGCAAGTATGATTTTGACGGCACTTCATGCTCGATATCCAGATAATAAAGATATTTCAAATGCTTTGCTTTCATTAACAACGCCTACGGTAGCACCGACCGTGCTCGATACATCAAAGATGAAAAAATCGTCGACGGTAATTCCAAAAGCAAAGAAATAAATGATACGTAAGTTACTCGACATGGTGAACCGCCGATTCCAAGGAATGCACGAAGCAGCGATTCTGCTCGGAGTGTTTTCTCTCGTGTCGCAACTTATCGGTTTATTCCGTGATCGGATGCTTGCGCATATGATTGGCCCCGGACCCAAACTCGATGTGTACTATGCTGCGTTTCAGATTCCCAATTTTATTTTTATTTCAATCGCTTCGCTTGCATCAATTACCGTATTGATGCCGTTTCTTGTTGAACGAATGGATGGTAACGGGCAAGAGTCAGCACGCAGATTTTTTAGTGACGTGCTCTCTGGTTTTTTCCTTTTGCTTGTGACCGTCTCAGTAGGTGTATTTTTCTTGATGCCGTGGCTCTCGCGTATTATTGCTCCCGGATTTTCCGCGGACCAACTCCATGAGCTTGTTGCTGTCAGTCGCATCATGCTCCTGTCACCAATATTCATGGGTCTTTCAAACATGCTCGGTACCGTGACTCAACTCTTGCGAAAATTTTTTGTATTTTCACTTTCTCCAATTTTTTACAACGTAGGTATTATTCTTGGAATTGTCTTTTTGTATCCAAGGTACGGTGTCGCAGGCCTTGCTATTGGAGTCGTGTTTGGTGCATTGCTTCATTTACTTATACAAATCCCTACACTTTTTTCTGCTGGCTTTGCCCCTACGTTTACGGCAAGACTTTCGCGTTCAACACTTCGACAAGTTGTTGCGCTCTCGCTCCCACGTACGCTCGGAATCTCGATGAATAGTCTCGCGCTGCTTGCTATCGTAGCGATTGGCTCAACACTTACGTCAGGTTCTATTTCTATTTTTAATTTTGCACTCAATCTTGAAACGACTCCGGTTGGTATTATTGGTATTTCCTATGCAGTGGCGTCGTTCCCGATTTTGTCCGAAGCATTCGCACGAGGGGAGAAAGAGAAGTGGCAGAGCTGTATTCTTTCGGCCACACGCCAGATTATTTTTTGGTCACTCCCACTCACTGCCTTACTCATCGTGCTTCGTGCACAGATCGTTCGAGTAACGCTTGGCACAGGGGCGTTCAGTTGGGCAGATACCAAGCTCACGGCAGCGTGTTTTGCTCTTTTTACAATCGGGCTCATTGCACAAAATATGGTTCTCGTTTCTACCCGCGCATTTTACGCCGCACATAATACAAAGACTCCACTCTACATCAATGCAGTTTGTTCCATCGGGATTATCTGTCTTGCGTTCTTTTTGAAATATGAATTTTTGAATATTCCAATGTTCCGTTATTTTATTGAATCACTTTTGCGTGTTGGTGACGTTCCTGGAACGTCGGTGCTCATGCTTCCGCTTGCGTATTCGCTCGGTACGCTCGTGAACGCGCTCTTGCACTGGGTAGATTTGCGCAAGCGTTATCTCGACACGACTGGCACGCTTCCGCGTGCCACGTTTGAGGCCATCGGCGCCTCATTCGTGACAGGTGCGGTCGCCTACGGCTCCCTCAACGTTCTCTCAAACGTCTTTTCTATGCACACATTCTGGGGCGTGCTCATGCAAGGGGGCCTCGCGTGTCTCGCAGGGACCATAGCGGGCATCATGGTACTTGCGCTTCTCAAGAGTGAATCACTTTTTGAAATCTGGTCTGCTTTTCGCAAAAAATTCTGGCGTGTTGACCTCGTCACTTCCGAGGAGTTATCAACAAAATAGGGTTTGTTGACATTGTGGCCATACAAGGTAGATTTGATTCAAATAAAAAGAGATGGAAAAATTATTTCGGGCCACACATGGCCACCCAAAACCTCGAGGTCAGCATGCTGTTCGAGGATGATTAAATAAATATTGTATAACATTTAAAAAAAGGATCTTCGGATCCTTTTGTAGTTTTTCAGGCATTTTTCTGTTAGTATGGCGAAGTACATGGATTTACAGCATATTCGCAATTTCAGCATTATCGCCCATATTGATCACGGCAAGTCGACCCTTGCCGACCGCATGCTTGAGGTCACCGGGACTATTGAGGCGCGCAAAATGCGCGATCAGGTGCTCGACAATATGGAGCTTGAACGTGAGCGTGGCATTACCATCAAAATGCAGCCAGTTCGAATGCAACACAAAGTTGGGAACGACAGCTACCAGCTCAACCTTATTGATACGCCAGGACATATCGACTTCTCCTATGAAGTCTCCCGTGCGCTCAAGGCCGTAGAAGGCTCAATCCTGCTCGTAGACTCGACTCAAGGAGTCCAAGCTCAAACACTTACCACACTCGATGCTGCACGCAAGGAGGGGCTTGTCATCGTGCCTGTTGTGTCCAAGATTGATTCGCCACTCGCGCGTCCCGAAGAAGTGAAGCTTGAAATCGCTACACTGCTTGATATTGACCCTGACGAAGTACTTGAAGTTTCAGGGCGTACAGGTCAAGGGGTTGAGGCTTTGCTCAAGGCTGTGATTGAGCGTATTCCGCCACCAGCGCCGGCTGCTATTGTGAGTGGTTCAGGGCTCAAAGCGCTCGTGTTTGATTTTAAATATGACGATCACAAAGGAGTGATCGTGTACGTGCGAGTATTTGAAGGCTCAGTCAAACGTCACGACCGTTTGCTCTTTTCGATTGCAGGTGAGAAATTTATCGCACTTGAAGTCGGAGTCTTCATGCCGTTTGAAGAAGCTCGCGATACATTGTCTGCGGGAGAAATTGGCTACATTGTGACGGGTGTTAAACAGCCAGGTATCGCAAGTGTGGGAGATACAATCACGACAGAAAAGAATCCTCTCCCTGCGCTCGCAGGATATGACAATCCACGACCGGTAGTGTGGGCTTCGATCTATCCAGAAAGTCAGGATGATTTTCCTGCGCTTCGCACCGCACTCGGACGACTCAAATTGTCTGACTCAGCATTTACGTTTGAAGAAGAATCAAGTGGCGCACTTGGTCGCGGATTTCGTGCAGGATTCCTTGGAATGTTGCACCTTGAAATCATCACCGAGCGTTTACGCCGTGAATATCGTTTGGAACTCATCGTAACGACTCCATCGATCACGTATATGGTGACGAAGCGCAGTGGCAAAGTCGAGACTGTGTATTCACCACACCTTTTCCCAAACGACGGAGATATTGTGTCTGTTGATGAGCCATGGGCGAACGTACGTATCATTACACCAGAGCGATACATCGGAATTCTTATGCCGTTTTTGTATGGACATGAGGCGGAGATTGGTACAACTGAAACATTCGGAGAAGGACGTTCTGCTGTGAGTATTGTGATGCCGCTTCGTGAAATGATGCGTGGATTTTTTGATGAGCTCAAGAGTCTGACGAGTGGATATGCTTCAATCACGTATTCGCTCGCGGGGCTTCGCCCCGCGAGCGTAACCCGCATGGACATCATCCTCGCTGATGAAGTCGTCCCAGCATTCACTCGCGTCATCGCCAAGCGTCGTGCGCAAGACGAAGCGGATGAATCAACAGAAAAATTGCAAACCATTTTGCCACGACAACAATTTGAAATGAAAGTGCAAGCAGTCGCTCTCGGAAAAATTCTTTCATCCAAAACAATCAAAGCATTCCGTAAAGACGTGCTCATGCATGGATCAAAAGTTGTGGGTGGAGGAGACGTATCTCGCAAAAAGAAATTGCTCGAAAAACAAAAGAAAGGAAAGGCTCGCATGCGCGATGCTGCAAAAGTAAACATTCCTCACGACGTGTTCCTCAAGATGATGCAGAGGGGAGACAACGCGTAAGGCGGGCGCATACAAAAAACCTTTTCAGAGTACCGGCGTAAAATCCCGAAGGATTTTCGCCTCCCTCTCGCGCCGTCGCGCTCTGAGAGTACTCTGAAAAGGTTTTTTGCTTGCGGCCCGCCGTCCGTGGTTATTTCATGAAAAGCACTGGCATGTACAAAGCGATCATAAGAACAATGATCAATACAGAGACAATGCCCCAGGCAATATTCATTCGTTTTTTGTTTTTTTTCGAAAACATCATAGAAATATGTTGGAAGTTTGAACTTCAGGTACTACAATGGGTAATAGCTCAAAGCTACCACGAAATGGCATATTTTAAAAGGACCAACATTTTTCAAAGCATAGTCTTCTCCCGAGTCATGGCGCTCGTGGTTTTGCTTGCGATCGTATTTATGGGCTTCGCTCTTTTTTCTATAGCAAATAAAAGCATAGAAGCTTCAAATGCACGCAAACTTGCCGAATCACAATCCATCGAGCTCAAACAAAAACAGCTTGATCTCAACAAGCAACTCACTGAACTCAATACGGCGAGTGGTCAGGAAGCTCTGCTCCGCGAACAATATCCTGTCGTCAAACCAGGGGAACATGTTGTAGTTATTACCGATACAGATTCGGGGAGTGCTGCCGTACCTCAAGCGGCTTCAGATGTTCCTCGCAATGGATTTTGGACTGTTCTTAAAGGTTATTTTAAATAAAAAATGTGCCCACTTTTTTGAGTGGCAATATATACATACCCGTGCTACGATTTCAGGATTAGTACTAGTACGTAGATAAAAGCCATATATGAAGCACCAGTCATTGTTTGAGAAAATGTCGGAGGTTATCGAAGAGAAGTCGATCCTTAAGCATCCCTTTTATGTGTGCTGGCAAAAAGGTCTTCTCACGAAGGCTGAATTGCAGAAATATATGAAGCAGTACTATCATCTCGAGAGTGCATTTCCACGATTTCAGTCTAGCGTTCATGCAAATTGTGCTGATAGCGAAATGCGAAAAGTTATTTTGAAGGATTTGGTGAGCGAAGAAGGTCCCGCAACAAATCACGTTGATCAGCTCATCACATTTTCATCAGCACTCGGTGTCGACAAGGCAAGTCTCGAAAATACAGCTGCACATCAGAACACACTCGAAGCGATTGATACCATTCTCGGTCTTACGAGTAACAAGAATACAAACAGTGGATTCGCTGCGCTTGCAACATACAAACAGCAAATCAAAGATGTTGCGGTGACTAAAGAAAGCGGACTGAAAGAATTTTATGGAATTGATTCGCCCGAAGCACTTCAGTTTTTCCGAACGCATGCAAACAAGAATATTGCATGGCATGAATTGCTCGACTCGAGTGTTACCGAAGCAGACTATCAGACAGTGCTCGATTCGACTACCGCATTGTGTGAGGCATGGTGGCATTATCTCGACGGCGTGACGACGCAGGATATGCATATGCGTATGGCGTGCTAATATAGCAAGAGAGTCAGAAAAGAGCTTGAAACAAAAAAACCAGCCCTAGG
>CAITQP010000004.1 GCA_903894565.1 uncultured bacterium
AAATCCTGAAGGATTTTCGCTTCACGCTCGCGCCGTCGCGCTCCGAGAGTACTTTGAGAGAATGTATTTTTGCTGCGCGTGGACTTTAGAGTCCTTCGAATTCTTTGGAAAGATCCTCGGGGTGGGCGTGACGAGTACGGCGAGACATAGAGGAGAGAATGCCGAGCGAGCCGAATTCCACCATGAGGTGTGAGCCTCCATAGCTAATGAACGGCAGCGTAATTCCCGTGACAGGCATGATACCAATGTTCATTCCCATATTGATGAGAATATGGGAAATAAACAGAATCATAATTCCGACAGCAAAAAGGCTCTCAAAGTTGGTTTCTCCATGGAGAGCAAACGATAAGATGCGCGCAAGCAAAAGGCCATAGAGAATCAAAAGCAAAAGTGCGCCAACAAATCCCCACTCTTCGGCAAAAGCCGCAAAAATGAAGTCAGTTTGATACTCTGGCAAAAAACGGAGACGGCTCTGTGTCCCATATCCAACCCCTTTACCAAAGAATCCGCCTGAACCAACAGCGATAACGGCCTGGTGCGCATTATAGCCTCGTCCATGGATGTCGGAGAGTGGACTGACAAACGTCGTAATACGTGCCTTTTGATATGGTTTAAATACAAACGACCAGAGTACAAAAAAGGCGACAACGCCGATACCAAAAAGAAGCAGTAAGTGACGTTTTTTGATTCCTGCGACAAGAGCCATGCCGAGCCAAATCAATCCGATGATGAGCGATACTCCGAAATCAGGCTCAAGCAAAATAAGTGTAAACGGAATAAAGGCGTACACACTTGAGATCATCAAATGCCTCACCTGCCCAATCGCTACATGTCGCCGGGAAAAATATTTCGCTAAGATCAAAATGAGAATAACTTTGACGAAGTCGGATGGTTGCACCGAAAATCCTCCGAGCGAAAACCAACTCTTCGCCCCATTTGCCGTATGTCCAACCACGAGCACAAGCACAAGCAATCCCATAAAAAAAAGAAAGAGCGAGACGAGCACATTCGTTTTTTTCAATACACTACTATCAAGTAGTGCGAAAAAGAAAAAGAGAGCAACGGCAATCGCAAGCCACGCCATCTGGCGATCAAAAAAAATACTGCCTTGTCCATACGACTGCATTGTGACGAGTCCAGCAATAGATATTGGGAGTGCGAGCAAAAGAAGCGTCCAATCGATCCGCGCAAAAAAGCTGGTTCTACTTCCCCGCGCACGTCCATTGTGAGATTCAATCAAAAACATAATTCAAAATTAATGTGTGTGAAAAACATCAATGATTGGGACAATATCATATCGAACGACCGGGCGAGGAAAGGCTTGTGGCCACGTAAAAGTAACGAATGTATTGGAATTCGGAGCAAATTCTGGCACTACCGTTTTTGAAACATTTATTGCATTATCTTTGTCATCATAAAGTACTGCAGCAACAATCGTATTCGTGAGCGAAACCGTCGGAGAAAAGTTTGTAAGAGTTGCCGAGAGTCGTGGAACGACCCCGCTTGTATCAAGCGAAATGCTACTCGATCCCACACGTAATTTTGATACCGTCTCAGGGATTCGTTCCCAAACCGATGGTGTATTTGAAAATGAAAATTCCGTTGCGCCTACTTTGGTTGTTCCAACACTAATTCCTGTCTCTGCAATGACATATCGTCCAAGTGGTGGAACAACAGCAATGCCGTCTCTTCGAGCAAGAAGAATGTTATCTTTGTCATACAAACGAAATTCGTACGGAAGAGAGCGAGTCGCTCCATTATTTTTGTTTTCAATCAAGGCCGCAGCATTGTATACCGTGTCAGTCACAGGAAACGAACGAAACCAAAGTATCGCGGGCACACGTACCTCTGTCGTGCACATAGTCGTACACATAGTACCTCCGCAATCAATTCCCGCTTCGTCGCCATTCTTCACGCCGTCAGTACATGTTGGTGTTACGAAAATCTGCGCTGAATAATGCCAGAAGGTAAACCCTCCGACAACGATACACAAAACAAACAGTATAAAAATGCGACGACGCATTGCCCATGTCATGCCCTAACTATACTCTAGCTACCACTTTTTTAAAAGACTCTCAAATGATTCATTTATTTCTTGTCTTCAAAATGCTTTAAAAATACTTTTTTAACATCTTCGTATGAAGCATATTCCGATCCTTCATGCGCTGGAAAACTATATGAGAAATCTTTACCCTGATCATCTTTTACACTAACACTAAAATTAAATATTGAACCTTCTGAAATAATAGTGGTGACCTCAATGGCAGTATCCTTTGAGTATGCCAATATCCCTGATTCAATATGTCCATCACCACCTTTTTCTCGAATTATTTCGTCCTTTTCTTCAGCTAGATTAAAATATTTACTCTTCATTACAAGATTAAATATTTTTTTGCCCTCGATATCTGGAATTATCGCATCAACGTGATTCTCGAACTGAAACGCAAGCGGACCATCAAATTCCGCAAAAGGAGACCGTCCGTCTTTATAAAGAAAATCTAACAACTTATTATTCAGCCCCACAAATTCATTTTGTCTTTTTCCCGCAACCGAATCGATAAGTGTAATTTTTCCTTCCGTAATATTCTCATACGAAGCGGTTATTGCTTGAAAAAGCTTCTGGATTTGCTCAGGAGAAACAGTCAGATTTTGAGCAATAAACGAATTAATCTCATTTTCATAAACAAATTCTTTGTCACCAAGATGTTTGTCTGCAAGTAACGTCTCAAGCTTCCTGAGCGATGGCTCTGCTTTGGCATATTGTGCCTCGCGAGTCATTGTGTTTTCAATGTCATTATGGAGCACGTCGATTGCCTTCGATGTTTGAGCAGACGAGGGACTTCCGGCTGACAACGCAGTAAAAATCATAAGTGTTTTTGCCGCTGTTTTCATTCGATCCTTGAATGTTCTTTTTTCTGTTTCATTCGAAGTACCTTGAGGATCTTGGTCGCTCTTTTGTTCTGTTTGCGGTATTGGATTCACAAATTTTTCTTGTGGTGGCATGAGAATAAGTATAACAAAAAAACGCACAATGTGCGTTTTTTAAAGGAGAATTCATTACTTAGTCCTGGCGACTGCCTACTTTCCCCACAAGGAGTATCATCGGCTCTACAGTGCTTAACTTCTCTGTTCGGAATGGGAAGAGGTGTGACCACTGCGACAAATCACCAAGACTAAAAAATGAAGTCTTCGTTCTTTTAATTATTTTTGTATATATTCGTGAAGCGATAGCTTCACGTGTTCAGGAAATTAATCCTGTCGTGATTCTCACAGTTCCTAATAGGAAATCGGGCAATTAGTACATCTCGGCTCAACACATTGCTGTGCGTACACCTAATGCCTATCAACGTAATCATCTCTTACGACCCTTAGCGAATTCTAATCTTGGAGATGGCTTCCCGCTTAGATGCTTTCAGCGGTTATCCATGCCCGACGTAGCTACTCTGCAATGCCACGGGCGTGACAGCAGATACACCAGAGGTCAGTCCATTCCGGTCCTCTCGTACTAAGAACAGATCTCCTCAAAATTCGAGCGCCCGCAGTAGATAGGAGACCAACCTGTCTCACGCATCTACGTTTTACATCAATTCTCACTTTCGTGAGTGCATGAACCTCAATCGCTTGAGGGATCGGACTATAGCTTCATCCCTATAATAGGATGTCTTACGTGTAGTCTCTACGGGTCTCTTGCGAGTTCCCTCGGTATTGTCTCAAAGAGATTTTACCGATATCAGTAAGCTTCTCTCAGATTCTTACGAATCATGAGCCGCCGTGATGCACACCACAGTGTGCATGGTTAAATTTCAGATTTCCATTATTGCCTGGGAGCAATAATTTTATAAACAGTGCTTAACATACTTTTTGTTCTATGTGTCGCGTCTCGATGGGTTCAGACTGTAAAAGTAACAATTGCGCAACAAGATTTCTCTTGTTCACAGTAATTACGACCTTTACGGTCTGAACCCAGCTCGCGTACCATTTTAATTGGCGAACAGCCAAACCCTTGGGACCTTCTCCAGCCCCGGGATATGGTGAGCCGACATCGAGGTGCCGAACTCCGCCGTCGATATGAACTCTTAGGCGGAACTAGCCTGTTATCCCTAGAGTAGCTTTTATCCGTTAATCTTCCACCGTATCTAATACGGGTGGTCGGTTCACTTGATTCTGGTTTCCCACCTGCTCGTCATGTCCGACTTGCAGTCAAGCCAGCTTGTGCTCATACACTATCGGCACGGTTTCCATTCGCGCCTAGCTGACCTTAATAAACCCCTCCGTTACTTTTTAGGAGGGTGCCGCCCCAGCAAAACTGCCCGCCAGGTACTGTTCCTTTACGTTTTTGCCGTAAGGGTTAGAACATACAATCGTAGAGAGTGGTATTTCACTGTTGAGTATTACAGAACCGAGATCCTGCACATAACCTCTCCCACCTATGCTACGCACTAAAACCGTATGCTCAATACCAAGTTGCAGTAAAGCTTCTAGGGTCTTTTCGTCTATCTGCGGGTAACCGGCATCTTCACCGGTATTGTATTTTCACCGAGCTAATCCTCGAGACAGTTCCCCACTCATTATGCCATTCGTGCACGTCGGAACTTACCCGACAAGGTATTTCGCTACCTTAGGATCGTTATAGTTACGACCGACATTCACCAGGGCTTATAACACTCAGCACGTAGGACTTTATGTTCAATATCTTGAAGACAAAGTCCTACGCACCGTCATTAGTTGACCTTCTGGCATTGGTCAGGCATCACCCCCTATACTTCCTCTTACGAGTTCGCAGGGAGCTGTGTTTTTGGTAAACAGTTGGCAGGGATACTTTCGCTGCGGCCCATGAACTTAATCATGGGCAAGCCTTATTCCGAAGTTACGGCTGCTTTTTTGCCGAGTTCCTTGAGGATCTATCACTCGTTCGTCTTGGGCTACTCGCCCTGATCACCTGTGTCGGTTTGCGGTACGGATTCTATTTCGTTAGAGCTTAGAGACTTTTCTCGGAAGCGCGCTTTGTAAACTAAGCAAGGGCGAACCCTCACATCGACATATACTTGAGACAGCCTCATTTAAGAGAGTTTCCGGATTTGCCTAGAAATTGTCTTCAGTACACATACCCAAATCCAATAATGGGCTCTACATACTACACTCCGTCATCCCATCGCACGAAACAGAAGTTAAGGAATATTAACCTTATGCCCATCGAGTTCGGCTCTCGCCATTCCCTTAGGACCGACTAACCCTGAGCTGATCACCGTTGCTCAGGAACCCTTGATCTTTCGACGGGAGGGGCTCTCACCCTCCATGCGGTTACTTGTGCCAACATTCGTTCTTCTACACGCTCCAGATTGGGTCACCCCTTGTCCTTCACAGCAGAGTAGAATACTCGCCTACCACTTTAGGTGTCCTAAGACATATAAAATCCTCAGCTTCGGTAATACGCTTAGCCCCGATTATCTGCGGTGCGAAATCTCTCGATGAGTGAGCTGTTACGCTTTCTTTAAATGATGGCTGCTTCTAAGCCAACATCCTCATTGTCAGAGAAATATCACCTCCTTAAGATGCACTGAGCGTATATTTAGGGACCTTAACTTGAGATCCGGGCTCTTCCCCTTTTGACCTGTGGAGCTTCGCCCCCACGGTCTAACTGCTAAGCTTAACTCACGGTATTCGGAGTTTGATTGGTTTAGCGAGATTTCTCCCTGTCTAAACCATCCAGTGCTCTACCCCCGCGAGGAACACTTAACGCTAGCCCTAAAGCTATTTCGGCGAGAACCAGCTATTACCAAGTTCGATTAGCTTTTCACTCCAATCCACATGTCATCCGAATGCGTTGTACGACATACCGGTTCGGGCCTCCATCTGTCTTTCGACAAACTTCACCCTGCACATGGATAGCTCACTTGGTTTCGGGTCTTATACGTACGACTTATTTTCGCCCTATTCAGACTCGGTTTCCCTACGGCTCAGGAGATTTATCGCTCCTTGACCATGCCATACACATAAACTCGTTGGCTCATTCTTCAATAGGCACGCCGTGACGGACTACACACAAAGCGCAAATGAATTGTGCTCTTTGTGTAGCCCGCTCCGACTCCTTGTAAGTATACGGTTTCAGATCTATTTCACTGTCCTCTCGGACTACTTTTCACCTTTCCCTCACGGTACTAGTTCACTATCGATCTCTAAAAGTATTTAGCCTTACCGGTTAGTTCCGGCAGATTCCCTCAGGCTATTCGTGTCCTGAGGTACTCAAGAACAGTAGCTAATAAGTCGCATGCATTTCAGATACGGGACTATCACCCCCTATGGTATTTCTTTCCAGAAATTTCTCTTATACATGCGTTTTGTAACTTATCCCTTCTTAAAAGAGGCGCTACTGCCTTACAACCCCTCGCATACTGTATTGCTACAGTACACTCGGTTTGGGCTTCTCTCGGTTCGCTCGCCGCTACTACGAGAATACTTGTTTTAGTTTATTTTCCACCAGGTACTAAGATGTTTCAATTCCCTGGGTGCGCGAATGTACACTGAGTGTACAAACCATTAGGGTTTACCTAATGAGGTTTCCCCATTCGGAAATCTTCGGATCAAAGGTTGCTAGGCACCTCCCCGAAGCTTATCGCTCGCCTACGACGTCCTTCATCGCCTTTTAGAGTCAAGGCATCCACCATATACTCTTACATTCCTATTAGGAACTGTAAAAACCACAAAATCCATACAACGTACTTACACATTGTACAGAAACAAACATATACATTTTTGACACGGATGAAGATTCGAAAACCGCTTCTCTTCACTTCATCCTTCTCACACCATCGCATGTGCGGTGAGCACATGTTGTTCGACAACATGATTGTCTGTCCACCTCCCCAATGACGAAAAGACTAAAACTCTTTTTTTCGAGGGGTGAACGTTTTAATTGTCAGAGGTCAGGTCGTGCAGTCAGTTTCCAATAAAAAATCCGCCTAGCGGGCGGACAGCAAAACATTAGGTTTAGCTATCGCCTTTGGTCGAATAATTTATTACTTCTAGTCATGCGAGGTCGAGTATACACGAGCGGAGAACCGCTGTCAAATCCACAACTATTTCGTGGTGGATTATGTGTGGATATTTTAAAATGCCTCTCTAAATAAAGGTGTTTTCCGCCCCGCTTTTTAGTACAAACATCTCCTCAAGAAGGCCTTGCGCAGGCGCCGTAGGGCGCCGAGCAGCCCGGCCGCGAGCACGCGGAACGGGTTGCCTTTTGAGGAGATGTTTGTACTAAAAAGCGGGGCGGGATTCTTCTTTGCTTTATGACATTTCTGGTCAATATAAAAACAAGCGCCCTTGCGGGCGCTTGTTTTTGAAACAAAGGAATTGTCGAAACAGTTACATTGGCTTTGTGTGTTCGTGGAGCTTTGCGAGTGTCTGAGCTGCAGCTTCTTTGCCACCGAGTCCGAATGCAAGACCACCTGCGATTGCAAGCATTGCTACGAGACCAGTAAAGAGGATCTGCATGTAAGGAGCCGCGATACCAAGCTGACCGAGCGCAATGATGAATGCAAAGATCCAAATTGCGTAGCGAGTAAGTGTACCGAGGAAGTTTGCTGAACGAATGCCTCCAGCTTTTGCACTTGCCATAACAACCTTGCCCATAAAGTCTGAGATGATTGTTGCAATGACGAGCACAAGTGCTGCGACGATAACGTTTGGGAGGTATCCAAGAACATCAGTCTTGAGGAAATCAGTCACTGCTGTGAGCTGAAGAATATCAAGTGATGCTACGAGGAATACAACGATAACAAACCACTTCACTACCCCACCGATGAAAGCTCCAATGTTGAGCTTCATTCCAGCACGACTCATGACACTATCAGCACCTGCAGATTCGAGAGCACGATCAACCTTGAGAGCTGAGATGACCTGATCAATTGCCTTACCGATAACTGAACCGATGAGCCATCCGATAACAAAGACAACAACTGCAAAGAGAAAACGTGGAACAAAATCAATAAAACTAACCCAAATACTCTGAAGAGAATATGTAAATGCATCGCCCCAACTTGTAAAAATATTCATACTACGTTACATCGTGTTCCGACAGAAGCCGGGAACATACTAATTTTGGTAATCGCACACTGTCAAAGGTTTCGACCCCTTTATTTCTGCTTCAGTATAATTATACCAATTGAGCACCATCGTGCACGCCCCGTGTGGATAACGGGGGCTAAATAACGTTCGCTTGAGGAACTTGTTCAAGAAGGCCACCAACATTAATGACCTTTTCATGTGGTGAATCAATCACATCGCGAATGAGCTTGTCGTACATACTTGCGCGGTAGATGAACTCTCCGGTCTCAAAGGTGGCGTAGGCTAGCTCCTTGCCGATTTCGGCCTCTAGGGCGCGAATAGTGCGATCTACGACCGGTCGCTTGAGGTTGTCTCCTACGATGAGAAGGTCAAGACGAGCGTTTGGATTATGGTTGAATACTCCAGAGAGCAAAAGAAGTTTGATGCGGCCTGAACGCTTGAAACGTTTTCCGAGTTCTTCGAGGTCGATAAACTCTGTACCGAAAAGCAAATTCTCAAGTGCTTCAGCATATTCAAAGCGTGAATCATAACTCCATCCTTCAATTTGTTTTTTGCCAGTGACTCGTTCCTTCTTGCGACAAATAAATCCGGCGCGCAAAAGTATCGCGAGTTCTTTTCGAACTATTGCAGGAGTAACGCTCGACCGTGCTGCAACACTAGACGGCGTGAGCACTGCCTGAGAATTCAGGAGAAACAAACGCATGATCTTTACGCGTGCGGGTGAATGAAATATTGCGCCAAGAGTATCTATAGACATGGCGCAAGTATACGAAATATCACCGAGGTGAGCAAGACGCAAAAAAGCCACGAATATTATTTTTGAAAGGCAACCCGTCCCGCGTGCTCGCGGTCGGGCTGCTCGGCGCCCCCTGGCGCCTGCGCAAGGCCTTCTCAAAAACAATATTCGTGGCTTTTTTGTATCTTACTTACTTAAGTGTTACTTTGGCACCTGCTTCTTCGAGCTTCTTCTTGAGCTCTTCAGCTTCTGCCTTCTTCATGCCAGTCTTGAGCATTGCTGGAACACCGTCTACGAGGTCCTTAGCCTCCTTAAGACCGAGTCCAAGAGCTTCCTTGACTACCTTCATAACTGGGATCTTTGAGTCGCCAGCTGCTGTGAGCTCAACGTCAAAAGAGTCCTTTTCATCTGCGGCTGCTGCACCTGCTGCTGCTGGAGCTGCTGCTACTGCTTGCGCAGAAACACCAAACTTTTCTTCGATAGCTTTTACGAGCGCGCTTAGTTCGAGAACCGATGCCGCTTCGAGGTCAGCGAGGAATGAATCAAATTTTGCCATATAGTACTAGTTGAATAAACGAATAATAACTCTGTTTTATGCCTTCTTTTCTGCAACCTGTCCGACCGCAATAGCGAGACGTTGGATTGGAGACTTGAGGAGGTATGCGATCTGTGAGAGGAGAACTTCGCGTGAAGGGATAGTTGCGATCGCAAGAATCTTCTCGCGGTCAGCATATGCACCTTCGAACACTCCACCTGCAATCACTGGACGCTCCTTGCCCTTTGCGAAATTGAAAACTTCGCGAGCAGAAGCGAGCATGTCGGTCGAGTAGGCTACGCCAATTTCTCCGTCAAGCTTTGGTGCAGTACCAGAGAGACCTTTTTCATCGAGCACACGCGCGATGAGAGTCTTCTTTGCTACTTTGTATCCGACGCCCGCCTCACGCAAACTCTTGCGGAACGCGTTCGTCTCACCAACCGTGAGACTTTTGAAGTTTACGAAGACGAGTGTCTGTGCATCCTTCAATTTGTCTCGAAGTTCACTGAGAACTTCTTCCTTCTTGGATTTTGTTAATGCCATAATTGTTTGTGAATTAAAAATGACCCCAAAGTGGGGCCGTTCGTAGAATCCCGCGCTCTCCTAATATACTCAGGATGCGACAGGCTTCGACCTCGGCAAGTCTCATGGATTAAGGATTACTCCCCTTCCTGCTTGCTTTCTACGGCAAGACCACATTACCGAAAATGTGGCAAAAAGTCAACTTTACTTGCCTTGAAGCGATTTGATCACTCCCCCGGCAGTTGGATTACCCGATTGACCGGAGTAATAGTTGGCAACAAAAAGTCCGCCGATACCAATGACGGCCATGAGGATAAGTCCGAAGAGCATTTTGAGGAAGTGTTTTACGTACATAGGTGCTTATAGTATATAGCCCACACAAACAAAAAACCACCCCTTTCGGGGTGGTTTTTTGTTTGTGTGGGCGTTTTTCCAAACCTATTGAACAACACTGCCGTAAACCAGCTTTGAAATACCACTGATAGTCTCCGTTAAACCAGCCAGATTTTTGCCTCGAGTCATAACACAGAGCAAGTATGGATCTTTTGCCGGATACACGAACCCGCAATCATGAAGCTCAACCGAAGTCACTTGGTCTCCACTTCCAACAACGTGCTCACCATATTTATGCGCCACCACTGTCCCCGATGGGACACCAGCAACAAGACCATCATAGTACGTCGCTTGGCTCAAAATAGACAAGGCTTTTTCTGAATTTTTGTCAGAGAGATATGTTCCATTGTACAAAACTCGCAAAAAGAGTGAGTAATCTTCTGCCGAAATCATATACAGTGAGTTGTCCGATGGCACTTGTAATCCGAGATTGCGGTACACCATATTGAGATAATTTGGATCAATGTTTGAAATCAACAAATTCATTGCTCCGTTATCTGAATCAATAATCATAGACCGGATTAGGCTCTCGACAGTGTACGACCTCCCAAACACAAGCGTAGATGGTGATTCAAACGGGATAGACTGCAGTTCTTCAGCAACGTTCGGATTATAGGTCAAATTGGTCCCAAGAATACTTGGGTCGCTGTCTGCTTTTTTTAGATAAGCAACCATGACAACAACTTTCAGCATACTTGCAGGTGCATATGCTTCCTTCTCGTTTAAAGCAAACGAACCAGTTTTCTGACCATAATTCACAAAGTAAACCGACGCCGAATCAAGCGATCCTACTTTTTTTTGTGAAGCAATAAAATCTTTTATTTTATTTAAGAGCGGAACATAAACAGGCGCGGGAATGCTCATGTCGATTCGATTAATAGCAAGTAGCGGATGAATAAATTTATAACTCGTATCCTGTTCACGAATACCCATATAGCTATTTGAAGGTGTGATATGAGAATAGTAGCCGACTACAAAACCGGCACTCACACATAGGAGAGCAATCAGTCCGAGGAGCCAAAATTGTTTTCGCGTGAAGTACTGCATCAGTCGTTAATGGCACCAGTATACAACAAAAAATCCCCTTTCGGGGATTTTTTGTTTCAATTTTAAGTATTGAGATACTCTTTCAATTTACGAACTGTAATCGAAGTGATTACTGGTTGTAAGTTGTAAGAATTGCACCAGTCTCTGCCAATGAACCATCAAGAATGTCTGACCATGTGAAACTGGAGCCTGCTCCAAGAGTCAAGTCAACATTTCCAGATGATGTTCCACTGTTAGTTACGTTAGCGTAGAGATCAAAGAGAACTGTGTCTCCCTTTGAAATCTGGTATCCACTAGCGAATGAGAACCCAGTACCGTTTCCAGTAGGCTGTGTACCTCCGAGTGAAGTGATTGGTGTACCGTTAACCTTAACAGTCCATCCTGCGTTTGAAGTAAGGACTGAGTAAGTAACTGGAACCGTTCCAACCAAGATGTCTCCATCATTAGCTGTGATTGCGATTGTACCAAACTTTACGTTAGAAGTTGTACCAGTACCAACAGAAGTTGGTGAAGATGTCTTCTTAACTGTAGGTGTAGCACCAACAAGAGTGACTTGGTTTGAAGTCAATGAAGCACCGCCGTTAAAGGCTGTACCACCGTTTCCAATTGTTCTTGTGACACCACCAGCTGTGTACTTAGCCATGTAAAGATCAATAGCTGAAGTAGCACCAGAAGTAACACTTGCTGTACCTGCTGTTCCTACTGTTGAGTAAGAAACATAAGCATCAACAGTTGTACCTGTACCACCGTTAGCAACTGGAATTGCAAGGTTCTGCAACCATGCATATCCTCCAACTACAGGAGCTGAAGTTGTACCAACTTTGATAGAAGTAACAGTGTTTGCACCAGTCACATGGAACTTGAGTTCGGTGATTGTTGCAGTTCCTGCTGTAGCGTTGAATACGAAGCGAGCCTTAGTAGCATCAGCCTTTCCGAGCGGTGAAGCAAGGTAAGAAATTGGTGTTGAGTTTGAAGTCTGGAACGTAGGTGAAGCTGCTGAGTTTGTCAAAAGTCCAGAGTTAACTGTGATTGTTTGACCAGCAACTGCTGTACCTGGAGCACCGTTCTGCTGAACCGATACGTTTGAACTAATAGCTGTAGCAACGATTGTAGAAATCATTGTCTGACTTGTATTAGAACCAGTAGTAGCAGTTAAATCGATGATCGCTGTCTGTCCTGGTGTCAACGTGAAGTCAACTGAGAAAGTATTCGTAGTTGAAGGCTGTTGAGGTGTTGTAGGAGCAAAAGCAACTGTTCCACCGTTAAAGGTACCAGCAACCTGAAGACCTGAGAGGTCTGTCGTGAGAGCTGTACCAGCACCGATTGGGTTAACAGTAAGTGATGTTACACGTACTGAGTCAGATGAACTTGTGTTCTGGAAGACGAACGAACCAATCTTAACGTTAGTCGTATTAGGACTGACTGTCTGGTTTGAGTAGTTTCCGTTTGCAGCAACTGTAAGAGCACCAGCTTGCATAGCAAGAGTGTGTCCTGTACCTGTAGCTGGGCCTGTAGCTACAGCGTGTGAAGAGAATCCTTCACCTACGATAGCAGACAAGTTTGCAGAAACTGTACCACCTGTGTAAGCAGTACCAGTTGTGTTGCGGAGGTCAGCCTTAACTTCGATCGTACTATCCTGTCCAGCTGTGACCATCATTTGTGATCCTGGTGTGAATGGGATAGGAGTTCCTACAGTCCAATTTGCTGTACTTGCACCAATCTGTGAACCGTTGAAGAACAAAGTAACGTTCTGGAGACCAGCTGCGCCACCTGGTGTAACTGTTCCAGCAAGAACTGGAGTTACACTAAGTCCTGTTACTTTTACATCTTCGCCGTATCCGTGGATTGTGTATTTCGCGATTGTTGCGTTTGATACACCAGCAGTAACGTTAGACAATGAATTGAATGTCGTATCGTTTGTAAGAGTGTATGAACCAGCACCAATCAAGAATGAAGCTCCAGTACTTGCTGTGAAGCCAGTGACTGCAAGGTTAACTCCAACCTGTGGATCCATGACCATAAGGTCTGAAGCCTGCTGGAGAGATACCGTGAAGGTGAAGCTTGATCCCTTTGTGATGTCAGCGCGAACTTCAAGTGTGTGTACGCCTGTTGCAAGAGAAAGTGGAGATGCTGCAAAGTTGAATGACAAGTAGTTTGAACCACTCATCATTGTCATTGTAGCGTTGTTTCCAGCTTTGATTCCGTCAACATACAAACCAACGTTTGCCAATGCATCAGCTGGAGCTGAGCCTGAAATACGGAAGTTTGCAGCTTTCAATGAGAGAGCGCGAGTATTCACCTGAACAGCTTGTCGCCAAACTGCGTAAGAGTTACTACCAGCATTTACAGAAACGTTTGTTCCTGTAACCTGCTGTGTTCCAGAGAGAGCCAATGAAGCGAGTGTTGATCCGCCAGCTACGTACATGTCATTTCCCTTAAGTGCTACTGCGTTAACAGAAGTACCGTTTGTGAATGAAGTAAGAGCTACGTTAACACTGTATGACTGTGTTGATGTCCATACATCCGCCATAACAGATACTGTACGTGAACCGTTAACCGCGAGGTTAAGATTGTTCATTGTAAGTGTACCTGCTGTGTTGAATGAGTAACCATCTGTGAGGCGAGTTACGCCATCATAGAGGTAAACAGCTGAAAGTGTACTTGCATCTGAGATGCCTCCACGAGTAAGAGTAACAGAGTTAACTGTTCCTGTACCTGTGAAAGTAACGTTCAACAAGTTTGCTGTAGCCTGGCCAGCGATAACAGTTCCTGCAGCAGGGTTGTTTGCTGAGAGAGCTGCTGTGACTGTTCCAGTCTGAGTTGTTGTACCACCTGTTGTAGTACCACCTGTTGTTGTAGTAGTTGTACTACTTGTGCATGTACTATTGAGTGATGCGCGAGTAGCAGGACCTACCATTCCTACAGCGGCGAGTTTGTTTGTTGTCTGGTAAGACATAACAGCTGCCTTTGTCATGTTACCGAAGTAACCTGTTGCTGGCGAGATGTTAAGTGCGTTCTGAAGAGCAGTAACATCTGCGCCTTTTGAACCAACTGCGAGGGTCTTGGTGAACTGGTAGCATGAGCCACTAGTTGTTGTGGTTGTTGTTGCAGGTGTTGCAAGAGCAAGAACCATCTGAGCATTTGCTCCGGTAAGACCGAGAGCTGCTACGAGAGCCTGTGCTTCTGCAAGTGTCATTGCGCCAGCTGTTGAAGCTACTGCAAGACCTGCTGCAACCAACAATCCCAAACCTGCTTTCGCAATTTTTGATTTGAGTACGTTAGTCATAGAAGAATGTTTATAAAATAAATGCACTTAATAATCGGCTCGACTCGAGTACCGCTTGCGCGAATACTTGATGCTGATTGTGTGTGCACCTTTATATGTCTGGCGTTTTTAATCGTCAGACATTTTTGTCTCTTCCCCAAACACATCACTGTGCGAGGTTGAGACGGCTGCCGTGTCGACATGGCATCTTCCGAGTTTTGCGAGACTGTAATGAGAGACGAAGAATATTTCGTGATCTCGTTTCGCCATCGCACTCCCCAAGAAGTCTTTGCGATTGTGACACTGAATTCAGTCGCGCTGTACAAAGTAAAGTTCAAACTATTTCTAGTTTTCGTTTTGCAAAATACAATCGCGTACGTGGGACCATTTCAATATGTTCCACGCTATGCTGTTTTCAATGACCCATCCGCGCGTACTCTTCGAGAGATGCAAAGACGAGAGGCCTATCCTCCGCCCCGCACTTCGAAAAATACCGATTTAAACGCAATACCTTCCGCGCACAGAATGCTCGGACAATATTGCGTAACCACATTATATTATTGTGCCCGTATAAGGGCAAAATTTTATCGTGTGGATAACTGCGACAATAAAGAACGGGAAACAAAAGTTCCGCTCGTCCTCTTTTGATGTCGCAGTTAGATAGCCATCATCTCATATTTTCGTTAAAAAATCAATCTCGAACGCGCTATGACGCTATGCGATACATACTCCAACGCTTCTCCCCTTCTTTGATTAAGACACCTTCTTTGACGAGTCCGAGAAGCTCGCGCTGGATAGTCTTGCCACTCAAATCTTTTAGAAGCGATGTGATGTCGTTGATCGATACACGACCCTTACTTCGAACGACATTAAGGACATCATTTCGGCGTGCGATTTTCATTCCAATGTCAGATTTCTTTGGAACAATTTCTGTCCTTTCTGATGGTTCAATTTTTCGAAAAGCCTGTGCTGTATTGATTGAATTCTGTCCGTTAAAATTGTTCTGTCCTTTATCAAAATTTTCAAGCAATTTTTCGGCTGGCTCTACTTCAAACATTGAACTCGAAAGGAGGATGTTTGCGTAGCCTGGATGTGTTGAGAAAAGGACAGTCTTACCACCATAGTGATGGTCAATTTCAGTCTTCACTTTTTCAAGTTCACTGATCAAAATTTTGCCATTCATTTCGGAGATCAAACCAATGGTAGATGCAAGGTTCACAAACACAATAATTTCATCAGCATTTCTTACCACTTCATCAGCAAGTGCGTAATGTGGTTCGGTCGATCGAGCACCGATTCGGCGAGTACCGGAGACCAGCGCAAGACCAAGTGTCCGTAACTGCGAGCGAAGTGGCTCTGATTCATGGATGAAGTCCGTTACCATATAGATCGCTGTTGTGATCTTCTCTGTCTTTTTGGCAATAACGGACACCGCTAAATGCTTGTGGTAGAAGTCATTTTGGGCTTGCTGTGTATAGCTTTGTCCTTTTGAAGTATCAGTATTGTTTTGTGTGTCTTTTTGTTCCATGATTTTTGTTTGGGCAATTTTTTCAAGTTTTTTTCTCGTTAACGGACACCAGTATACGCTACGGATTTTCTTTTGCAAGACCTTTTGCTTCTGATTGCCCTGTCCTTGTTTAGGCCTTTACGTTTCGTTTTTTATCGGACAGCTCCACTGATCTTTTGTTTCTTTTTCTCGGCCCAAAAAAATGAGCAAAAGAGTGTCTGGGGATAACCCATTTGTATGATAAAATATGCACATCTATGGTACGAAAAAACGAAGAAATTGAAGAAGAGGAAGACGTCGAAGAGGACGAGAAACCGAAACGAAAATCCTCGCCAAAAAGATCCTCCAAAAATGATAAAAAACGACTCAAAGATGAGACTCGTCAAACAGTCCTCGGTGTCGTATTTTTGGCCATCGCAATCTTCTTTGTGATTGCAGGTTTTGGAGCAGGTGGAGTGGTCGGACATTCGACGCGCGAAGCACTCGTTTATTTGCTCGGCGTTGGCTATATTCTTGCTCCCCTTTTCTTCACGATTCTTGGTATCACTTTCATCCGAACAGGTCGCCCTGAAATCAGATTCGTACAAGCACTCGGATCAATTTTGTTTCTCACCGGAACGCTCGGACTCATCGATGTTGCGAGTCAGTATTCTCACTCCGCCGGAGTCATCGGAAAATTCTTTGGGTACATTTTCTTGGGACCATTCGACACGCTCGGTGCGATCATTTTCTTGGGTGCATTACTCATCATCTCACTTGTCATATTGTTTGATACTCGTCCAACTTTGACCATCGTCAACAACATCATCAAGCGAGTAGAAAAGTGGTGGGCTGATCGCCAAAAGATGCGCCGTGCATCACGCGAACTCGTAGTGAATGATCCATCCCAAAACAACGAACCCGCACTGAAACAAAAACCAGAACCTGAGGTCGAGGAATTCGTTGCCGAAGAATTGGAACTTGAAGAGATCGAACCACTCACCAAAAAGAAAGCTCCGAAAAAACATTCTTCATACGTTCCACCACCAATCGACTTGCTCAAAAAAGATAGTGGTAAACCAAATGTTGGTGACGTAAAAGCAAACGCCAACATCATCAAACGTGCACTTTCAAACTTCGGTATCGAAGTTGAAATGGATGAAGTCACGATCGGACCATCGGTCACTCGTTACGCACTCAAGCCAGCTGAAGGAGTCAAACTTGCCCGCATCGTCGGATTGCAAAACGACCTCTCGCTCGCACTCGCCGCGCACCCAATCCGTATCGAAGCACCGATCCCAGGTAAGTCACTCGTTGGTATCGAAATCCCAAACAAGGGCAAATCTATCGTTGGTCTTGCATCACTCCTTACGGACGAAAAATTCACTCACTCCGACAAACCACTCATGGTCGCCCTCGGTCGTGGTATCAATGGATCAGCGCACTTCGCGAACATGGCCAAGATGCCACACGTCCTCGTCGCTGGAGCAACGGGCTCAGGAAAGTCTGTCACCATTCACTCAATCATTGCCTCACTCCTCTATCGTAATGGTCCAGACGATCTCCGCTTCATCATGATCGACCCAAAGCGAGTTGAGTTGACGCTCTATAAGAGTATTCCGCATCTTCTCACTCCCGTCATTACAGATGCCAAGAAAGCCATCCTCGCACTCAAATGGGCAGCCAAGGAAATGGATCGCCGTTACGACATCCTTGAAAAAGAGTCAGTACGTGACATCGAGAGTTATCACAAGACAGTATTGACCGACAAGAAGCGCAACAATGAGGATACTCCGCTCGATCCGCTTCCATATATAGTCATCATTATCGACGAATTGGCCGATATCATGCAAAGCTACCCACGTGAACTCGAAGCCGCAATCGTCCGTCTCGCCCAAATGTCCCGTGCCGTTGGTATCCATCTTCTCCTCTCCACCCAACGTCCTTCGGTCAACGTCATTACCGGTCTCATCAAAGCGAACGTTCCTTCCCGTGTTGCTCTGCAAGTTGCCTCACAAATCGACTCTCGCACGATCCTTGACTCAGCTGGTGCCGAGAAACTCCTTGGAGCGGGAGACATGCTCTATGCCGCAGGCGATATGCCTCAACCAGAACGTATCCAAAGTGCCTTCGTTTCTGAAGGAGAGCTGAAATCGGTGGTACAATGGATAATAGAGCACAACGAATCAGACGGTGCCGATGAAATTGTGCTCGCAGGTTCAGTCTCTCCCGACAAAACCATCTTCGATGCTTCTCTTGAAGATACGGGTGATGACGACGACCTGTATGAGGATGCCCGCACGACGGTCATTGAAGCAGGTAAAGCCTCAACCTCATTCTTGCAACGCAAACTTGGAGTTGGATACGCACGCGCTGCTCGTCTCGTCGATATGCTCGAAGATCGTGGCGTCATCGGTCCTGGATCAGGTGCGAAACCTCGCGATGTGCTGGTCAGACCTGGCGATGGAATGATGGATGTACCAGCTACTCATCCTGACGGAGAATAACGTGTTACTCTATCGCACCCAAATGACACGAGGATTCACCGCAAAAAAAATACTGAGATGGCTAGGCATCGTTCTTCTCTTTGTCGTTATCGTGGGGTACGCAGTCTTCCGCAGTCGAGACCTTCTCTTTGGCATTCAATTTACGGTGAATGGTCTCACCGACGGGATGACTGTAGACAGTTCGATCCTTGAACTCAAAGGTGACGCTCGTCATGCAAATGAAATCCGCGTCGACAATCAACCGATCCCCCTTTCTGAAGCTGGTTCGTGGCACGACTCACTCATCCTAATGGAAGGATATAATGTTGTGACGATACGAGCGACCGACAAATTTGGAAGAACCATCACCCACGAGTATCGCGTTTATTACAAAAAACAATCATCGTAGTTTATTCATTAGTTTTTATTTTTATGGCAGGATTCACAAAAAAAGCACCGAAGGAAAAGAAAGAACACGGCATGGCGATTGATGACACCATCAAATCCATCCAAACAAAATTCGGAGAAGGTTCGATCATGAAGCTTGGCGACGCTCCAAAAGTAGATGTAGACGTCATTCCAAGTGGCAGTATGGGTCTCGACATGGCACTTGGCGTCGGTGGTATTCCCCGTGGACGTATCATCGAAGTCTTTGGACCAGAATCATCAGGAAAGACAACACTCGCCCTCCACATCGTGGCAGAGGCACAGAAAAAGGGTGGAGTCTGTGCATATATTGACGCAGAACACGCAATGGACCCCGTCTATGCAAAGAATCTTGGTGTGAATATAAACGAACTGCTCATCGCTCAGCCTGATACAGGAGAACAAGGTCTTGAAATCTGTGAGTCACTTGTACGCTCGGGCAAAATTGCCGTCGTCGTTATTGACTCAGTCGCAGCACTCACTCCAAAAGATGAGATCGAAGGCGATATGGGCGCACAACACGTGGGCAAACAGGCTCGCCTCATGTCTCAAGCACTCCGCAAGCTCACTGCAATCGTTTCAAAATCAAATACTGTTGTCATTTTCATCAACCAAATTCGTATGCAGATTGGTGTAATGTTCGGTAACCCAGAAACAACTCCAGGAGGTAAGGCGCTCAAGTTCTATACGTCAGTGCGTCTCGATATTCGTCGCATCGCCCAAATCAAAAAAGGCGAAGAAGTCGTCGGAGGTCGCACACGCGTCAAAGTCGTGAAGAACAAAGTCGCAGCTCCATTCAAACAGACTGAATTCGATATCATTTACGGCGAAGGTATCTCATACGAAGGCGAACTTATGGCACTCGGAGAAAAGATTGGCATCGTGGCGAAGTCGTCCGGTGGCTCATATACCTATACTCCAGAAGGTAAAGAAGAGGTCAAAATGGGTCGTGGCTATGACGCGACTCGTACATTCTTGAAAGAAAACCCAAAACTCGAAAAAGAAATCGAAAAAACAATCCGCGCTCGTTTCAGCGATATTCAGGTGCCAAGTGCGGCTGAGTAGGAAAAGCTTGAAAAATAACTCTTTTTCGGCTAGAATCCGAATATTACTATCTTATAACTAGTACGTAGTTCCCTATGGCAAAACTCGAATACAACGAAATCCGCGTCGGAAAAATCATTATTCACAACGATGAACCCTGTGAAGTCCTCGACAACCACGTTGCTCGCACACAGCAACGCAAGCCTCAGAACGCGGTTAAACTCCGCAGTTTGAAGAGCGGTAAGGCATACAACGAAGTATTCCACGTGTCTGACAGTGCTGATGAGGCCGATCTCGTAAAGCGAGAGGTCAAATTCCTCTTCACCAACAAGGGTGAATACTGGTTTTCGAGCCCAACAGATCCAAGTGACCGATTCAAGATGGACGCATCTCTCCTTGGCGACAAGGTGAAATTCCTCAATCCAAATGAAATGGTCACCGCTCTCGTTTGGACAAACGATGAAGACGAAGAAGAGACTATCGGTGTCTCTCTTCCAGTCAAAATGACCTTTACGGTCAAAGAGGCTCCTCCAGCAATCAAAGGAGACACTCGTACTGGTGGCTCAAAGCAAGTAATCCTCGAAAACGGTGCGACAATCAACTGTCCTCTCTTTGTGGATGTCGGAGACAAAATCGTAGTCAATACGGTAACAAATGAATATGTAGAGCGGGCGTAGCCAAATTTTCTGGCGCGCACTAAAAAACACGGAGGACTGGGTCGACCGTGTTTTTTAGTGCGCGCCAGAAAATTTGACTTCCCCTATCTATTTTTTCTATACTTAGGAAACAGCCCTTTCTCATGCGATATTCTGTCGGAGAATTTCGTTTTTATTTTTATACGAAGTAAGACACCATGAGCAAACAGCCTGCATTTATCTATACCTATATCTGGCTCGACGGGTACACTCCCGAGCCCAACCTCAGGGGTAAGGACAAAATCCTCGAAGGAGAGAAGACTCTCAAGGAACTTCCAATCTGGTCGTTCGATGGTAGCTCTACGCGCCAAGCCAAAGGACACTTCTCCGACTGTTTACTCCGCCCTGTACGTATGATTCCGGATCCCAGTAGGGAGCGGAGTTTTTTAGTTTTGTGCGAAGTTTTGAATCCAGACCAGACACCGCACATATCAAACTATCGCGCACAACTCGAACAATACGACAACAAGGACAATTGGTTTGGATTTGAACAAGAGTACGTGCTCGCCGAAAACGGGCGTCCACTCGGCTTCCCTCTCGACCCGAAGAAATTCCCAAAACCTCAAGGTGAATATTACTGTGGTGTCGGAACAGAAAATGTCGTTGGCCGAGAGATCATGGAAGAACACACAGAACTCTGTCTCCAAGCGGGCATTACACTCACCGGAACAAACGCCGAGGTTTTGCTCGGGCAATGGGAATATCAACTCTTTGGCATGGGCACACTCGCAACTGCCGACTATCTCTGGCTCACCCGATATATTCTCATCCGCATCGCGGAGCAATATGGAGTCTCGGTCAATCTGCATCCAAAGCCACTCCAAAAAGGAGACTGGAATGGCTCAGGGCTTCACACGAATTTCTCAACCAAAAAAATGCGCACAACTGGTGGCAAAGATTTGTTCAACCGTATCTACGCGACCTTTGATAAGAACCGCAAACAGCATATGGAACATTACGGATCAGACAATCATTTGCGTTTGACTGGCAAACACGAGACACAGTCTATCCATACATTCTCATACGGAGTCGCTGATCGAGGCGCATCAATTCGCATTCCACTCGCCACAGAAAAAAATGGCAAAGGATACCTCGAAGATCGTCGTCCGGGATCAAATGGCGACCCATACCGCATTTTGATTGCGATGAGTCAGTCGCTCAAGGAGGCGAAGGCTTATTAAAATAATTACATAAATGCAAAACAACCCCGGCTATTTGTTAGCTGGGATTGTTTGTTGTTCGGCATTAGCATACTATTTTGCGGCGTTCTGGTCTGCCCAGAATGTTTTTCGTGGTGGATTTACCACGCTGATTGCTACTTGCAACAAAGCCATGTTTTTCTTTTCCCTTAAATCTTTGGCAAAGTAACATTTGTCGCCCTCCACCGAGAGGTAGAGGATTTCAATGTTTCCATTTATGGAGAAAACTAGTTCAATCTGGCCAGTAACACAACTAACCTTAACGGTAGTTTGACTGCTCCTAAATTGCCATTCGCCCTCGTTATTATGGTGATACATTTCCACCAAATACGATGATAGCGAATCGGGAACTTCGATTGTTTCAGTTTCCGTACTAATAGTCCCCTTGATTTGCATATCCTGACTTATTTTTTGCAATGACTGGCTGGTCCGTATGTAGTTGTTGACAGCCTCATCATCTGTTGTCGCTTTTTTCCTTCCGGTATTTTTGCTCTGACAGAATGAAGGGAGGACAATAAATAGTGCGAGAAGTACTGTAATTAGCTTTTTCATGAGCTTTGTTTTTGGTTTTGTGAAATTAAAAATGAATTGATTATCAGATATATGATAGCACATATAGAATAAAAAGTCAATACCTAGCCAAAAAACCTTCCTCCTGAAAGGACCCCATTTAAAATGGCAATTTTAACCGTTCTAAAAGCTATTATTCCAGCTTTCCAGTCAGTATATTGAGTGTGTATGGGGTATCACCGAATACAAAAGAAACAGTGTGCCCGTTGCTTAGTAAATTTTTTGTTGTTGTGAGACCGGAGAATGTATAGTAATCAGGCTTCAGGATTGAGCGAGCAGTGATCGGTGCACCATTCAGTGAGATCGCGACAGCCTTTGGATCTCCATTTTCGGTTGGTCCAGCACATGTGACGGAGAAAGCGATTGAATCTTTCCCAAAATGGTACTGTTCGCTCATGTCGTAACACACATTCGCGGTGAACTCACTGTCGGCTTTTGGATCATGACACGATGAGCCGATCGAGCCTGTCGCAACATTTGCAACTGCCCCAGTGCGAATATTGTATGTATTATAATTCACCCTCGCACCAGACTGACATCCAGCCCCTTCTCCGTCGATATTACTATAGAGAAGAGTATCTGCGTCCACAAAAGTCATCAGCTCTTTTTGATTGTTCGTCGGATATGGATAATACTGTGATCCATAACTATACGAATCAAGGATTGGCTTCACTGTCGCACCGTCTTGAAGAAACAGTGAATAGTTCTGGTTTTTACTTGCACACCCTTTCGCTGTACCAAGCGCATACTCTCCTTTCACATATGGGTTTTCGACAGCATATGCGACATCGCAATTGATTCCATTTGCATTGATTGTTGTCAGTGCCGAGACGCCACCAGCATTTGGTTCGTTATTTGTAGCAGAAGTTTGTGTAAAGGGAAGAGGTTGAACCGTAGCCTTCTCGAATGGACCCACATGATAGAATCGTGCGACAACGAAATATGTAGCGAGCACGAGCACAATAATAAGAAAAAACTGCTTTAAAAATGAGCGAGGGTGTTCCATTCAGCAATTATCTCACATGCTACATACAAAAACAAAACACGGCCCTATGGCCGTGTTTTGTTTTGCGGAAATCCGCGAGAACTACTTCTGAATGTATGGGAGAAGTCCCATGAATCGTGCACGCTTGACCGCGAGCGCTACTTTGCGCTGATTACCAGACGAGAGTCCAGTACGGCGGCGAGACATGATCTTCGCAGTTGGCCCAAGGAATTTCTTGATTACCTCAAGATCCTTGTAGTCGACATGCTTGATGTTGTTTGATGAGAAAAAATCTTGTTTCATTTTCTATAATCGAATACTAGTAATGGTGATTAGAACGGGATGTCTTCAGCATTGATGTCGTCATCGGGATAGTCAATCGTCTCGACATCTTTTCCGCCCTGACTCATCGGACTGTTGCTCTGTGGATCGTTTGATCCTGCGACAGTCGTACCGCCCGAAGTCGCTCCACCACGAGGTCCAAATTGGACTCGATCAGCAACGATTTCTGTACGGTAATTCTTCTTGCCATCTGCACCATCCCACGATCGTGTCTGGATGCGACCCTCAATCATGAGCATCGAACCCTTCTTGATGTATTGTGCGACAGTCTCAGCTTGGCGACCGAAGACAACGACGTTGTGAAAATCAGTTTGTTCTTTCTTTGCACCAGCTTGGTCTTTCCAGACACGATTGGTTGCAACAGAAAGTGAAGTAACTTTTGCACCGGACGGTAATGCTTTGATCTCAGGGTCGCGTGTAACGTTTCCAATGATGATCGCTTTGTTGTAAAACATGTGTTTAGGCTGCAGCCTTATCGTCTACAAGAGCTTCGATCTCGCGATCAATCTCTTCTTTTGACATTTCGGGAGCAGCAGACTCCTTACCTGACTCATCCTTCGTGCGTCGACGAACGCCGAAGCCCCTCTTGCTAGCAATCGTATTCTCACGAACTGTACTGACGAGAAGATGGCGGATAACGTCGGTGCGAAGACGAAGACTTGCTTCGAGTTCAGCAACCTTTGCTCCTTCGAGCTCAAACTTGATCCAGCCGAAGTAACCGTTGTTGAAGCGTTCGATCTTGTTGTTGATCGTCTTCTCCATCGTGTACGCGAGAGGGATATGCTTAGGGAACTCCTCAGAGATAGCTACCGCGCCACGGGCGAGGATAGAATCTTTGAGTGTACCAAATACTTCAGGAAGTTTTTCTTCCGTGATATCTGGCACAAGAAGGAAACCGAGTTCGTAAACTCCGTTATCGCTTCCTTCTGTTTGGGTCATTTCTTCCATTGGAATAATCTGCAAAAACTTTGTAATAAAAGCCTAAAAATAAGGCTTGTCGTCTTGTTTCGGACCATGGCGATAGAGCTATCAGTGCCCTATCGAACAAGACTCTTTGAGACTAACACGAAATCAGAAATTGGGCAATTAGAGCTTCTCTGGGAAGAGAAGGTACATTTGAGCATGATCGTAATAGGTATTCCCTATCTTTGTCGCA
Source organism: uncultured bacterium (assembly GCA_903894565.1). Lineage (GTDB taxonomy): Bacteria > Patescibacteriota > Minisyncoccia > Phycocordibacterales > UBA9973 > CAITQP01. The sequence continues at coordinate 24,952 of CAITQP010000004.1, forward strand.
TTGTGCAAGACACCCTCTTCGACAAAACCAAAGCTTTTGTAAAGCGCGACTGCATTCGTTTGTAAAACATTCACCCCGAGTTCCACTTTGCTAATTTTGGGATGTGCTTGAAGATCGGCCAGAACCCGCTCTAGGATTTTACGACCAACACCCTGCCCTCTATAGAATGGATCTACATAAAAACCGACAACATGAGCGACATGTTCAGTCTTTTTTGTTTTCTCATAGTGCACACCAATGAGACCTACCGGATTCCCACCCACGCGCGCGATATATTTTGGTCCCGCTTCGAATTTCTTGCGCCACGCATCTTCATTCAAATCAACGTTCTCTTCGTACGAAGAGCCGTAAGCGATTGAATCACTCTCTAAAGCTGGGAGCCACAAATCTTTCAAAATCTTCCAGTTGTCGACAGTAAGAATTTCGATTGTTGTATCCATATATTACTTCGTTGCGACAGCTTCAATGAAAGCTGATTTGTAATAATGATATACGGATGAGGTTTTTCGAATTTTTATGATCGTAAAATTATGAAGCTTTTCGGCCATATACTCCTTTGAGAAAAAATGACGGACATGGTCATCTTTATACATATTTTCTCCAACCTTTTTCCCTTTTCCAAATAATGCATCGTCGACAGACTTACATTTTATAAAAATACTGCCTCCCTTTTTAAGCATCTTGTATAAATCCTCAAAAACCTTGGTCGTCGTTTTGTCATCAAAATAATGCAAACTCAAATGGGCATAAATAACATCGAATGAATTTGATTTGAACTGCATTCGCGATATATCAGAAAGTACACACTCAATATCTTTGTTCTCTGACTGTAATTGCTTGACGCCACTTCCCGCAAAATCAACGGCAGTAACTTTGAGTCCTTTGTTTGCGAAGTACACTGAATCGCGACCATTACCACACCCAACATCGAGAATCGTTTTGTAACTTTTATTCGCGACTTGCTTATAAACACGCTCCGCAAAATTATTGGCCGGTTCATTTGAACGTGACTTCCATTTTGTATTCCAATATGACGCGTTACTCATACAGTTTGGTTAGAAACCGAACACTCGTTTTGCATTTGCGACGAGCTGGGCACGAACAAGTTCTTCGTCGAGACCTTTGATGCGGGCGATAGCTTTGACTACTTCGCGTACATGCATTGGCTCGTTACGCTTGCCTCGGAATGGCTTTGGGGTGATGTATGGGCAATCTGTCTCGGTGAGCATCATGTCGAGTGGAGTGTTGCGTACAACTTCGTCATAATCGCTCGTGAAGGTAATGACACCAGTGAATGAAAGTGTGAACCCAAGATCAAGGAAAAGTTTTGCTTCTTCCCATGTGCCGGCGAAGAAATGAATGTCCCCTTTTACTTTGGCATGTTCGCGGAGAATATCGGCGGCGTCTTTGTAAGCATTTCGAATGTGGCACATGAGTGGCTTCCCAACTTTGTTTGCGACCTCAATATGCTGGATGAAAATCTTTTTTTGTCGATCGATAATTTCCTGACCAAGAGCAGGATCATTGTCAGCACTTTCCATATGGTAGTAGTCGAGTCCGCACTCGCCGATGGCGCGAACTTTTGGATCCTGTGCAAGTGCATCATAAAACGCAGGGTCAAATTCTTCTCCGCGCGAAGTGAATGCCTTACCCTCTTCGCCGAGCTCTTTGACATCGTGGTGAGATTTCGAAGTGTGCACTGGATGAAGTGCAATCGCAGCATAGACTCCGTGCTCGTATCGATTTGCAATCTCAACGGCAAACTTCGATGTATCTTGTTGGGTTCCGACGTTCATCACGTGTACACCTGCTTCAAGCGCACGCGCCATAGTCGCCTCTCGATCTTCATCGAAAGCTTTAAAATTCACATGAGCATGTACGTCGCAATATTTTGGATCCATATATTATTCTTTACGCAAAAACAGTGGCGCTTCTGGTTTTTTCTTTTCTTTTATCAAAGTTTGTATTGCCACCGAAGTAGTAGGCATGATTGGCATAAGAAGCTCTGAGATATCAAACAATTGCTGAGTTGCCTTCTGGAGATCCTTTTTTGCTGTTTCTGGATCAGTTTTTATGAGACGAAATGGTTCACGTCTCTGAATAAATTCATCAATCTCTGTAACAATATCCCAGATGTCAGATAACGCATTTTGAATATTAAAGTGCTCCAATTCTTTCGCAACAGCTTCATGTATATTACCGATTCTGTTGTCTTTGTTCACATTTGAAATATCAACATCATATGAAACAACCATGTTCATAAGACGACTCGTTAAATTGCCAATTCCATTCGCGAGATGCGCGTTGTAGGAAGCTTTAAATCGCTCTGGCGTAAACGGACTATCTTCAAAACTTGAGATTTCTTTCGCGAGGAAAAATCGAAGGGCGTCAGTGCCATATTCTGCCACAATATCTTTTGGATCGACGACGTTGCCGAGAGTCTTGCTCATCTTCACCCCACCATCGGCGGTAATGAATCCATTGATGACGATCTGGTGTGAACAATATTTTCCAATTTCATTCGGATTTTTCGGATCATCGAAGGCTGCCATGAGCATGGCTTGCCACATTGCAGATTGGAAACGGAGATTGTCTTTGCCACAGTACTGCGTTGGCGTGCCTTCAATCCAGAACTTTTTGAAATCGCCATTCGCAACACTTTCAGCATCAGGCCAACCGAGTGTGGAGATATAGTTTGTGAGCGCATCAAACCACACGTACATGACATGATTCTCATCCCCTGGCACTGGAATACCCCACGGCATTTTGGTCTTCAAGCGTGAAATAGAAAAATCTTCGAGGCCGCGCGCGACGAATGCTTTGATCTCATTGAAACGAAAATCTGGTACAACGAAATCAGGGCGCGTAGTATAAAACGCAGTGAGCTTGTCGGTGAATACAGAATATTTGAAGAAATAGTTTTCTTCTTCGATGATCTCAAGTGCACGACCTGGATGCACCGGACATTCCCCATTCACGAGTTCTGAATCGGTCTTTGCTTCTTCACAGCCAACACAATATTTCGTTTGGTAATTCTTCTTGTAAATATATCCATTCTTGTCACAACGACTCCAGAATTCTTGCGCGGCTTTCTCGTGACTTGAATTCGTTGTTCGTGCGTAGTGGAGAATACTTTCATCGAGGCCGAAAATTTTGACGGAGTCTTGAAAGCGAGCGAAGCTCGCGTCGACGAATTCTTGTGGAGTCTGTCCATTCGCCACTGCCTTCTCGTAGATCTTCATGCCATGCTCGTCTGTCCCCGTATTGAAAAACACATCATACCCTTCGGCCTTTTTGGATCGAGCGATAATATCTGCGCGCACAAATTCAAGCGCATGTCCCATATGAAGGTCGGCATTTACATACGGAAGTGTGGTGGTGAGGTAGAAGTTTTTGGACATGATGATTGATACTACACGGCTTTGTTAAATCGGCAAACCTTTTTTCCTTTTGACGTCGGCGAGGAATTCCATGAGAAGCACAGTCGCTGGAATAGCGAGCACGACGCCCCAGAAACCTGCTAGTTTGAGTCCTACGAGCAGTGAGAGCACGACCATGAGCGATGAGACGCCCACGACCTTTTGCACGATGAGTGGCGAAATAAGGTTAAGTTCAAATTGATGCACAATGAGATAAAGTCCTGCGACCTCAAACGCACCTGTCGCACCATGGCTCGAAAATCCAGCCGCTATTGCCGGAATGGCTGCGAGAATAATACCAAATGGAATGAGCTCCATCACTGCTGCAAGCAAGGCAAGGAGCAACGAGTACTGCACATTAAAAATGAGAAGGCCGAGATAGATGAGTACGCCAACAAGGAGAGCGAGCAAGAGTTGCCCTTGAAACCACAAACCGATTTTGCGCTCAGTGCGATACCATAAATCGACTGCGTAATCAGAATAGCGAGATGGCGTAACAATGCGAAGAAATGTCTCAATACCTTTGTCATTGATCGAGAGATAGAATGAGAGCACGATGAGAATGACGAAGTTGAATACTCCACCAAAAAGCGCTATCGCAGTTTGCAGTGCACCGCCTGTCTCCCCCGATGCGAGTGATTGAAAATTCTGGAAAATGCCTGAGACATTGAATCCATCTGTTGTGCCGAGCGACGTAGTCGCGGGCAAATATTTGTCGATGAACGAAGAGAATTGTCCAAACTGTGACAAAAATACTGGGATGAAGAGATAGAGCAATCCGCCACAAATAAGCAGCACGAGGAAGTAAATAATCATCACCGCAATTGTTCGACGGATACCATGCTTGTGAAATCGGCGCACAGCGGACTCAACGAATGAGGCAATAACGATCGAAGTGAGGAATACGTAAACAAGCTCGCGCAAATAGTAGAGCATGCCGAGAAATACGATAAAAAGCACGCCATATACGATACTGCGCTCACTTACGTGTATTCTTTGGGTTTCGGTCTTGTCCATATATTTATAATAGCATTTCCCAATTCTGGGGGATACCACTATACCCAAAACCCTTTAGGGCTAGTTCCAAGATGTTGAACTTGTACGAGGTATTGACGCAATATATTTAATATGTTTAAATATATACAAACCAATTTAAAATGAAAAAGCTACACAGCATCGTACTTATCGCAATCGGCTTGGGATTATTTTCCTGCCAAAACCGCTCAGCCTCGCTAACAAAAGAAGAGGTGGCCAAGATGATTGACTCAATACAAGAAGCTAAATTCGAGCAATTAACAAGTTGGCAGGTGGAAAGAGATAGAGTTGGAATCTATCTAGATAAACAAACAACAGCAAGGTATTTAACCCTTACTCAAAAAATCATAAACGAGAGGGACTCTTCGTTTTACCGTTTAAAAAACGGAAGGGTTGGTAAAAAAGAAAAAATAACGATTGGTGAACACGAGTATCTGTTCACCGCACAGGACACGTGTGGTAAGCAGAACGCTCGTCTATGGTTTCACGTTTCCGAGGAGAATAATGAGTTTCCCCGGAAACAAGTCTATTTTGAATACAGTAAAAAACAACATCGTGGTTGTTTAGTATCAGTTCTTTTTAGAGAAGCTGGCTATGGTAAGTGCCTTTCCGACAGCGTTACTGTGCACAATGAATTCAAAAGCCTCATAAAACAGCTTTGTGAATAACAAAAAATTAAGTAATAAGAAATAGGGAAACATCATTGTTCCCCTATTTTTTATTTACCCTTATTCCACTTAATTCTTGAACGTGAGATTACTCAAAAACGGCTTTGTGTCCTCAAATGGACCAATGAGAGCGAGGTTGAGGTGCTTGTCGGTAAAGATTGTCTGCGCAATTTTCTGGATATCTTTGGCTGTGACTTTGCGAATGAGACGCTCTACTTCTTCTGGGGTTTTGATTTTCTTTCGCATGACTTCCTGACCTCCGTAGAAATTGGACCACGCATCAGATGACTCAAGTTCGAGCTTCATGTTCCCTGCCATGTATTCTTTGGCCTTGGCGAGTTCTTCGGCGCCAACAGGACTCTTGACCATTCGTGCACATTCGGCGAGAATTTCGCGAATGACTTCATGAACACGATCGTTTGAAACACCTGCGGCTATTTCAAAGAATCCATGATCCGTAGAATTGTCACTTGAAGCACGCACATAATACGCGACACCGAGCTCTTCGCGAAGCTTCACAAAGAGTCGCGAACTCATGCCTCCACCGAGGATGGTTGCAAGCACGGCAAGCGACATATTGCGCTTGTCGTAGGTATCGAATGTGCGCACACCGAGCACGAGATGTGTTTGGTCTGTCTTTTTGTATTCCAAATGTACAGCAGGTTTCGACTGCGTATCGATGGTCGCCTTCTTTGTTGATTTTGCGGTCGACTTGAGTGACCCAAACACACGCGCGATTTCTTTGGCGACTTCCTTTTCTTTGACCTTACCTGCGACTATGACCGTCGTTGCTTTTGGAACGTAATGAGCCTTTTTGTATGCGACGAAATCATTGCGTGTCATTGCGCGTACATTCTCGCGACTTCCAGCAATATTCCACCCCGCTGGCTGATCACCGTAGAGAAGTCCTACAAAAAGATCCTGCACATGTCGGTGTGGCATGTCCTCGTACATGTTGATCTCTTCCACAATCACCCCTTTTTCTTTTTCCATTTCAGCTTCTGGGAACGTTGAGTTGAGGTAGATATCTGACACAACGTCGAAGACTTGTTTGAAATGCTTGGCGTCACTCTTGGCGTAGTAACCAGTGTATTCTTGTCCGGTAAAGGCGTTGTATTGAGAGCCGAGTCCGTCGAGCTCGGCACTGATTGAATGTGCGGTTGGGCGTTTTTCTGTGCCCTTAAAACACATATGCTCAAGGAAGTGCGAGATACCATTCTTTTCCTTGGTCTCATATTTCGAACCAGTCTCAACAAGCACAAGCACAGTGACCGTTGGATTGTCCTTCATCGGCACAGTGATGACGCGCAACCCATTTTTGAGTTTTGTTTTTGTGTAATTCATATTTTTTATACAAGTTCTGCGCGAATAGTAGTGATGAGGTCGGCAATGGGAACACGCTTTTGTGATCCAGTATCACGATCGCGCACAGTCACGGTATCTTTGAAGCTAGCGTTGTCTTCGCCGAGTGTATCGAAGTCGATGACGATACACCATGGTGTACCAATCTCATCCTGACGGCGGTAGCGCTTGCCGATATTGCCATTGTCGTCCCACATGACTCGTCCGAATTCAGACTTGAGCATGCCGTAGACATACTGCGCCTTCTCAACGAGTGCAGGCTTATTTTTGAGGAGTGGACTGACCGCACAAATGACTGGCGCGATTGATGGTTTGAATTTGAGATACGAACGTGTCTCTCCCTCTTTTTCTTCTTCAGCGTACGCAGACGAGAGCAGAGCGAGCACGCTACGATCAACACCGAACGATGGCTCGATCACGTGTGGCAGAATTTTTGATTTGGATTCTTCGTCTTGGTATGAAAGATCAACACTTGATCCACGAGAGTGACTACCGAGGTCAAAATCTTTGCGGTACGCGAGACCAAACAATTCTTTGCGACCGAATGGGAAATCAAATTCGAAGTCTATCGTGCGATCTGAATAGTGAGCGAGATCTTCTTTTGCAACTTCGAGCTCGTGGACTTTCTGCATATCAATACCAACTTCTTCCATCCATTCGAGCATCGAATCTTTAAAATATTCAAAATATTTCTGCCAATCTTCAGGCTTCACAAAATATTCAATTTCCATCTGCTCGAACTCGCGCACACGAAACACGAAATCGCGTGGAGTGATCTCATTGCGAAACGCCTTCCCTATCTGCGCCATACCAAACGGAAGCTTCGGATGGAAGCTATCAATCACATTTTTGAAATTCACGAACATGCCAGCGGCAGTTTCTGGACGAAGATATACTGTTGAAGAAGAGTCTTGTACCGCACCAATCTGTGTTGCAAACATCATATTAAATTGGCGTGCGGCGCCGAGAGTAGTACCACAATTCGGGCAATCTTTTGTCCCAGGATTTTTTTTCGAATCCTCGACTTGGTCTTCACGAAAACGATTTTTACATTTTGGGCACTCGACAAGTGGATCAGAGAACCCCGCCACGTGACCACTCGTCTCCCAAACTTTTGGATTCATCAAGATTGCCGCGTCGACTTCGTACATATCGCTCTTGGATGAGACGAATTTCTTGCGCCATGCGTCTTTGATATTGTTTTTGAGTGCTACACCGAGTGGACCGTAATCCCATGTACCGGCGAGGCCACCATAGATCTCTGAGCCTTGGTATATAAAGCCCCGACGCTTGGCAAGCGACTGAATCTTCTCCATAAGGTTGTCTGTAGTTTCATTCATATATTTTATGTTATGCTTCCTCCTTCAGTTCTACCATACTCTCGACTAGTTTGTAACTATCTGCCCTCCGGCAGGAAATCCTGGATCGTTTTGCAAGAGAGTCGAAATCGAGAATCGATTCATACTGAGCGCCTCCCCCGTAAACGTATCCTTGGCAGTCACCGTAGCATCAAGTACGAGCTTCGGTGTGCTTCCGACCTGAGATTTTGATGGATTCAAACGAACTTGAAACGAAACTGTGTGTGGATTTGTTATAATACCAGTGCCCGCAGGAACTTGTCCGATACTCCAATGAATCGTGCGGGTTGTATCATCATACGTGATCGGCTCACCATTTGGTGAAATAGTACCAACCCAATCTACATAGGTCGGAAGTTGCGCAATCGCATTTGCGTTCGAGAGAGCATTTGCAGAATTGGTCACCGCCCATGTCACAGTATATGTTGTCGGCTGATTCGCTTTTGGTGGGACAGGACCTGTGTTTGAAAATGGACCTGAATTGTATGAGGCTTGTGCCGTGAATCCAAGATCAGAACTCACAACGGCAGTCGCAGACGTCGTGTTTGTAATTTCGCTAACCGCTCCACCTTGGTCGGGTTGTTTGCCCTTCATTGAGAGCGAGAGTTTCACTTGTGGAGATGACAATGTCGTCCCGTTAGCAACGAGAGGGAGAACACTGAATGTAAGGTCAAGCTGACCTTGATCCGATGGTTGTAGTGTCCCAAGCGCAGGTTCCGTTGTTGAATTCCATACCACAGTATGATTCGAAGAATTGTAAAAACCATTTGGAGCAGTGACAGTAGAACTATCAAGCGCATTTCCAGAAAGTTGTAGAGTGACTTCGGCGTTCGTCACGATCGTTGGAAGATTGTTTGCATACGACACTTGAACATTCACCTGACCTGAACTCTTTACCGGCACAGTATCTGCGACAACTCCATTGATTGCAATTTGTGCACCAATGAATGGCTTCACGAGACTCACGGTATCGAGAAATGAATTATACGTAACACCAATTTTTGTTTTGTCTGCATCACTCGCGGAACCGGTATAGATATGAAATGCACGATCTTCTCCATCCTGGCCATACACCGTTCCCGTAATTTTGATATCACGTTCAGCGCCGGGTGCAAGATCTCCCAAGTTCCATGTGTTGTTTATGGAGTCCGGAGTTGGATTAGCCTTGGTAAAATTGAAACCGGTTGGATAATCAATATGGAGCAACATCCCTGAAAGAGTATTTTTGGAATTTGATTTCGTTTTAACAGTGAAGGTTAATTCTTGGTTCGGCGTAATATTTTGCGGAGCATCTACCGAAAGAGCGACGGGTGCGGAACTAATCGTCACTGGAAAAGTACTCGTCTTTACAAAAATTGCGTTTGAACCAGATAGACGATATTGAAGTGTGAATGTAATATCCTGCACACTTCCCTCGGTGCCATAGAGCGTTGCGTTGAATGCTTTGGTCGCCGTCTTACCTGCGCCGATTGTGCCAAGTGAGTTCACGTCACGCACGTGTCCTGAACCACTCGTCGCATCACCACCCTTGTCGTATTCGATAAAGAGATCAGAAAGTTCGAGCGCGCTTGAATTTTTGTTCACAACCTCGACTTGGAGTGGAAGTTGTTCTCCTCCGGCAACGAATGAATTACCGAGCACATTTATATCAATTTCGTTGTTTGAGATCGTGTTGCTTCCCGTAAACAAGATGACCAGTGAGAATACAACTGCGAGTCCAGCAAAGCCAAGCGAAAAATAGAAAAATCTACGAAAGATTGATGGATGCGTAGCAACTTTCTCAACATTTTCTTTGGTGATTGTTTCCTTAACCCAATCTGGGTTCACTGCAAAACGTCGTGCATGCAGTGAGTCGATACGGCGAGGTTTACGGTCAGCCAAATCGCGACGATACAGACGATCGTTTACATCATCGAGATTGTGAACTTTGTTTTCGTCCTCTCCTCCAGTTCCAAATGGAATGCGTGGCATATGCGCTATTTTATCACGCCCAGGAAATTTTAGCTCGGTTACAGTTGACTTGCGGCCAGTGCTTGGTTGATATCTCGAATGAGGCGGTGCTGATATGCGATATCTGAAAATTCCTTTGGGATGATGGGGGCAGATTCGCTTTGCCAGAGTTCTGGTTGATCAGGTTCGAGAATAAGCCCTGGGGTCGCGCGAGAGAGGTAGCCGAGTGCGGTGAGAATACGGGCAACGGCAAGGAGTTCGAGCGCGCGATAATCTTCGACACGGGTGGTGGCGGATTCGAGTAGATCGTAGGTGCGCGTGAGCGCACCGTATATTTCGGTGTTTGCTTCCTCACCGGTCACAAGACGAATGAGCAGTGCTGCCGTACGCGCAAGAATGCGCTCGCTCTCACGAGCCTGACGAAGTCGCGCGTATGAATGCACTGGGGTCGCTGTTGTCACACGCCAAATCTCTTTGCCACGGACAAGGTCAACCTGCGCACGCGAAAAATCTTGCAAGGTGAATCGGAGTTTCGAAGAAATCTTTCGTATTCCTTGCGCGTGAGCATAAATCAATCCAATTTCGCGCGTATACAAAATGAGCAATTTTGAATCTTCCCCTTTCGGTCGCGAACCGAGCACAAATGCTTCTGTGTGATGAATGTGGTGCATGGAAAACTATATCTTCAAAAATTCTTTGAGTGCTGTGAGTGCTTGTGGCAGTTCGCGCCAACCGCTTGATCCATTCAAATGTCCTCCATTCGGAACTGATACGACAGAACAACCAAGAGCTTTCCCGAACGATTCTGCATCTGAAAATGGGACAACAGGATCGTTGGCACCGTGGATAACGACAAACTGTTTACATGCGTTTTTGATACGAGTGAAATCAAATGGGGGTACAAAAAAACTTTCAAGTTTTGTTTTGTATTCATCTTCTGTATTTTGAAATGGTCCTGACACAAGGACCGCTCCGCCGATCTGTTCCCCTATCTTGAGCGATTGGAGATATTGTAAAATTGCAGGAGATCCAAGCGAGTGTCCGACAAGAAAAATCTGTTCCGAGGGCAATCCAACTGCGCGAGCAATTTCGTTTACCCATTCTTGTGAAGACGGATTTTCAGGCGAAGGCATCGCGAGCGAGCACGCAAAAACATCTTTCTGCCCAAGCTGTGCCATGAGCCACGGACGCCATCCACCATTCGGTGTGCCTTCAAAACCGTGAATTAAAAATACACGTGGATGTGTGCTCATATTGATACTTTCTTTTCTCCTGTCTGAAGGCGCTCAATGCCTTCTACCAAATCAATATCGAGACGCACGGCTCGCTCGCCGAGTGCACGAGCAGTTGCAGCCGCGAGGTACAATTCGTCGCGGTCAAACACAATATTCATATCGGTGTGTCCGACTTCTATATTTTTTGAATTAAATACATCAAATTCGAATCCAGCAGTTTGGATTGTTTGATACATACGATGTGCGGTGTCAGCAACATCCATTAGATTCCTGTGTATCAAAAGTGATTCTTCGAGAAGTTTCGTTCGAACACCTTGATCAGGACCGAGTTTCGGATTTTTGAGTTTGATAGTGCCATTGAGTGCATCATCAGAAAGTGTCAACATTTTACTCAAATCGCCAAAACTCCCCGCCGTCGGCATTGGTGGAACAACCAATCCATTCGGCAAACTCAAAAAATCTGCCTCCAAATAATCGGGACATGATGGAATAGACAGTCCTAAATCACGGCGAAATCCTTTGACAGCCGAGAGGAAAAATTCGGTCATGTCAGACACTTTGGTGAGGTGATCTTGTTCAAGCGCTTTGCCTTCGTTCATGCGATCCGAAAAATCTTCTTTCATTCCTCTATTGTACCAGAAAAAAATCCGAGAATACCACTCTCGAGCTCGGCAACTGATTCAACGAAAAGAAAGGGTTTTGCGTCAGCCAGTGTGTTGCGACTTTGAAATCCCCACGTCACGGCAATCGAAGAAACACCACACTCATGCGCCTCATACACATCGCCGCTCGTATCGGTAATGAATATCGTTTGGTTTGGCTCTACTCCATATTGGTCGAGCATCATTTTGATACGGACAACTTTACTCGAATCTACGTCGTAGCCAAGTACATCAGAGAAACAATCAGCTACGCCTTCGCGCTCGATGATATCTTTGATCGTTGATGTTTGTGAACCAGAAATAATTGCAAGTGTAAATCGCGCCGAGAGTCGCTTGAGTAACTCACGAATATTTTCTGGCACTACAAGCGTGCGTGTCTCCTCTTTATATCGTCCGTGGAAATCTGGATGAAGTTTTGGCGCAACCATATTTTTGACTGCCTCAGAAATATTTCCATTAAACAACTGCTGATACTCAGGGAGTGATATTTCACTGTTAACCTCAGTCGTAATCCCATACGAAATACCGAGCGTATCAACAATGACGCCGTCGAAATCGAACATGATGAGCGGTTTCTCTTGCATGCTATTTCAAAACACGAGCAAGCACGGTCGCTCCCGCGACCTCTATCGCCTCTCCGTTCTCGAGTGAATCAACAAACACAATCTCGCGAGTAAGCACAGTCTTTTTCATTTCCGTTTCAAATGAAGCAACAATATCTTTTGCATTCATCGAGAGCGTGAGCGTCACCACGTCGCTTGGTGTGAGTCCTTCTTTCTTGCGCAAATCCTGTACACCACGTACGAGCTCGCGGTATTCACCTTCAAGTTTTAACACTGGGGTTATAACAGTATCAAGTTCTTGCTTTATTTCTTTTCCAACTGTAAATACAATCTCCTTTACATTTAACTCATCCTGGGCAATTTTTTTGTAATCATCAGACAAGTTGAGATCAAGAATAGAGAAAACTGAAAATTTTTGAAGTGGCTGTCGAACTTTTATACCCGCTCTCTGGCGTTCTTCAAGGCCAAGCGTAACAACCTGACGAAGATGTTTCATTTTTTCAATACTATGTAAGTTAAACTCGCTCGATGTTGGCCATTCAGTCAAATGCACAGAACTAGCACTGTCTCCATGCTTCAAGCGTTGCCAAATATCTTCGGCGGTAAATGGTGCGAACGGTGCAAGCAATTTCGCGACTGTCGTAAACACAACATACAATGTTTTCTTTGCATCGGTTTCGCCATCCTTGATGCGTTCGCGTGAGCGACGCAGGTACCATGTCGAAAGATCATCAACAAACAAATCGAATGGTCGTGTTGATTCAGTCATATCATATGCCTCCATGCCCTTCGTCACGTCAGCGACCAATTCGCCGAGACGTGAAAGGATCCACACATCGAGTACATTTTTTGCTTCAAACGAACCAATATCTTTCTCAAGATCCATATCGCGATAGAGCTCGTAGAATGTGAGCACATTTTGCAATCGGCCGATGAGTTTCGAAGCAATATCTTGCACAGCTTTTTCAGAGAAGTTTGCATCTTCACCTTTCATGAGTGGACTCGACATGAGGTACAAACGAAGTGGGTCTACGCCATATTTGTTGAACAATATCCACGGGTCAGGATAATTGCCTTTTGACTTTGACATTTTTTGTCCGTCTTCGGCGAGTAATGTTCCTGTCGTCACGACATGCTTGAATGGTGCCGCGTCAAAAAGAATCGTCGAAACTGCATGAGTGTAATAGAACCACGTACGTGTTTGAGCAATATATTCAGCAACAAATCCTGCAGGGAAATTTTCTGTCTGCCAGTTTGGTCGCTCGAACGGATAATGATCTTGCGCGAACGGCATTGAGCCAGATTCAAACCAACAGTCGATGACTTCACTGATACGCGTGTAGAGAGTCCCTGCTTCATCAACAAGTTTGATCGAGTCAATATATGGTCGGTGCAAATCGAGTTCGTAACTCGCGTTGTGTGGGAGCGGCACGAATGCAAGCTCGCGCACTTCACCAGGCTGAATGCGTTTCAAATTGAATACATCAAAGAGAATTTCGAGTGAGCGCGCATTGTCCGCACCTTGAATAAGCGCAGCGGTCGTTTCAAAGAAAATGCCGTGCGTTACGATCAGAATTGTTTCATTCGCATACTTCGATTCAAGTTCGTAGAGGAAATCACCAAAACGTTTTTTGGTTTCGAGCAGTGACGACGCACCGAGTGGTTCGGTATAATCTTTCACATTGTTCTTACGATAGTCGATGAATTCCTGAAATGGTTTTCCATTCCATTCACCAAAATCATATTCGCGAAGTCGCTCGTCAGTCACGATATCTTCACGTGCGATACCAAGAATATCTGCAACGATTTGTGCAGTCTCTTGTGTTCGAACGAGTGGTGAGGCAAAAATCTTTGTGACCTTACGCGCCTTCAATTCTTCGGCGCGACTTGTGGCCTCGTTTCTTCCCTGCTCGGTGAGTGGGTACGTATCATTCTCGAGACTCGCCATGACTTGTGCCACCATATGTTCGGCATGACCATGACGCATTGCGAGATACGTGTTGCCAGATTTTTTGGTCTTGGATTTTAAGTCTTCAACCGATGAGACAAACAAGAATTTTCCTTCGTTAGACTTCCAAAATGGAAGCGGGCTTGCCCAGTAACGATTGCGTGAGATGTTCCAATCTGGCGCAGATTCCATTGTATTCTTGAAGCGACCTTCTTTGAGGTGTTCAGGAATCCATGCCATATCTTTGGCAGTCTCAAGCATGCGCGCTTTGGCCTTTTGAATATTCACAAACCAACTTGGCAATGCGTAATAGAAAAGTGGAGTCTCACAGCGATAACAGTGCGGATATGAGTGCATGATCTTTTCTTTTTTAAAGAGAAGACCTTTGGCCGCGAGATATTTGATGATCTCAATATCTGCTTTCATGTGACCATCTTTTTCTGCCGATTTTGGCTTGATCGCCATACCTGCGAAGTCGGTGACCTCCGGAGCGAACTTCCCTTCTGGCGTGACGTGCACGATGAATGGAATATTTTCTTTCTGGGCGAGTGTGGCATCATCTTCACCAAAGGCTGGTGCTTCGTGTGCGATACCAGTACCGTCAGTCGTTGTTACGAAATCTGCCGCGACAACGGTCCACGATTTTGGATTCGCGAGGAGCGCCTCACCTTTTGTATAGTAATCAAATGGTGGTGTATATTTTTTGCCGATGAGTGCTGTGCCAGAAAATTCTTCCACAATCTCAAACGGCTTTTCTTTGAGCACTGCTTCTGCGCGATCCTTTGCGAGCACGTATGATTTGCCACTTGAATCACCCGCGATTTTGACTTTGACATAGCGCGCCTCAGCATTGACTGCAAGTACGATGTCTCCCGGGAGCGACCACGGTGTCGTCGTCCATCCGATCAAATTCACATTTGGATCTTCCACGAGTGGAAAATTTACGTAGACAGAAATATCAGCAATGTCCTTGTAACTATTGTCCATCGCAATTTCAGATTTTGCGATTGGTGTCTCACAGCGCGGACAATATGCGAGCACGCGCACACCTTCATAGATGAGACCTTTTTTGTTGAGTTCGCCAAGCGACCACCAAACACTTTCGATGAAACTATTGTCCATCGTCTTGTATGAACCATCAAAATCTACCCAGCGACCAATGCGCTCGACAGTGCGCTTCCAATCGTGCACATACGTGAGCACTTTGCTTCGTGCATGTTCGACGAATTTTTCTACGCCGAGTGCTTCGATTTCTTTGTGACCAGAGAGTCCCAAATCTTTTTCAACGATGTTTTCAATCGGCAATCCGTGACAATCCCATCCCCAGCGGCGTGGCACGCGAAAACCCTGCATCGTTTGGTAACGACCAATTACATCTTTGGCCGTTGAACCGAGAATATGTCCGTAGTGCGGAAGTCCGGTCGCGAACGGCGGACCATCGTAGAAAACGTAGTTCCCTTTTGGCGCGTCTTTGGTGAGCGACTTTTCAAACGTCTTGTTGTCGCGCCAAAATTGCATGATCTTTTCTTCTTTTTCTGCGGCTGGGGATTTTTTGATTTCTTCGGACATATATTTTGATTGCTATCGTTAATAATTGATCGTAATGGGTAAATAAAAAACTCGTCTCCGTACAGCAGAATTCTGCCATACAAGGACGAGCTTTCAATCGCATCGTGGTACCACCTTGCTTCCCCTTTCGGGCTTATTTATGAGTCTGTGACGGGACATCCCGCTAGGGTCTATATCCGCATATCAGGCGAATTTCTTCCTAGAAGCTCCGAGGTGATGGCCTCATCAACGCTTGTAATCACAGATTACCACAGCAACATTGACTAATCAAATAAAGGAGAGTAGTTTTATTTATAAGGAATGTTCTTCTAATTACAAAGCGTCTGTCGGACAGAGAAATGCCGTGATAATAAGATAAGCCCCGCCTCCCAACTCTATTGGAGGCTTTTTTATTACTACATCTTCTCTGGAGTTTCGATACCAAGCAAAGACAAACCATTTTTCATGGTTGTGCGGAACGCTTCGGTGAGTGCGAGTTTGTATGGAGATGTTGAGTCTTCAGCATTTACGATTTGTTCTTTGCCGTAGAATGCATTGAAGAGCGCTGAGAGTTCGATGAGGTATGTTGCGATCGCACTTGGTGCTAGTTCGGCTCCTGCGCGCGACACAATCTCTGGGAATCGATACAAATATTTTTCAAGATCAGTCGTCTGCCAACCGTCAGGTACCGTGCCATCAAAATCAGCAATTTCCTTTTTGCCTTTTTCAACGACTGATCCCGCGCGCACAGTTGAGTATTCAAGATATGGACCCGTGTCCCCTTCGAGTCGAAGTGCGTCGCTCAAATCAAATGCGATATCTGTCATACGTCCTGCTTTCAAAATACCAAAAGCAATAGCTGAGTGCGCGAGCATCTCCCCTGTTGATTCAAGCATTGATGCGTCAATTCGATCGCGCATGAGTGCGATTATTTTTTCTTTGGCTTCATCAATAACATCGTCGAGATAGATCACATTGCCCGTACGTGAACTCATTTTGCCCTCACCCTTGATGCTCATGTAACCATATGGAACATGGAGGAATTCTGCGCGTTTGCCGATACCGAGCTGTTCGCAGATAGCGAAGAGTTGTTGCATCGCGAGTGACTGCTCTGGACCGATGATCCAAATCATTTTGCTAGCGTTATGCTTTTTCTTCTTCATGTCGGTAAGCGCGAGATCTTGCGTGATGTAGAGCGCAGTGCCGTCTTTTTTTACAACAACAGTGTCGGTAAGCCCCATACTTTCGAGATCTGAAAGAATCGCTCCGTCCTCGAGCTTTTTGAACACACCTTGAGAGAGACCTGTCTCAACAAATTTCTTGCCTTCTTCGTAGTGCTCGTGTTCATGCCAGACAAAATCAAATTTCGCACCGAGACGTGCAAGTGTTTTTTTCTGACCTGCGTATGCGTACGACAATACTTTTTCCCAGAGCTTCCAGACAGTCGCATCTTTGTTTTCCCAGCGCACAACGAGATCACGCACGGCAGTTTCATTTTCAGGATTCTCACATTCAGTTGCGCCTTTGACATACAGTTCGTCGACGAAACGATCAGGGCGCATACCTGCTTCTTCAGGAGTATTCCATTCACTCTCGTGCTCAGCCCAATATGCGATATCGGTGACACGTGTGCCGTCTTTCTTTGCCGAGACGAGATAGCCCCACATGAGTTTGGCGATCGCGATTCCGCGATTGTTGTCTACCATTTCGCGAATAACTTTTGCGCCGTTCGCTTCAAGAATCGCACAGAGCGAAACTCCAGTAAGCACATTACGCAAATGACCAAGGTGCATTGCCTTGTTTGGATTCGGTGATGCGTACTCTATCGCCCACACTTGATTCTGGAATTGGTTTGTCTTTCCGTATGATTCTTTGTGTGCGAGAATATCGACTACTGAATCAGTGAAGAATTTTTTTGAGAGATGAAAATTGATAAATCCTGGACCCGCGATTGTTATTGATTCAATTTCGGGAACAACATTTTTTGAAATTTCGGCGACAATTTTTTCGGCGAGGGCGCGAGGGTTTGTTTGCGCGGCTTTGGCGTACGCCAAAGCCGCGCTCGTTGAATAGTCACCATGAGCAAGTTCAGCAGGATGCTCAAGCACAATACCATCGGGCGTGATGCCAAGATTTGTAAGTGCGTCGCGCAGTAATGTCTCGATTTTTTCTTTCATAGTGTTATTGCTTCCCCGTCGAACCAAACCGTCCGTCTCCACGCTCTGATTCACTCAATCTATCAGTTTCTTCGAGTTCTGCAATAGCTACGGGGAAAATCACAATCTGACTGACCTTGTCTCCGGTCTCCACGGTATATGGTGCATCACCCAAATTCACAAGATGCGTATTGTATTCTCCTCGATACCCAGCATCATAGACACCACCCATCGTGTGTAGTCCAGCCTTTGAAATACTGCCTTTGTCTTTGACGATAGCAGCAAATCCTTCTGGGAATTCGAGCGCGAAACCGTGCCAAAATCGGTGATGTGCACCAGGAGCAATCGTGACCGTCTCCATCGCGTACATGTCGAGACCAACGTCACCTGGCCGAGCGTAGCTCGGCAATTTTGCATCTTCTTTTAATTTTTTGATTTTGATTTTCATAGTATTTAAATCCCAAACTTCTCTCGAAAATGTTCCGCGCCTTGTTCAGCATAATCATACACGTAACTTGCCCGCTTATCGAGCGCGTTGATGAATGTCAGCATTTCTCCTTGCCCAAACACTGGCAATTTCAAATTACGCGCGAGTACTTCCAATTTCTGCTTCGCTTCTGTCGCCTCACTCCCCGTCTTCACAAGCATTTCGGCTTCGTAATAAAAAAGGTCTTCGCCCGGATCGACGAGTTTGAATTCTGCACCACCGTAGCGAGCGTGAAACGATTCGCGGACACACACGAGCGCTTTCATATATCCGAGCGAAGCAAAGAGCTTCACTGCATTTGTAAATTCACCTTTCTGAAGTGCGACTTCATGTTCCTCACGTACTACAAAGTCGCTAGATTTCCCAGTCTTCACAACGACAACAGGTACATCGTTTTTTTGTTTTAAACTAATCGCAATCGTGCGTGATTCATACGGCTCACGTGAATAATCAACGACAATGCGCTTCTCTGTGCGCACGCCGTCCCCTGCCGTCTCAAGCAATTTCTTGATACGCACATAATCTTTGCGCGCGAGCGGACCACGGATCAGAACTTCGATCATTTCGTGATTTGTTTTTTAACCTGCTCATAAATCTGCTCGTGAATGTCTTCGCGCGGAAGTATCACGCCCGTTGGTGCACATTCAATCTTCTTCCAATTTTTTTCTCGCTCGACGAGCCACAGCGCACTCTTCTGAGAATTTTTCAAGAATGTCATATCTGTCTCATGCACATCTTTTTTTGTGCCGAGATATGCGCGTGCATGCTCGATGTTTCTCTCTGCGAGCAATTTCTCCACGATCTTCATCGGCACGTTGAGATAGAAAACGAGATTTGGTTTTGGAATCTTGAACACATCGTATTCCATTGTCGCAAGCCATTCCATAAACTCAGCGCGCTTTTTTGGATTCGCAATTTTGCCTCCCTGATGAATTTGGTTTGCCGAGACGTAGCGATTCGCAAGTACGACATATCCTGCCTTGAGCCATTTCTCAATCTTTGCCTTTGATTCAAAACGATCTGCCGCGTAGACGATTGAGGCGATCTTTGGATGGATGTTCACCCAATTGTAATACTGCTCACTGAGACAGTGCCCGAGAAACTCGCCAAAGAAATTGTCGTAATACTCAGGAAAATCAACGATTTTGACCGAATACCCTTCCTTCGAAAGACGCTTCTTCAAAAGCTCAATTTGCGTAGCCTTGCCTGAGCCATCCGTGCCGTCGATAACGATGAGTTTGCCGTGCTTCATATATACCCCACTGTAGCAGGAAAAGGCAGGTTTTTCTACTTCGCCCATGCAAATGTAAAAATGTGCTTACGGTACACAGCAATAACCAGAAGAAGATTGACAATCAATAACGAGCCTTGAAAGAATACGTTCTGCACATTCCAAATTGGAATCGCAGGAAAAACAAGGAGCGCACTGAGGAGACCGAATGTATAATTTATGCCAGATTCTGTTTCAGGATATTTCCAAGATTTTACAATAGTAGGGAGTGCTGCTGAAAGATCTCCAAGTGCAGAAAGGACCACTGCAACACGTGGCGAATCAACGAATAGCCAAGCAATGAGCGCGGCAAGTGAAAAAATTCCACACAGAAAATCAAACGGAGTAAGTTTCCAATATCCTTGCGGTCGAATCACCACAACAACGAGAAGAATGAGCGGCATGAATCCTGCAAGGAATACGCGCACAAGACTCCATGGATCAGCATGCGCTGCAAGAGCAGCCGCTGTGCCGAGCAAGGGAGCGATAGTCCACATGGTCCACGTGACCAAATTAGGCTTTATCTTTCCTTGCCATGTGTCACGTGTATAGGTTAAAGCACCTGCAATACTAAGGAACGCACTGGCAACGACAAGCCAATGTGCAAACGAGAGCCCAAAATAAATGTGGTTCATAGTCTTTTTTCTGCAATTTTATATGCAACTGATCGATGAGCAATGACAAAAATCAAAA
This sequence comes from uncultured bacterium, assembly GCA_903894565.1. Classification (GTDB taxonomy): domain Bacteria; phylum Patescibacteriota; class Minisyncoccia; order Phycocordibacterales; family UBA9973; genus CAITQP01. The sequence goes on from CAITQP010000004.1 coordinate 45,306, forward strand.
CCTCTTTTTGTGTCATGCGAAAAATAACACGATAGTCCCCAACCCGAAGCTTACGATATGCTTTGAGCGCACGCCTCAGTGAAACCCCGTATACCTCAGGGTGTTCAATCAATTTATTGTCGATAGCTTTTTGAATGAGACGCTTCTCTGATGTTCCAAGTTTCGGAATATCATTTGTGACAACTCCAATTTGATACCGAATTATATACATCCGTTACTTCCAGGCTTCTTCATGCGAAATAAATTTCGCGTTCTTTGTATCACGAGACGATGCAAGCATTTCCCAAACGGAATCTTCTTCCACGAGAAGCGCTGCTTCAATAAGCTCTGCAGCTTTTGTAGCTTCAGGCATTTTGTCACGCTTTGCAATTGCAGAAAGCGCCCGATTAAGTTCAGGAGAAAGACTAATATTCAAACGTCGTTTTGTTGTTGCCATAGATGATTTAAGTGTATCAAAAGTGTATCACCTACGTCAAGCGCTCGTAATCCCGAGATACGTGAGTACCTGCTCCATGTGAGTTATTACCGGTACTTCTGTTGAGCAAACTTGAATTGATGTTTCCGTTGAAGCTGGGCTATAGTACAAAGCTTGAATATCAAATTTGAGTGCGCCCTCGACGTCACTCAGTAAGTTGTCTCCAATCATAACCGCTTCTTCTTTATTTGCCTGCATTCGCTCAAGTGCTATCGCAAATATTTCAGGAGAGGGCTTCGCAAATCCAACAGCTCCTGACGCAATAAGAACATCGACCATTTTTTCAATGCCGATTTCTTTTAACTTTGCAGTCTGATAATCCTCTTCCCCATTCGTAACTACGCCGATTTTGTATCCATGTTCCCGCAATGTTGTAAGCGTCTTGATCGTACCGGGCGTTGCTCGTCTGTCACTGTCATACGCCAATTTATACAGAGTTATGAATTTCTGTAATTCCTCATCCGAAAGATTCACTCCAAGTTTTTTAAAAAACACTGCGACCCGTTTTTCTTTGGCTTCCACATACGTTATTTTTTTCGCAAGATAATCAACAAATGTTTCGTCGAGTGATTCACGATGTAAGTCCATCAGTACCGGCATTGGTTGAGTTCCTAAAATAGGAAATTCGGACTCAAGCACACGAAATGCCCGCTCGAGCGAGTAACTATGATCAGACAATGTCTCGTCGAGATCAAAAAGGATCGTCGTAATTATATTTTTCGTATCCATTTTATTTTTCCTTCCATCCAATTTCAATCAAAAATTGTTTCGCAAGTGCGATCGGCATACCCATGAGCGCATCGAGGTCGCCGTCGAGCTTCACCACTTTTGGTGTTATTTCCGGATCCTTGTAACGGAACCCTCCTGCATATTCCATATACGTACCACCACTAATATATGCTTCCACCTCTCCAGTCGTGAATGGACCGAGAATAAATTCACCATCACTCGTACCTTCGCGCGTCTCCCCTGTCAGAGTGTTCGTAACCGTAATCGCTGAAACAAATCCGCACCGATTCACGCCGTTGTATATTCTAAAAAATTCACGCTCCTCATCTGCCGACGCTGGTTTCTCAAGCAATCGATCTCCATAAAAAAGCACGACGTCACCCGTAATCAAAAAACAGGGGTCGGTGACTTTCCCGAGCAGTGCATCACGCTTTGCTATAGCGAGCGCCATCGGTAAGGCTCGATAGTCGTTTGTACGAATTGATTTCTCATCGAAATCCGACACGAGCACGCCCGCGATCGGAATACCCGCCTCTTCGAGCAAAAGTCTGCGCGTCTTTGATGCTGATCCTAAAATAATATTCATAGTTGTATTTCTTCTCCTTCGCCCACAAATGTAGCTACCTCGTCGTCCACGAAAATCGCTTGTCCGTCCATGAGGATTCGCACAGGATATTTTGTCGTGCTCTTCATCTGGCGAACACGCTCTTCCATCTCCGGCTGATAATGAGCAAACACAAGAAACGGCACATAGTTGAGTGCCGTAAAATCCGTCACGCCAAAACGATCTTTGTCGTTTGATTTCCACGTCGCTGTCTCGATACTTGGCGCCATAATATATGAGCCCGCACTACTGCCAGAATAACAAACACCTCTCACAAGTAGTTCCTGAAGCACAATATCAAAACCACTTTCGCGCACAGCTTTCAAAAGATAGAACGCGTTTCCCCCTTCGACATGCACGATATTTTTGTCGGCAAAAAATGTACGCATCTCGTCGAGCGACTTGCCTTCGATATCAAATGGCTCAGCAGTGTAACCCGCCATGCGCATGCTTTTTTTGTAATGATCAATATATGTTTGATCGGACAACCCTTTTGATGCTGTTGTCACATAGCCGATATGAATCTCATTTTTAGGAATACCAAAATGCGCGAAGCCTTGCTTCCATGCGTAATCTCCGTCGGAACAAAGCAAGAGTTTCATTTATTTTTCACAAAACAGTTTTAATCCACTCGCAGGATCGATTTTCTTTTCAAGTTTTTCTGGGAGCCAATCAATCGCCGTTTCGCCAGTCGCGGAAATAATGAGTCGATTGATATGTCCTCCAAAACAATTGTGATTGTCGTCACCAAATACTCCGTGCGCATGCACCCATGGTGCGCCATCTATCCATGCGACATTCCCCGTCACCGTAATTACTTCGATATTGCGTGCCGAGTGAGTCTTTGACGCGTATGCCTTGGTCTCGATATCATAGTACGCAAGCTCCACGTCTGTGCATCCACCAATCATTGAAAAATGAAACGAAAAACCGCGCTCCTCGGCCAAGGCTGTCAAAAGAGTGACCGGTTCATCCCCCTTCTCGAATTGCACAATTGATTTATTTTTTGAATCAAAAATAATTTTCATGTAATCTAGCTATAGATATCTAGTTTCACCATTTTTTAATTGCAGATACATTTTTAAGTCCAGAGTCTAAATCTGACAACAATGAACTCAATTGAATAAACGCTGTTTTATAGAGTGGCTCGCTTTGTTCGACGAACGAATTATAGATCGAACCTTCTCCTCGCTTGTATTCCTGGAGTGCCGACACGCCGAGTGACCGAGCCTCCTTTTCTTTCTCACTTCGTAGAGTTTGTATTTTTTCTGTAATTTCGTTTTTTTGTTTTTGTATCTGAGTACTAACCCCCACCCATGCATCCAATATCGCTTCTTTACGAGAAGAAGTAACGTCGTTCAGCGGACTTGGTAATGTTACAGAATCCAATTTCCTAAACATGAAATTTACAGTATCCATACTACTTGCTTGACCCATCAATACAGCAACATCTAAGTCTCTGTTTTGTATATCATCACCGGATTTTTTTTCAACAGCAAGCCCCGAATATCCATGACCAACTTCACTCAAAGCATGGATGAAAGCCGGAAAAGTACTCACGGTGCAACCATCATAAGCCAAGACCTCGTTGCTTAATTTCGTTGCTTTGTTTTTTTCGTTCTCTTCATCAGAAACCTGAGGTATAGGTCCTAGATTGGGATTAAATACCATAAGATAAAAAACTAACTTATAAATTAGACAAACTGCTCCGGAATTGGGAACTGTGTTGCAAGCGCAACAACTTCAGCTTTGATGACTTTTTTCTTGGCATCATCATCTTTGTTCTTGAGTGTTTCGATGAGGAGTTCGGCGACGCGAGCACATTCTGCTTCTTTGAATCCACGAGTCGTGATGGCTGGTGTACCGAATCGAATACCGGACGGATCAAGTGGCTTGCGTGTGTCTCCTGCGATTGAGTTCATGTTGAGAGTGATACCAACTTCGTCGAGTGCTGTCTGCGCTTCCTTGCCGGTCACTCCAAGCGAACCGAATACATCGGCGAGAATGAGGTGATTGTCAGTACCGCCACCAATCATGCGTACACCTTCGCGCTTGAGGACAGCTTCCATAGCTTTTGCATTCTTGAGCACTTGCTGTGCATATTCTTGAAACGCTGGTGTGAGTGCTTCACCGAAAGCAACAGCCTTTGCCGCAATCGTGTGCATGTGTGGACCTCCTTGGATTCCTGGGAAAATTGACTTATCGATCTTCTTGGCGATCTCTTCACTCTCACGGGTGAGAATAATACCTCCGCGTGGTCCGCGAAGCGTCTTGTGTGTGGTCGAAGTGATTATATCGAATCCATCGTCGAATGGATTGCGAAGTGCCTTACCCGCAATGAGTCCCGCAATGTGGGCCATGTCGGCCATTGTGATTGCTCCCACTTCATGCGCGATATCGACGAATTTCTTGTAGTCGAGCGTGCGAGGATATGCGGAGAATCCAGCGATGATGAGTTTTGGTTTGTGTTCGAGCGCAACTTGGCGAAGACCTTCGTAATCAATTTCGCCAGTTTCTGGATCTTTCATCTTGTACGTGACGAATTTGTAGATCTTGGCAGGAAGTGTCATTGGGTGACCATGAGTAAGGTGTCCTCCATGAGAGAGATCCATACCGAGCACGGTATCACCTGGTTCGAGAAGAGCAGCATAGACGGCAAGGTTTGCAGGCGCGCCAGAGTGTGGCTGAACATTGGCGAACTTACAGTTGAAAAGCTGTTTGACGCGCTCAATCGCAAGAGTCTCGACGACATCTGTATACTCCTGTCCGCCGTAGTAGCGACGTCCCGGGTACCCTTCTGAGTACTTGTTGGTCATGATTGAACCATTTGCAAGAAGCACGTTTTTGGAAACGTAGTTCTCACTTGGGATAAGTTCAAGACCCTCTGCCTGTCGTTTTGCCTCGCCCGCGATAGCTTCAAACACCTCCGTTTCTTTATATGAGCTCATGGAATAAGGATATAAATAGATTTACACACTAATAACCTTATCCTAGCACGAAATCAGCGAAACGAAAACCGCCCCAAGCTACCTATCAATCATCACTTACAACCCAATGAATTGGATACTCGTAGTTACTTTTTCCCACAGTAAAAATATATGCCTCAATCTGTTCTTCTGTGAAATTCATATTTTTTAAAAGAGGATTCACAACATCAAGTGCCTTATCCCACGCGACATGTTCATCATACAAAATAGTATCAAGTACAGGGGCGTATTCTGGTGCAGTCAAATTTGTAACCATTCCCGCTGCAAGAAAAACTTTTCTATCTTTTATAAGACGCTGTTGTTCCTTTTCACTTGCCGAAGAAAAATATTCAGCGTGACCGAGTTCGTGAGTATAGCCCATCAACTCAGGCAGTGTGCGTGTTGGGCTCGAGAGAACTATATTTTGTGAAGCATTGAATGTTTCACTTTTAAAATTTTTTTGTAGAGACCACAATGAAATAGTTCCCGTTTCGTTCTTTGGGACAATCACTGTTTCTCCTTCACCAGCCCGAATACTATATTCTTTTATGTAAACATACTCTGACATCTTTCGCTGATTCTCCTCACTATTTTCCTTAAACAAAAGCGCGTTACTTAATCGAGCTTTCTGATCTTCGTTCAGTTGAGAAAATATACTCGACAACTGCTCCCACGCGAATGAAATCTTCCATCCTTCACCCTCAATCACCTCATTTCCTTCCGTCCCATTAAACGCAATGTCCTCATGAGTAAGTGGGACTTCAAGTGCTTTGCTCGATACCTTTAATTGTTCAATAATTGCATCTCGATTCGGATTATCAAAAAGATTCTTGGCTTTGTCGGTCTTAAAATAATCACGGGCATAGTTCTCTGGTGTTGGCTTCGGGAATCCCATTTGTTCCATATGCATACATAGTATCACAGAAAAAAACCGCTCCGAAAGGAGCGGTTTTTTTATCGTCTCTTTACGCAGGAATGAAAGTAAGTGCGATTCCCTTCTTATCTGCACGGCCAGTACGGCCGATGCGGTGAACGTACGTTTCGTAATCGTTCGGGATATCGTAGTTGATCACGTGCGTGACATTTGGAATGTCGAGTCCGCGAGCAGCGACGTCAGTCGCGATGAGAATTTTGGTTTCGTTTTTCTTGAAACTCTCAAGCATGCGCATACGTTCGCGGTTGCGCTTGTCACCGTGAATACCGGCGACTTTGAAGCCGAGCGAGCGGAGCTCGCTCTCGAGCTGATCAACACTGCGCTTGGTCTCACGGAAAATGAGAACTTTGTCCGCACCCTCACCAATGAGAATGTCGTGCAATGTGTTGAGCTTGTCTTCTTTGCGGACACGAACAACGTCCTGATCAATGTTCTTTGAAGTGTTTCCTGTGACAACTGAAACGAAGAGTGGATCTTTGAGATACATTTCTGTCATCTTCTTGATCTCAGGCGAAAGTGTCGCTGAGAAGAAAAGTGTCTGTCGTGGTGTCGCACATTTGCCGAGGATGAATGTCATGTCGTCACGGAATCCCATGTCGAGCATGCGGTCTGCCTCATCGAGTACGACAGTACTGAATGTTGAGAGATCGAGTGCCTTCTGCTTCACGAGGTCGGTGATACGTCCTGGTGTTCCGATGACGAAGTTTACTCCGCGACGGATTTCACTGATTTGGCGATTGATTGGCATTCCACCAACAACTGAAACAGAGAAGACATGGAGCCATGCGGAAAGATCACGAAACTCAACTTCGATTTGCTGTGCAAGTTCGCGAGTTGGAGCCATGATGAGTACTTTCTGCTTTTTATCGCGACTAACGCGATCAATGAGCGGAAGAATGAAGGCACCAGTTTTTCCAGTTCCGGTGTTTGCAAGACCGAAGAAGTCACGACCACCGAGCACGGTCATGATCGACTGATCCTGAATTGGTGTTGGGTGAACGAAGCCTTTCTTGGCGATATTTTTCTGAAGCTGTTCTCCGAATGGAAAATCAGCAAATTTGTGTTTCGCAACATATTTCTTTGCTTCCGTAACAGGCTCTGCCTTTTTTACGAATTTTGAAAAATCGATGCGTTGAGCGAAGCGTGATCCGCCTCCCCCGCCTCCCGTGCGATTGCGCGCGAAGCTCGTACTTCGGCGACCAGCCCCGAAACCACTTTTACGTGGAGCAGCGCCGAATCGTGAACTACTTGATTTAAAACCGCCTGAACGAGCTGGGGCACTTGAAGAAGCGCCGCTCGGACGAGCAGAGTGTGATGGACCTGTATAGCGGAAGCCTGAGCCTGAACGCGTTACGGGCGATGAATTGAACGAGCGCTTTCCGCCTGATGACGGGCGCGCAGAATGACCTGTGGGCATATAGTTACTTGTTTTGTCATGGATATCAACCATATGACAACAAGCGTCTAGGTGACTTCCACAATCGTCACTCCCTTATAAATAAGAGGACCTCGTGTGGTCCTTAGTGAGAATGATATTCAGAGAATAGCACTATTGTCTTGATATGTCAATATTCGCCAAAAGTCGGCAAAAAACATATACTCAATACATGAAAGGCAAACACGCGGACGAGCAGTATCTCGACTTACTCCAAAAGCTCATCGATCTGGGTACAGAAAAAACTGACCGCACGGGTACAGGCACAAAATCGTTCCTTGGTCATCAAATGCGTTTCGATCTTGAAGACGGCTTCCCTCTTCTCACTACAAAAAAAGTACCGATCAAAGCAATCATTCATGAACTGCTTTGGTTTATGCGTGGCGACACCAATCTCAAATATCTCGTCGACAATAATGTGCACATTTGGGATGAGTGGCCATACAAGGCATATCTCAAACGAAACAATCTCCCGATTCCAGAAATTAATGGTGAAGAATGGAAGACAGGCATGAACGCTTTTGTCGAACGCATCAAAACTGACGAACAATTCAGAAATGAATACGGCAACCTCGGACCGATCTATGGATATCAGTGGCGTAGTTGGCCAACACCAAATGGCGGACACGTTGATCAGCTCGCCAAAGTGATTGAACAAATAAAGACAACACCTGATTCACGACGCATGATCGTGTCGGCGTGGAATGTCGCCGATATTGATGAGATGGCAAAGGCAGGGCTCCCGCCCTGCCACTGCTTCTTCCAGTTTTATGTCGCCGACGGCAAACTCTCCTGCCAACTCTACCAACGTTCGTGCGATACATTTCTTGGCGTGCCATTCAACATCGCGTCGTACTCAATCTTCACGATGATCATCGCACAAATCTGTGGATTGAAGGCTGGCGAATTCGTTTGGACTGGCGGTGATGTACATTTGTACAAAAATCACATTGAGCAAGCTCAACTGCAACTCACTCGTCGGAGTGATATTCGTCCCCTCCCGACGATGAAGATAAATCCCGCAAAAACAAAAATCGAAGATTTCACGATCGACGATTTTGAACTTGTTGATTACAATCCGCATGATGCCATCAAGGCACCAATCGCAGTCTAAATTATTTGTATAAAATCAAAACAATGAAACAAGGTACAGACTATATTGGAACAGGTGTGGGTGCATTCATCCTCAATGACGAGGGTGAACTTTTTCTCATGAAGCGTGGTCCAGAATCAAAAAATGAGGTTGGTTACTGGACTGTACCTGGAGGCACCGTCGAATTCGGCGAAACACTGAGTGATGCAGTCGTACGTGAAGTACGTGAAGAAATCGGTGTCGATATCGAACTCGATGGACAGCTTCCTGCGATTGATCATATTTTACCCAAAGAAAAGCAGCACTGGGTCACCACGATCTTTCCTGCGCGCATTATTTTTGGCACACCAGAAATACTTGAACCATCAAAATGTAGCGATATCGGTTGGTATCCACTCGAAGCTCTTCCTGCTCCCTTGGCCAGCTCACTACAAAAAACAGTGAACACATTTTTAAATATCGAAGAATAATATTCAACCGAACATTCATTATGGAAAATAAGATCTGCAAACAATGTTCGAATCAATTCTCAATTGAACCAGACGATTTTTCGTTTTACGAAAAAATGCAGGTGCCTCCACCAACACTTTGTCCAATCTGTCGTCAAAAGCGACGCATGTTCATTCGCAATTTCACCACACTCTACAAGCGAACGTCATCAAAATCTGGCAAACCTATTATTGGTATGTATCACGCCGATCAGCCCTTCCCTGTCTGGAGCACAGAAGAATGGTACGCAGACGATTGGGACGCAATTGAGTATGGACGTGACTATGATTTTTCTCGACCATTTTTTGATCAATATCATGAGCTCCTGAATGAAGTGCCTCATGCTTCACTCATGGTTACAAACAGTTCAGATTGCGGATACTGTAATGTTTCGCATCGTAGTTCGCATTGCTATTTCGCCTTCGGAGTTGTCGACAGTGAATATTGTGACTACGGCGGTCATGCAATTTGGAATTCACGAGAATCATCTGACTGCGCGTATCTCTACAAATCAGAATACTGTTACGAATGTATCGACGTCCTTGAATCAAACAATCTCCTCTATTCTGAAGAATGTGAAGCCTGTGCTGAATCAATCGGACTCTTTGATTGTCGCGGGTGCGTAAATTGTATTGGCTGTGTTGGTTTGCGAAACAAGTCGTATCATATTTTCAACCAACCAGTTTCCAAAGAAGAATACCAACAATTCAAGATTGATCACCCGCTCCGAGACAGTGCAACACTCGCATACATACAAGAGGAACAATCGAAATTAAAGCTCACTGTTCCGACTCCACACATGTTTGGCTCTCACAATACAGACGTATCTGGAAACCATATTTATAACGCGAAAAATATAGCGTGGAGTTTTGATATCAAGAGCGGAGAAAATGGAAAATTTGGATTCACCGTTCGTTCACTCGTCGAGAGTTACGACTCAATATTCACAACGAATGTTGAACACTGCTATGAAACAGTTTTCTCTCAATCGTACAAACTCATCGCGTGCCACATGGCACAAGATTGTACCGAAACTTCATATTCTCAATTTTGTCTAAACTCAAACAACTTGTTTGGCTGTGTTGGTCTGCGCAAAAAAGATTATTGTATTTTGAATAAACAATATACCAAGGAAGAATATGAAGCACTCGTGCCAAAAATAATTGAACACATGCGCTCGACAGGAGAATGGGGTGAATTCTTTCCAATCGAGCTTGCACCTTTTACTTACAATGAGTCTACCGTAAATGAATACTACCCCCTCGCTCGCGAAGAGGCATGTGCCGAAGGATACCCATGGAAAGACGACATTCCAGCAATGCGCGGGCAAGAGAACTTTACGATTGACCAAACTGACACCTACGAGTTTGAATTCTTAAAAGATAAAATCTTTGCTTGTGAATCCTGCGAACGAAATTACCGATTCATCGATCATGAACTTTCACTCTATAAACGATTCGGACTCCCTCTTCCACGCAATTGTTTCTTCTGCAGACATGCGAGACGAATGCAAAAACGTCTTCCCCGCACACTTTACGAACGAACCTGTATGTGTGAGCAACATACTCATGCGCACGGGAATGAGCACTGCCAAACCGCATTCATGACCGCATTCAGCCCTGACCGACCAGAGCATGTGTATTGCGAAAAATGTTATCAAGCTGAAATTGTCTAAATGACGACTCAAGCAAAAAATATATACGGTGTTCGCGTTGTGTACCACACGGCTGGTGACCCAAAGAATCCACCAATCGTATTTCTTCATGCGTGGGGTGCGAGAAATATCAAACGTGTCATCCGAGAATTCGCGTGTGATTTTTATGTAATCGTTCCTGAGCTTCCTGCACTCTTAGGTTCAGACACTCCAACAAATCCTTCTTGGTCATACACTGACTACGTCGAACTTGTCCGTGCGCTCATCAAAGAACTCAATGTCACCAAACCAACACTCGTTGGGAATTCGTTCGGCGGAAGTATCGCGACAATTTACGCGACGCTCTATCCGAGCGATATGCGAAATCTCGTACTTGTTGACTCGGGAACATCGAGTGAATATCCACGAACACCGTACATGCGAAGGTACCATAGACGCTTTTTCTTTTTGCTCACCTCCCCTACAGTTCCCGCGTTCATCAAAAAATTCGCAGTCTGGTATTACCTAGGCAAGCCGTTTTCACGTATCACAAACCAAGAACTCAAAAACGAAATTCAATTCGCGCAGAATTTCAACCGCGAATTTATTGTCGACTATTCCAAAATCATCGTGCCAACACTCGTACTCTCAGGCTCGCGCGATACAGTTATTCATCCGCTAGCGGACGCGCGGAAAATAGCACACATTATTCCAAATGCGCAGTTTTATACTTACTCCGGAAACGTCACAACGATCTACCAGAAGCCTACAAAAATCATCAATCTCATCAAACAACACCTTTTTCAAAAAAGTGCTACACTGTCCGCATGATAGTCTCGATGATCGCAGCAATTGGGCGCAATAACGAGCTTGGCAAGGACAATACGCTCCTGTGGGAGATGCCTCGCGACATGCAGTATTTCCGTGATACCACACGCGGACACACTGTCATTATGGGCCGTAAAACTTTTGAATCAATCGGATTTCCACTCCCCAAGCGCCAAAACATCGTAGTCACTCGCGACCACTCCTACCGACCCGCCGGCGTCGATGTCGTGCATTCTCTCGAAGAAGGTCTTCGTCTTGCTGCCCTCGAACAAGGAAAACATTTCGAAGAAAAACAAGAAGAGACAGAAATCTTCATCATCGGTGGCGGTGAACTCTATCGTCAGGGAATGTCTTTCGCTCACAAACTCTATATCACCCGCATCGACGGAGAATTTCAAGATGCAGACACGCACTTCCCCGAGATCGGCCCTGAATGGAAAGAAATCTCTCGTGTTGCACACGAACCAGATGCGGAGCATAAATTCCCGCATGTGTTTCTCGTTTACAAAAAAACCGCGTAAGCGGTTTTTTGTAAGTCCTTTTTTACTACACATTAGTAACTACAAAACGAAGCATCAGAACCCGTAACAAGCACCCCGCTTGCATTTCGTGCCCATGCTTGTAAGTGCCAAGGCGTATTACACGAGATTGCTCCGATCGGAACAGTAGCTGTAAATGTGCCTGTTCCTGTCATTGTTGGTCCTGGCACAGTGGCATTGACCGAACCAGATGAATACGCGGTCGTTCTTCCATAATAGAAACCGACACTCGCGCTTGAAGCTCCTGCTCCGAGCGAGATAAGATTACCCTTCAACAGAGCAGAAGAGGAACTGAGAAGTGCTCCTGAAACAGTCGACACACTTGGGTTACATACAACAGTGGTAAAGAGTGCATCCGCACCATTCGCTGAGCCTCCAGTATTGGTGGCTTTTGCGCGATAATGATATGTCGTATTACATGCAAGGCTCGAAACTGAACCAGTGAATGTTCCAGTTGTACTCAACGTACCAGCGGAGACGGTAGAACCATATGATGTCGTCAATCCATATTCAAAACTGACTGTTGTACTTGAAGCTCCACCGGTACTTGTGAGATTGCCTCCGATGGTCGCACTGAATTGTCCTACCCCACTCGCGCTTGTTGTCGCGACAGTTGGAGCACATGCGGAGGTTGTGAATGAAGTATCTCCGCCATTCGCTGAACCTCCGGTATTTGTAGCCTTTGCGCGATAATGATATGTCGTATTACATGCAAGACTTGAGACTGAGCTACTAAATATTCCCGTCGTACTCATTGTTCCTGCTGATATGGTTGAGCCATATGAAGTTGTTGTTCCGTACTCGAAGCCAACTGTTGTACTTGAAGCTCCACCGGTGCTTGTGAGATTTCCACCAAGAGTGGCCGTCGCTACACCGACAGCACTCGCCGATGTTGTTGCCACTACTGGCAGACCAATCGGGCACGCACTTGTTGTGAACGAGAGTGTCGAACCAGCAGCCGAATGACTACCGTTATTTGTCACGGTCGCATTAAATGTATATGTCGTGTTACAAGTAAGGCCTGTTAGGTTATACGAATATGGTGATGGTGCTAGTGTGATTAAGCCAGTAAGTATGACCGCCGTTCCAAAACTTCCGGCAAATCCTCGAGTTGCACTTGTCGCACCCGAGCCAAGAGAAGTGACTGTTCCATTCAATGTTGCTCCTGTTGCAGTGATCCCCGTCGCGGTATTCGTCGTAACCGATGGAGAACCGACTGGACACGCAGTCGTCGTAAACGTGAGGTCCGCTCCGTTTGCAGGACCCGAACCATTCAACGCGTCAGCTTGGAAATAATATGTCGTTCCACACGTGAGGCCTGAAATATTTTCATGAAATGCACCAACCGAAGTTACAACTCCTGAAGTCGAAAGGGTGTAGGCAGTTGATGTATCGTATTGGAAGAATGTTACGGTAGAAGGATCTCCTCCATTACTGGTAAGATTGCCGTTCAAGACAACACTTGTGCCAGTAACTGATGCCGCACTCACTGTCGTAACTGACGGTCCGCCGGTACACGCGTCGGTTGTAAAATTCTGGATAGAACCTACGGCTGAAACGCTCGCGTCGTTAACGACTTGAGCTTGATAATAATACGTAGTGCCACACGATAGCCCGTAAAGAACAGAGAGGTATGTATGAGGAACGGTCGTAATCCAAAGCGGACCACCAACAGCGACAGTCGTACCGAGTGCCGTAGTTGTGCCGTATTCAAAACTCGGTGTGACGCTCAACGCTCCAGTACCCAGCGCCGTAACCGTGGCGTTCATGACACCACTTGTAGCACTAATCGTCGTGGCTGTATTTGTGGTGACCAGAGGTGCACCCGCTGGACACGGAGCTGTTCGAAATACGATTGAAGCACCGCTCGCTGAAAGCGCGACGTTGTTTGTAATTTTTGCAATATAACTATACGAAGAATCACAAGTGAGCCCAGACACATTTGCCGTGAAGGTGCCAGTTCCAAACGTTCCAGATACGGTGATCGGAGCACCGAAACTTGTGGTAAATCCGCGACTGGTGATACTTGTTGCTCCAAGACCAAGCGACGTTACGTTTGCATTCAGGGTTGCAGTTGTTGTCGTGATTGCAGTTGCAGCAACAGTTGTAACAACAGGTGCTCCAATCGGACATGCAGCAGTTACAAAAGATATTGTGCCGCCTGAACTTGAGACACTCGCGTTGTTTGTCGCCGTAGCAATAAAATTGTAACCCGTATTACACGTGAGGCCAGTGATCATCGAGGAGAACGTTCCTGTTCCAAAAGTACCAGTCATCGTGATGGGAACTCCAAAGCTACCAGTAAATCCGCGACTCGTTATGCTTGTCGCTCCAGTACCCATGCTTGTTACATTTCCGTTAATGGTAGCACTTGTCGTTGTAATCGAAGTTGCGCTTGTTGTTGTAACAACAGGTGCTCCGATAGGACAAGCACTTGTGGTAAATGAAAGTGCTGATCCGGTACCAGTCAATCCGGCATCATTTACGGCACTCGCCGTAAATGTATATGTTGTATGACACGTCAAACCAACAAGATCTTGAGAAAACGCTGATGGTAGAGTTCTAATCACTGTCATTGTCGTGCCCGAGCCTCCAGAACTTGAAGTCAATGTACGGCTCGTGATTGATGTTGCGCTTGTACCAAATGCTGTGACGTGTCCGTTGATTGTTGCGGTGGTTGTTGTTATTGCAGTTGCAGGATCGGTGATTACTGTTGGAGCGGTGGCTGGGCAGGCTGGTGTGGTGAATGAGACTGGGGTGAGATCAGTCGTTGCTCCCCCACCTGCATTTGTTGCTGTCGCAAAATATGAATATGTGGTGCCACAAGCGACTGTTGTTGTACCAGAAAAATTGGTAAGCGATGTGAGTGTTGGAGTTGATGAAGCGACAGTTGCACCGCCGAAATTAAATGAGACCGAAGATGAAGTGAGGGCCCACTTGCTCCTATTCCGAATGAGTCGAGATGTCCTTTGAGTGTTGCTGTCGTACCGGAAACGGTTGCCGTCACTGTGTGTACTGTTGGCGGCACAAGTGAACACGCGAGTGTTGTGAACGACATATCTGAACCAGTGCCCATTCCTGTTGTGTTCTGCGCGTACGCACGGAAGTGATATGAGGTCGCGCAGGAAAGACCAGTGATCGTAAGCGTATACGGACCCGTACTAAATGTACCCACTCCAGAATCAATTGCTGGATCAAGACCGATCGTCGTAAGTGTTGGTGTTGTGTTATAAGAAAAACCACGTGCAGAGGCACTCGATGCTCCGCCAAGCGACACAATCGTGCCGTTGAAAGTAGCACTCGTACTTCCTGGAGTCACGCTATCCGTCGTGACGAGTGGTGGCGTCAAACAAATAGACGTTGTGAATGTCATGTCCGCTCCGTTTGTAGTGCCGATGGAATTCGTCGCCCAGGCTCGATAATGATAGAGCGTATTACATGTGAGGCTAGCTATGGTGGTATTCACAAATAAAGTTGGAACAGTGTATGGAGCGGACATTGTTACCGTAGATCCATATGCAGTTGTCGTTCCGTAATTGAATCCAGCAGTCGCGCTTGGTGCTCCACCGAGGTCGGTGAGATTCCCGGTGAGAGTAACTGTGCTCGTGGTAATACTAGTTGCGCTAACGGTGAGAACTGTTGGAGAAACAGGTGGGCACGATGACGTCGTAAACGACATGTCTACACCGTGTGCAGACCCCATTGAATTTATAGCTGTTGCCTCGAAGTGATATCCAGTCGCACAAGTGAGTCCCGTAAGATTTGCAGTAAACGTGCCTGGAGATATTTGTATTCCGGCACTAGCGGTACTTCCGTAGAGACTAGAAGTACCCCATGAAAATCCAACACTATTAGAAACACCAGCACCCCCCGTATCAGTTATATTTCCAGTAATAGTTGCTGTTGTTTGAGTTATTGCACTGCTACTCACCGTAAGCACGGTAGGTGGGACAACCGTATTTTCATAAATAAACTCTCCATAATTAGCGGCCGCGTACTTTGTGCCAGTCGCATCTGATGCTGTTTTATACCAATTACCTATGCCAGCTCCTGTCTCAGCGGTCCAGTGCACCCCACGATCATGAGAAACATATATGTATGTTCCTGAGCTTCCTGCAATAAGAGTATTCCCTGACGCATCAGAGGCAACGTCTACCCAATTATGCATCCCCGAAGAACCGCTGTAATCAGTCCAAGTTGCACCATAATTTGTCGACATCCAAATATATCCGTATTGATCGGTAGCAGCCAAATACTGCCCTGTTGCGTCAGAGGCGATTCCCGCCCAACTACCACTCGCATGAATACCCGATGATGCAACAGTCCAGTGAGCACCGTAATCATTCGAGACAGAAATTCCACCTCCACTCCATGCACTCGCAGCTAAATATCTTCCGGTAGAATCGGAAACAATTTTTCTCCAACTATTACCACCCGAGGATCCGATTCCATGTGCATCAGGAAAATCGGTCCAGGTTAGCCCCGCATCAGATGATGTCCAGATATATCCACGTTGATCTGTGGCGGCAAGATGTGATCCGTCAGAAGAAGAAGAAACTCCTCCCCAGTAAATAACACCGGAGGAGCAATTGTGAAGAGACCATGTTACGCCTGCGTCTGTTGAAATAGAAATACAACCGGTTGATGTTTGAGAAACAGCAACGAGCTTACTTCCTGTTGAATCGGAGGCAACAGCATACCAGTCTGAAAAACCAGAAGAACCATACCCGCGAGCATTCGGAAAATCAGTCCATGTCAGACCGGTATCTGCTGACACCCACACAAATCCTGAACCAACAGCCGCAAGATGGGTCCCATCAGAAGAAGAAACTATTGAGTTCCAAGTCCCAGCCCCTGAACTCCCTCCATGATTCGTCCACGCTGCAAACGTATGTGGAGTAGCGACGAAAAAAAAGATAGCCGCGAGAAATCCTATCAAAAGAAATTTTTTCATATACTTTTATTTACGCAAGGCAGCGCAGGCTAAGGTGGTAAATTTTTGGGCCGCACCGAAGGTGCGGCCATTTGGATTTGTCGCAACAGTTCGGTAATAGTATGTCGTGTGGCACGTAAGCCCTGTCGCAGTAGCCGTTACCATCAAACCATCTGGAGACACTGTCCCCTTCACTGTTTGTCCGTACGATGGGGTTGTGCCGTACATGAAGCTTGGTGTTGCAGCATTCGATTGATCGGTCGCAGAAATTTTGCCAGTAAACACAGCAGTCGTTCCTGTGATTTGTGATGGAGTAAGTGTCGTAGAGGCAGGAACACTTGGGGGTGTCTCCTTTACGACTGGTGCTTGAACCGTATTGATGACCTTTCCAGAGTTATCGAGACTATTCAAATGGAGGTACTTATACGTAAAGAAACCTGCAAGAACCAAAACAACCACAATAATAATAGCCTTGAGAGAATCGTTCTCCGGATTGTTCCAAAAATTCATATTAAAATTGTACAATGTTTGAAGCGAAATGCAATGCCTCTCCTACGGGTCAATGTCTGTTTTGACTCGAATAAAAACATCCTTACCGTCAGGTGTTTTTTCTTTTATATATTTGCGCTTCTTATTGATTTCAATTTTGCGCGTAAGCTCACTCTCGAGATCGTAGCCAAGCTGTTCGCACATACCGAGCAAAAAAATCGCGACATCGGCAATCTCTTCGGCTACTCCTGGCTGACTCTTACTGAATTTTGAAAATGCTTCTGAGAGCTCTTCATGCGCGCGACAAAATTCAAATGCAATATCGGTCGTATTAAAACCTTTTTCGATTTTATTCTGCATCACCTCTTTCTGTAATTGTTTGAGATCTACTGACATATATATTTACTGATCTGTATAATTCTCGACTTCGTTACTGAGTATCACCAATTCCACGCAAGCGTCTTTAAAAATTTCTTTGGTACGCCCCGCTGCATGATAGTCCTTGGCACACACAACACGTGTAATACCCGCATTGATAATCACCTTTGCACAGTTGTAACACGGAACCATTTTGACATAAATTGTCGAGCCATCAATCGCAACACCGAATCGTGCCGCGTTCGCAATAGCGTTCGTCTCTGAGTGTGTCGTGCGAATACAATGTCGCGACGTACTACCATCTTCATTCGTGACGGTGTGCATCTCATGCCCTACTTCATCACAGTGGGCGAGACCTCGAGGTGAACCAGCATAGCCTGTCGCAAGAATTCGTTTGTCCTTCGTAATCACACAACCAACATGACCGCGGTCACAGGTACCACGCGAGCCAACAAGGTCCGCCATTTGGAGGAAATATTCATCCCATGAAGGTCGAGCCTGTTTAGTTGGAATATTGTCTGACATACGATGAGTATACTCGCCGGACTACTTTTTACCAATCTTACGGAACATTGGACCATACACGTCCTCTTCGATCGGAATGAGCAATTCTTTTTTGTTCACACGATCAGTAAATTCGATTTCTGCGCCAGTAATAATCGCGAGCGGACGGCACTCTTTGCCCTCTCCCATCGGGAGCACTGCGGTCGTAGCAAGTGCGTCAGCAACGTCAGTACGTGTCATTGTGAGTTTGCGTCCAAAAATATCTGGTGTTCCGCGATAGTCACGAATTCCTTTGAATCCTGCGTAGCCGAGAGCAACACCGACAACACCTGCACGAAGTGGGAGCAAGCGTGAATCAGTAATGAGTACCCCGAGCTCCTTCACACCGTAATGCTTCATAAGTTTCTTACGCATCTCACTTGCAGCTTTGTATGAATCTTTTGGAAGTAGCACAATTTTGCCGTCAGCGTTTGATTCATCCACACCAGCATTCGCCACGAGCATTCCATCTTTGATGGTGAGCCAGACATATTCAGTCTCGAGGGCGAATTCTGATTCCGAACGAATGAGCGCTTCCTTTTCTTTTTCTGTGCCGAGCTTCGCTGTTCGCCCCTCAGACAATGCAACAATTTTTGATGTAATGACAATAACAGAACGCTCGGGAGCTCGTTTAATAAAACGAGTAACAAAGGCAAAAAGATCTTCATTTTCAGCAAATACTTTTGTGGTGATTGGTTTAATATTCATACTATTATTTATTACGAACGTATCGAAGCACTATCGTACCATGAGGATTCAATTTTTTCACGGAAACAAGTTTAAACTGTGTCCGAAGTTTCCCTTCGGCGAACAATTGTTTCCCTCCTCCAAGAATGACCGGTTCGATGGTAAGGTGCAATTCATCAAACAATCCGAGATCAAGCATAGTCCGATATGCTTCCGATCCTCCAACAATAGCGACCATTTTATGCTCTGCGCAAAGTGTGCCAATGTCCGTGTGTCGTGGATTGAGAAACGTTACTGATCCTGTGACTTTTGGTTTTATGACTTTGCTCGTTAGGACGTATGCGACACGTTTGTCGATGTGATCTTGAGCTACACGATAGGTCCGAGAACCGGCGACGACCGCGCTCGCTTTCGCGAGCGCGGTCTGAAAGTACTTCCAATCTTCTCCACTCGTCCAATCAGGCATGCGCGAAGTATCGGTGGAAATATACCCATCAATACTCACAGCGGCATACGCAACGTATCGAGTTCTAGGCTGTCGTTTTTGATGTGTCATTGTCACGAAGAAGTTTGATTCCGAGATACGAAAGTGGTGTATATGCAACGCCCATTAATACTTTGTAAATCCACCACGGAATAATCATCAATATGAGTTTGTGGTTTGAATAAATTCCTGCAAATGCGACAACAGTAAAAATAACCGTATCAAACAATTGTGACCAAATATTTGAAAGATTTGATCGCAGCCAAAAATACTTGCTCCCTTGTCGCGCCTTGAAGAAAAAGAATGCGAGCACGTCTTGGTATTCTCCGATTGCGAATGCGAGTACTGAGGCGATTGAGATACGAATTGAGACACTATAGAGCGTATTGTACGCATCGTGCGCCCACATACTCGCGACAGACCACGGCATAAGCATGGAAATAATATTGAACACCATGAATGAGAGCACAGCAAAAAACCCCGCAAAGACGAATTGTCGCGCGAGTTTTTTACCATATACTTCTCCGATGATATCGGTCATCAAGAACACAAATGGAAAATAAAAAACAGACACTGATAGGTGCGTCCCAAAAAGAAACGGCATGGTTTTGATACCAAGCGTATTTGAGGCAATGAGCGCTGTGATATAGAGCACGAGACACACGAATACTTTCTTCTGATCACGAGGAGCGAGTTGTTCCATTATTATTGTTTTATATTATAAAAATAAAAACCACCCTTTCGGGCGGTCTTTATCGTTTAGCCTTTGATTTCGATACCAGCCTGGCGAGCACTTCCAGCAACGATTTTCATCGCGCCTTCAATGTCCTTCGCATTGAGGTCCGGCATTTTCTTTTCGGCAATTTCTTTGAGCTGAGCTTTTGTGATACTTCCAGCTTTTGAAGTATTTGGTTTACCCGAACCCTTCTCGATGCCTGCCGCCTTAAAGAGGAGGCCTGCGACTGGAGGAGTCTTGATGAGGAAATCGTAACTACGATCCTCGTACACAGTAATCACGACACCAACGGTGTCACCCATCATCTTTGAAGTTGCTGCATTGAACTTGGTAACGAAGTCACCGATGTTCACGCCAGCCTGACCGAGTGCAGGTCCAAGTGGTGGCGCTGGTGTTGCTCGTCCCGCTGGGATCTGAACTTTGACTTTCTTTGTAATTTTTTTCGCCATAAATAGATTAGTGAGCTTATAACTAGAGAGGTTTTAGTAGAAGCCAAAAACACCGACTAGTTCCGATACATTACCAGAAAAGGGTGGTTTTGGCAATTGCCAACAGAACGAGCACAATTTCTTTACATCTTCTTGATTTGGAGGAAGTCGAGCTCAACTGGAGTTTCGCGACCGAACATTGAAACGAGAACGCGGATTTTGCCACGGTCTTGGTCGACATCGTTGACCTTACCTTCAAGGTCTTTGAATGGGCCATCAACGATTGAAACGAGATCTCCGACTGCAACGTCAATCGCATGCTTCGCGTTGTCGTTTGTTCCCATTGTCTTAAAGAGTGCGTCAACTTCTTTTTGGTTGAGAGGCACTGGGTTTACTCCGGCACCAACGAATCCTGTAACACGAGGAGTGTTGCGAACAACGTACCATGAATCGTCCGTCACAATCATATCAACAAGGACATATCCAGGGTAGACTTTTTCTTCTACTTCGACACGCTTCCCTGCCTTGATTTTGATCTTCTTCTCCATTGGTACGATCACATTAAAAATGCGGTCTTGCATACCGAGAGATTCGATACGCTGTTTTAAGTTACGCGCAACTGCGTTTTCGTAGCCCGCGTATGTGTGAATCGCGTACCAACTGCGTTCTGGGGTGATTTCTTGTTTTGCCATAGTTTTGAAAAAATAAGACTAGTAATGTGCCCGGAAACGAAAACGCTATTAAAATCCGAGAAGCTTCGCGAGGCCAAGCTGGAAAAGCTTGTCGAATGCTCCAAGGAGGTAGGCTACAACGAGTGAAATAATGATAACTGCGGCCGAATATGCGATAGCCTGACGTCGTGTTGGCCATGTAACATGTTTGAATTCAGCACGTGTTTCTTTGATATATGAAGTGATTCCCATAGTATTTGTTGGGCGAGAACGGAATGTTCCAGCCAATTAAAAAAGCCCTGCGGGGCCTTCTATTGATAGAGTACCCTATTTTAAAGATGAAGTCAAAAGGGCGGGGGTGGCTTCGCCACCCCCGCCCTTTTCTTTCCTAAACTCCTTATTGTATCTGGTACGTAATAGTTACGTTTGAAACATACTTATTCTGTCCGACAGGAAGTGTCGATGCGTCACTTGTACTTCCGGTAGCCATATCTGCCTTTGCAAACATAGGCATTGCAGCTCCCCCGCTTTGACCTTCGTTAAAACGAACGATACGAACGAGAGTCACATCAAGATCTCGAGCAAGTACTCGTGCTTTTGATTCAGCATCTGCGATTGCTTTCTTTCGTGCTTCGGCATTCACTGCATCGGCATTATCAACAGTAAAGTCTGGACCAGAAAGTCCTGTCACACCGAGTGATCCGAGTCCATCAACAATAGTGCCAACCTTCGCTGTATCGCGAATTTTAACCGTGATTGTCTGAGTCACCGTATAGCCAACCAATTTAGGAGTGGTGTTTACAGAAGAACATCCTTTGTCGATACATGGAGTTGGATACGTATATTCAGGATATGCACTATAGTTTGTTGTTTGAATATCTTTTTCTTCAATTCCAGATGTTTTCAAATAGGAAACTGCACTATTCACTTTGGATGCAACAGTCGTCTGAGCATCATGAACAGTTGTTGATTTTTGCTGTACGGTAAAACTTTCTGAGGCGACATCAGGGATCGCGAATGAAGTGCCTGTTCCACTCACATCTATTGTACTCACGTTACTGACATCTTGGCTTCCGGTACTAAAAATTTTTGTCTCGTTTACAAACTTCATGCCCATATAAAGCACAGTGACGATACCAAGGAAAAGGATCACTTTGCCCATCTGACTTGCACTTTTTTTATCGAATAGCGTATTCATAGTTTATTTTTTTATGCTGGTAATAAATCCGTTCGTATCATCGTCGCCTCCTTCAGCAACTCGAGGGTGCATAAGTTCCCGCATTCCCCACACTATTGCGACAAGTGCGAGTACAAGAAATAATATTGTCCCAATTTTTTTTGCCATAGCTTGAAAGAGCGCGCGAGCGAAGCTCGCGCGCTACTTTATTACTGATGTTTAATCGAAACAACTTCTACGTCAAAAGTAAGTGTTGCTCCTGGTGGTATAAGTGAGCCAGCGCCACGATCTCCGTATGCAAGATTCGCAGGAATAACAAGATGGCGCTTCTCTCCAACTTTCATACCAAGTACTCCCTGATCCCATCCTTGAATAACCATTCCTGTACCAAGCGTAAATGTGAATGGCTGTACGTGACTAAACTTTGGATCAACGTTCGAATCAAAAACTGTTCCGTTCGTAAGTGTGCCCGTGTAATTAACAGTAACTGAATCTCCTTTTACGGCACCAGTCCCTGCTCCTTCTTTTACTGTTGAAACCTGAAGATTTGTTGTTGCTGTTTGTTGTGTTGTTTCTGGTTGTTGCATAGAAGTATCAGTTGATGTTGTTTTGTGACCACGAGCGAAAAGCACAATGAGAACGATGATAATAATTCCAACGCCGGCACCAATAAATGTTTTCATAGATAAATACTTATTTTTTATAAAGCGACGACATTGTTAGTTCGCTTCAGTGTTGTATAAGCATACTAAAAAACACCGAAAAATCAAAATGAGTGACCCCTCTCCTTTACTTTTTTTGCGTACCAAAGAAATATTCCAGCGATAAAACTAAAGACACCAATGGCAATACAAAAATACAATACTTCTTTATCCGAAATAATGGCACCGTTTACTGTCGCAGTAAGCAATGCTCCTGTCTGTTCCGAAGTCTTGTCAGGAGTGATGGATTGTTCCGTAGGTATCACTTCTTTCGCTCGCGACACATGTGTATAAATTGAAGGTTTCTTTTCTGGAATAATGATGGGTTGTTCGATCTTTTGTGGCGTTTCAATTTGGGGAACCACTACACTCTCTGCTTGCGATGTTTCAAGCAATAATCCTCCGCCACTACTTCTTGTATGAGTAGTGCCTGTGTCGCTACTTACTGTATTCGAAGTCAGCGTCTCTCCCTGCGAACCAGAATTTGTACTTGAATTCGTACGAGCAGAGAATAGAACACTCACCGGATCAGAACCGAGCGAACCAATGGTCGCGACGAACTTATATTCACCCGCACTCGACGCTGTTCCCGTAATTGTGCCGGCTCCACTCGCGAATAGAATCCCCGAATCGGCGAGTGATCCATTCCCGAAAGTTGGTACAACCTTCGATGAGGCATCAAGTGGTACTGAATTCCCAAATGAATCAGTTGCCCGAATTGTAAATGTAACAGGAGTATCCACTGTCGCACTTGCGTCACTCGAAACTACTCCAATTTTTTTTATTTGTCCTGGAGAAAGTGTAATCAATACTTTTGCCGGTACGCTTTCTCCTGAATCACTCTTTACTGTAAACAGAAACGAGTCCTCCCCTGTTTGGCCGAGCGGTGTATAGATAAGTGATGAACCCGACAACGCGCTCAAAGTTCCCTTTGTCGGTTGAGTCGTTACGAGATAAGTCAGTGATGCACTCAAACTATCTGTGCCTGAAAGACTTACCGTAAGCGGTGCGTCAACATGCGTGGTTAGAGTTTGCGGTGTTGCAACAGGTGAGGCTGGCACGGCATATGTAACGTCGACACCAAGAAAATCGTATGTATTCGTAATGGAATCTCCGCTTATACTTGGTTTCGAAAGAAAGCGAACAACCAAGTTATTCACTTGAGCTACCGACGTCACCAGTGAACTAATATCAATCGTCTGGTTCGCAAAAGCGGACGTCACAGCATTCAGTGCGAGTGGTTGATCTACGAATCCCGTACCATTCGAAATTTCTAATTTTGAAAAATTTGCTTGTGATTGATATCGTGCGGTAAGACTCACTGTCTTGAGTGTGGCATTCGCAGGAACAAGTCCTTGAGCAAAAGCGAATTCAGTATATTGATTTTCATCATAATTTGTACTTGTTGTAGAACTATATTCAACTAAGGCTTTAAAATTATCTGCAACACCGACACCTGCAATATCTGAATCAGCCAACTGACTCTGCCTTCCCGTCATATTCACATTCCCTCGAACGACTGGTATATGAATTTTCAAGCCATTGCTCGGCTGTTCTGGTGGTGCATAAAATGCGACTTGCGCGGATCCTTGTGCCAAACCCGGGGCCGTTACTAAGTATGAAGCAACCCCAGTCGTTGTTTGTGAAAGTGCGCTTGCCGTAAATGTCGCGAGTCCTCCCTTTACGGTGGCACTCGCGGGAGTAATATTTCCTGTTGAATTTAAAAATGGAGTGAGCGTAACCACAGTTTTTGCGTCATCATCAACTGGATTCCCAAATGTGTCCGTGACCTGCACCGTGATCAAACTTGTCGCGGTAGAAACCTGAGCGATTGGGTTTTTTGTTGTTTTGCATTTTGCTGGTACTCCGTGGGTAAGCGTTACAGTTATTGTTGCCGGGGTACTGTACACTTTGCCGTCAAATGCACGTATCAAAAAAGTATCAGTCCCAACGAGCCCACCGTTCGGATTATACATAACCGTATTTCCTGTAACAGACCCGAGTGTCCCGTTTCGGGGAATCGAAAATACAGAAAACGTTAGTGGGTCACTCTCTGCATCGGTCGCACTTACTGTGACAAGAACAGAAGCATCGACTGGAGTTGTAATCGCCTGATTGCTTACAACCGGCGCCGTATTCAAAGGAACTGGCAATGTATATGTAACCGAAACTATAATTGAATCATGGCTTGTTTGTGTCGTTCCACCTACATCACGATACGCAAGAAAACGAATCTTGAGTGATGCGAGTTTGTCCGCAGTGGGAACAACTGACGTTATATCGATAGTATCGGTATGATCGACGTTAATCACTCCCGTTGTGAGCGATTCGTCCACAAATGATGCTCCGTTGTATATTTCAAGTTTTGCAGCAGTGAGTGCACCTGTTCGTCGAAACTCATTTGCTACACTTACATTCGTAATAGTCGCTCCGACAGGAACCGTTCCCGAAAAATTAAATTCCAGATAAGCGTTTTCGTCATACGCGTTTGTTGTGGGCCATGAACCATTGCTCTCGATTCTCGTATCGTCGCTCGTTGCAAGCTTCGTGAGGTCAGTCGCTGAAAAAGAAGCGCTCGGACTCATGCTTGCATCAGTACCCGCCATTGGTACAAATGTGTTCGTACTCGCAAAGGCATGCGGGGAACATATTCCAGCACCTATAATAATACCCACGCCCAAAAGGAACTGAATGATTTTTTTGTTCATACAAAATAATTTACAAAGAGCTAATGTCGCCATTGTAAAATCACCTGTGCTTGAACACAATCAAATCTGTGGAGTCATCTTTGCAAAAACTTTATTTTTTGAGAAAACGTGCAAACACACCAGCTGGCAACAACCGTGTTGTGTGTTCTTCTGTGAGCGCAAGCTCTCCAGAATCGGTCACTCCTCCAAATGCATCCGCCAACCGCGAAACATTATTCAAAAGCGAGAGTGGAGAATATCCAGCCGTATATCCATTAACAATTACCGCGAGTGGATCATCACTCAATACTTTTTCAACCAACGAAAAGAGTTCATAAAAATCACGTTCGATTTTCCAGAGTGCTCCCCCACTTCCGTGACCGAATGCAGGCGGATCCATGATGACCACATCATATTTGTTGCCACGTTTTAATTCGCGACGAAGAAACAAAAGTGCGTCGTCTTCAATCCATCGGATTGGAGCACTCGCGAGTCCGGAAAGTTCCGCATTCTTTCGTGCCCATTCAATTGCGACTTTTGATGAATCCAAGTGCGTTACCTCAGCACCAGCGCGTGCAGCAGAAAGCGTCGCTCCACCTGTGTACGCAAACAAATTGAGTACTTTTATTGTCTTTCCTTTTTTTGAATGAATGGCCTCTTCTAGCCACATCCAATGAGACTTTTGTTCTGGGAAAATACCCACGTGTTTAAATGACGTCGGTCGAAGTTCAAATGTGAGGCCGGCATATTCAATATTCCATGCTTTTGGAAACGCTGTACCTTTCTTCCATGATCCAGTCGCTCCAGTGCGCGTAAATGCTGCGTCAGCTTTTTGCCATTCTGTTTCAGGAAGTTTTTTGAGCCATAACGCTTCAGGATCAGGACGAGCAAGTACGTACGCTCCAAAACGCTCAAGCTTCATTCCTTCGCCCGAATCAAGCAACGCATAGGATGATTCCTTTTCTGTAATTACTGTGCTCATCGATGTTTTCGCAAATGGTCAAAACGTTTTCGGACCTGCTCTTTAATAATAAAAAATCGGCGAAGAATAATCGTCACCACCACAGCAAAAATCGTAATGACAATAGTGTAGGTCATTTTGCGAGAAAGACTTGTCAGTGGCCCAAAAAAATGGGTGAAGACATCTTCAAGCGTGCGATCCCAAGCAAGTGCGGTAATAAGACCGAGTGCAGCAACAATGATTGTCACCAATCGTCCAGCAAAATCAGTCTTGATATCAAGAAGATGCTGACTATCCAAAAATTCCTCCGCTCTATCCGAGTTGACCCTATCGCTCATTTTTGATGTTTCTCCTGTCATATAGATATAGCCTACCCGAGTGGGCAAATGATGTCAAAAGTTTTCATAGCATCACGAAGCGTTGCGATTGATTGCTCAGTGATTGCTTCTGGACGAATTGAGGCGTTTGTGAATAATTCTTTTTCGATATCGTAGATAGCTTCCCTGTTTTTTACCGTCATCGGTTCATCTTTTGGATGTTGATCGCTATATCGTTCATGCATATCAGTCATACGCTCCTCGAGTGAGGCAACTCCGTTTGGCACCACGCGACTGTCTGCGTACACTGCAATTTTCGTAAGCACGTCACCATGCTCTTTTGTGTCTGCATTTTTTAAAAACCCAATCGAGTCAATCATATCTCGTACGCGGCTTGAGACGCCGAGCTCATCGAGAATAGTGAGTGTCGCCCTATGTTCATCCCGTCCATAGCGAGCAATCATATCGCTTCGTACTGTTTCCCAGTGATCACGTTCAGTACGGACCGGAGACGGTAGTTTGTCTAAATCAAATTTAATGATGTTGCCCATGTCGTGCAAAAGACACGCCATAATAAGTTCGGCTCGTTCATTCTCTCCGCCAACGCTTGGTGTCTGTGCATCAAAAAGCATAACTGCGACAGATGCAACTCGATACATATGAAGTGCAAGCCATGGTGGAATGCGATAGCGTTCATATATTTCAGCAATATTCTTTTTGAGTGGAGTTCCCATTACTCTACTGTAACACTTTTCGCGAGATTGCGTGGTTTGTCTATTGGCAATCCTTTGTGGTGAGCGACATAATATGCAAAAAATTGGAGTGGAATAATTGCAAGAACTGGTGTGAGATACTCACTCGTCCTTGGAATATAAAAAACATCATCTGCACGCTTTGCCGCTTCCGTATCACCTTCTGAAAGAATCGCAAATACTTTGCCGCTGCGAGCTTTGATCTCCTCAATATTTGAAATCATTTTTTCATAGACACTGTCCTTTGGAGCGATCGCAACTGTCGGAAAATCTGCGTCGATCATCGCAAGTGGTCCATGCTTCATCTCCCCTGCGCCATATCCTTCAGCGTGAATGTAGGAAATCTCTTTGAGCTTGATTGCTCCTTCGAGCGCTGTCGGATAATTGAGCTTGCGTCCGATAAAAAGAAAGTCTCGCACGCTCGCATATTTTTGAGCAATCGCTTCAATTTGTGAACGAGTTTCTTGAATGGTACGAACCTGGTTTGGTAATTCAGAGAGTGCATTAATGAGCGACTGTCCGTCTTCGAGAGTCATATCACGCTCACGTCCAAGATGGAGAGCAAAAAGGGCAAGCACGATCAGTTGAGAAACAAACGCTTTGGTTGATGCGACGCCAATTTCAGGACCTGCATGGTTATAGACTCCGGCGTCAGTTTCGCGCGCGATGGTTGAACCAACAACATTCACAATACCGAGAGTAAGTGCTCCGCGACGTTTGCCTTCACGCATTGCTTCGAGAGTATCAAGCGTCTCACCACTTTGAGTGACAGCAAGCACGACCGTGCCTTCTTCAATGACAGGATTACGATAACGAAATTCAGATGCAAGTTCTACTTCGACGGGGACTCGAGCAAGTGATTCGATGAGATATTCACCAACGAGACCTGCGTAGTATGCAGTGCCACAGCCAACGATTATGATACGCTTTACGCTCTTTAATTTTTCAGCAACATCAATGAGTCCTCCAAGCTTCGCTCTCCCTTCTTCCATAATAAGTCGTCCGCGGAGCGTGTTCTCGATGACTTCAGGGATTTCCATCATCTCTTTTTCCATGTAATATTCGTATCCACTTTTTGAAGCAGCTTCGACACTCCAGTCGATAGCGAGCGGGGCGCGAGCTACGCTCGCGCCCTCAAGCGTAAAGATATCATAAGAATCTGGTGTCACAATAGCGATCTCACCATCATTCAGATAAATCACATTCTTAGTATGGCGCATGATCGGTGTTGGATCGCTTGCAATAAAATTCTCGCCATTGCCAATACCAAGTACAAGTGGACTACCCATGCGAGCTGCCACAATCTTCATTGGATTACTTGTCTCCTGAATCGCAAGTCCGTATGTGCCCCGCAATTCTTTGAGTGACGTAATGACTGCTTCTTCAAGCGTTTTCGCTGTCTTTCTTTTTTCGGCAATCAAATTCGCAACGATCTCGGAGTCAGTTTCAGAAAAAAATTCGTGTCCAAGTTCCATCAATTGAGCTTTCAATTCTTTGTAGTTTTCGATGATGCCATTATGAACAATGACAATTGTATGTTTGTCATCAGTATGAGGGTGGGCGTTGACTTCTTTGGGCGCGCCGTGGGTCGCCCAGCGTGTATGTGCAATACCGGAAGTACCTTTAAAATCGGCTGGCACACGAGCAACAAGCTCAGCCACCGGACCCACGGCGCGCACGATACCAGACTCGGGAATGGAAAGTCCCGCGGAGTCATACCCTCGATATTCAAGCGCACGAAGACCATCGAGCAAAAGATCTCTGGCCTGGCGTTTTCCTGTGTACGCTATGATTCCACACATATAATT
>CAITQP010000005.1 GCA_903894565.1 uncultured bacterium
CGGAGCGCGACGGCGCGAGCGTGAAGCGAAAATCCTTCAGGATTTTACGCTGGTACTTTGGGAGAATGTATTTTTGCTGCGCGTGGACTTTAGGTCGCATTTGTACTATAATCGCGCATACATATGCAAATCATCGATGGCCGAAAGGTTCGCGACGAGATATTAGAAACCCTCAAAGGTCGTGTTGCCGCCCTCCCGTTTCAACCATTATTCTGTGATGTCTTGGTGGGGGACAATGATGTTGCTGCTCAATACGTGCGCATGAAGGAACGCACTGCTGAAAACCTTGGACTCAAGGTTGTTCATGGCATGTTTCCTGGAGATATCACGACTGAAAATCTCATCAAAGAACTCCGTCGTCTTGGTGCTCTTCAGAATATGGCAGGACTCATTGTTCAGCTTCCACTTCCTGCGCACATTGATTCACGCAAAGTGCTCGACGCGATTCCAGCTGCGGTTGATGTAGACGCAACAAGTACTGCATCAAGTGATCTTTTTTATGCAAACAAGCCAAACTATCTTTTCCCAACTGCTGCCGCTTCAGTCACATTGCTTGATTCGCTCAATCTTGACTTGAAAGGCAAGAAAGTTGTTGTCGTTGGTCGCGGAATGCTCGTCGGTCGTCCTGTAGCTCACTTACTCACAAGTCGTGGCCTCGATGTGACTTCAGTCGATCGTGATACACCAAATCCAGAAGAGATTTTCAAAAACGCTGACGTTATCATTACGGGAGTAGGGAAGGCGAAGCTCATCAATGGCAACAATGTTAAAGCAGGCGTGGTGATCGTTGACGCGGGAACATCTGAATCAAATGGATCGATCGTTGGAGACGTTGATCGTGAGACTGTTGAACCACTCGCCGCTGCGCTATCTCCTGTACCAGGTGGCGTTGGCCCTGTCACTGTTTCCATGCTCATGCAGAACGTTGTTATTTCCGCCGAACGACAAGCTGGTGGATATGAGAAGTAGATGAAGATATTATCGACGAGCCCTATCGCATTTATTAATGCCGTCACTTCAGTTGAAGGGCAGTTTATTATTTTCTGTGCGACATGGCTTGGCATTCTCACACTCGTGTGGGTGATTGTGTTTTTGCTGTTTCGTCCGCTTCGTGAACATTCAATTTTTGCGCCACTTGAGAATCTCGCCAAGCGATGGAACAATCTTGTGCTTGTGTTTGTTTCGGTTCTTACTTCGTACACGCTTTCAGTGGTGCTCAAAAATTATTTTAAGATTGGACGACCAGATATTTTGAATATTAATCTGCGTCCCTTGATGCAACTTTCAGATTACGGCTTTCCTTCGGGGCATGCTTCTTTTTATTCTGCGCTTGCGGTGAGTCTGTTCTTTATTGATCGCCGCGCCGGCATGTTCGCGGGCTTGCTCGCACTCGTCGTCGGCGCGGCGCGCATCCTCGCCGGAGTCCACACACCCCTCGACATCCTCGGAGGCTTCATTCTCGGTACACTCACGGCCGTCATCATTGATTTCATTGCCGAAAAACTGGCACTTCGCCCCTAGGGGTAGGGTTGCTTTTTCCCTCATATATCGTTAGAATGCGCCTACTATTATGTGGAAAAAACGAATTTGGGCGCTTATTGTCGTTATTATTGGTCTCGCACTCGGTCTCTACGTTTATAAGTCAGAACCAGTCAATGGGCATGCTCCAGCAAAGCCTGCTATTTTGACAGGATTCTTTAACCGTCATCCCAACCCATTCAAGCTCGGTCTTGATCTCTCAGGCGGAACACACCTCGTTTATGAGGCCGATGTTTCAAAAATCCCGAGTGGTCAGGTCTCAAGTTCAATGGAAGTGCTTCGCAACGTCGTTGAAGCTCGCGTAAACTCAAAGGCAGTCTCTGGCGTGCTCGGCGTGCTCGAACCACTCATCCAAATCAAAGAGGGAGGTATAGGAGCCGCAGGTAGTGAACAGCTCATCGTGGACCTTCCAGGCGTGACTGACGTGACTCAGGCAGAAGATACAATTGGCCAGACACCAACACTTGATTTCCGTATCAAGAGCGACAAAGAAGCTGCACCAATCAACGCGACTGTTGGCCCTGACGGCAAAGTCGTACTTCCTGAAGTTGATCCATATGCAAACTACGTCTCGACGGGTTTGACTGGTCGCTACCTCAAGACAGCTGCAGTTCAATTCGATCAGAATACTGGATCACCATACGTTGCACTTACGTTCGATGCTGATGGAGCACAGCTCTTTGATGCTGTTACAAAAGCAAACCTCGGAAAGACTGTTGCAATTTTCCTCGACAACAAAGTTATTTCTGCGCCAACCGTTCAGAGTGAAATCACTGGTGGTCAAGCAATCATCACTGGAAGCTTCAGTCCACAGCAAGCAAAGGCGCTCGCTGACTCGCTCAGTTATGGAGCACTTCCTGTACCAATCCACTTGCTCTCAAGTGAGCTCATTGGTCCATCACTCGGCGCGGCCGCAATGCACGACGGTGTGAAAGCAGGAATCATCGGGTTCCTTGTCATCGCACTCTTCCTCATCCTTTGGTACCGTTTGCCAGGTGTTGTGGCTGTTGTCGCTCTTGGACTCTACGTCGTCATGACGCTTGCGATCTTTAAGCTTCTTCATGTCACGCTCTCATCTGCTGCAATCGCTGGATTTATTATTTCCATCGGAGTTGCCGTTGATGCAAACGTGCTCATCTTCGAACGTATCAAGGAAGAACTTCATGGCGGACGAACGACAAGTGATGCTATCACTGCAGGATTCGATCGAGCATGGCTCTCAATCCGTGATTCAAACATTTCCACAATGATCACGGCGGTCATTCTCTTCTCGATATTTGGCGGAACATTCGTTCGTGGATTCGCGATCACGCTTCTTCTCGGAGTTCTTGTGTCGATGCTTTCTGCGATTCTCATTACACGCCTCTTCCTTCGTTCAGTTGCAACCAAAGATGGAACACGTGCAACGAATTTCCTTTTCGGTTCAGGCTTCTCGTCGGCAAAGTCTAAGGCAGTTCTCAAAAAGTAATTTATGTTTATCATCAAAAACAAATTCGTTTTTCTTACCATCTCCGCATTTATCGTTCTTGGGTCAATCGTTGCGATTCTCGTGTATGGTCTTCGTCTTGGAATTGATTTCAAAGGAGGAACACTTCTCGAAGTCAATTATACAAACGGACGTCCAGAGACTTCACTCATTGCTCCTGTCCTTGCTTCACACAAGATTAGTGATGCAATCGTGCAGAACGTAGGGGAGAGTGGCCTTTCGATCAAGAGTAGTCCACTTCTCGACACAGAACGTGTTGTGCTTGTAAATGATTTGTCACTCGGTGGCAAATATCCTTTGACCCAGACAACATTCAATTCGATTGGACCCTCAGTTGGACATGAGTTGACCCAAAAGGCTATCGTCGCAATCATCATCGTTGTGATTGCCATTGTGCTCTATATCGCATTCGCGTTTCGCGGTGTTTCAGAGCCTGTTTCATCATGGAAATATGGTTTCATCGCTATTGCCACACTCGTGCACGATGTTGCCATTCCATCAGGAGTCTTTGCTTTGCTCGGACATTTTCACGGGGCAGAAGTTGATACATTGTTTGTGGTAGCGCTTCTCACAGTGCTCGGTATCTCGGTTTCAGACACAATCGTTGTGTTTGATCGAATCCGCGAGAACCTCAAGAATCGCATCGCCCCAACCTTCAGTGAGACTGTCGGACGAAGTTTGAATCAGACGTTCGTTCGTTCAATCAATACATCACTTACTGTTATTCTCGTGCTCCTCTCGCTGTACCTCTTTGGTCCATCGACAACCAAGAATTTCGCCCTTGTGCTCATTGTAGGTATGTTCTTCGGAACGTATTCATCGATCTTCGTTGCAAGTCCTTTGCTCGTTATCGTAGAGCAGTCTCAAGCGAAAAAAGCACTTAAACACAAAAAGAAGTAAGGTTTTTGGCCAGAAAAATAAGCACCCACCAAAAGGCCCGCGGAGCGCGACGGCGCGAGCGCGAGGCGAAAATCCTTCAGGATTTTAAGCCGGTCCTTTTGGGGGTGTTTATTTTTTATGGACGAAAACCCTATGCCTATTTGTGGTATAATAGACTCATGAGTAATACAATCATTATCTTAATCATTCTCGCGGTTATCGTGCTTTGGGTCATTGCCGCATTTAACGGACTTGTCACATTACGTAATCGTACAAAGGAAGCCTGGGCTGATATCGAGGTGCAGTTGAAGCGTCGCTATGACCTCATCCCAAACCTCGTAAACACTGTTAAGGGCTACGCTACACACGAATCACAGGCCTTTGAGAAGGTAAGTCAGGCTCGCTCAAATGCGATGCAAGCAGGTTCGCCTTCCGAAAAGGGAGCAGCCGAAAATGCGCTCAGTGGCACACTTAAATCACTCTTTGCGATTAGCGAGGCCTACCCAGAATTGAAAGCCAATACTAACTTCCTCGAATTACAGCGCGAGCTCTCAGATACCGAAAACAAAATTCAGGCATCACGCCGTTTTTACAATGGCCAGGTGCGCGACCTCAACACAAAGGTGGAACACTTTCCAAACAATTTGATTGCAGGAATGTTTCATTTTGCAAAGATGGATTTCTTCGATCTTGGCGACAATGACGCAGCTCAGAATCCTGTCGAAGTAAAATTTTAATTTTGCCTCGTGTTTTTACCATTCGAATGAAACATCCCACTCGAAAAATAATGATACTCGGTATCGTCATCATCGCTTTTGTGAGTGCGAGCGTATACGCGTACTTTCATTTTTTTGTCGGTGGATCGCCTTCAAATATGAGTAGTGCGAGCGGTGTTTCAGGTGACGTTGCGGATTTTGTTTCACTTTCCATTGCCCCTGGGTCTATTATTACTGATGTTGTTACAATAACGGGAGAGATAAAGGGCGTTTACTTTTTTGAAGGAAAAGCACAAGGATTGCTTCTCGACGAAAATAAAAAAGTACTTGATACTTTTTCTCTCGACGCAACAAGTAATTGGCTGACAGCAGACGCCGTTTCGTTCAAAACAACGGTTGATACAACAAGCGCGTTACCTGGCCCAGGGTATCTTCGCTTTAAAAATGACAATCCATCGGGTGATCCTGAAAAGGACAAATATATCGACGTACCTATCGTGATTCAATAAAATACTATGGCATCTCTCTACACTGAAGCATCAAAAAATGTGACGAAAACCTGGCTCCTCATGGCCGGTGTGTTCCTGCTTGTTATCGCTCTCGGTTGGTTTTTCTCAATCTATTTTCAGAATCCAAATATACTTGTGTTCTTTGCGCTCTTTGCTGTTATTCTGCAGATCGTCTCATATTGGTACTCAGACACTGTTGTGATCAAACTCTCAGGTGCGAAACTCGCTACCCGGGAGCAGTATTTTGATTTGTACACTGTCGTTGAGAATCTCTCGATTACCGCTGGACTTCCAATGCCAAAAGTTTACGTCGTTGAAGACTCCGCACCAAATGCTTTTGCCACAGGGCGCGACAAAAATCATGCCGTCGTATGTGCGACGTCAGGATTACTCGCAATCCTCGATCGTTCAGAGCTCGAAGGTGTCATAGCTCACGAGCTCTCCCATATTGGCAATCGTGACATGCTTGTTTCGACTGTTGTTGTCGTATTGGTTGGGTTTATTTCGATCATAGCTGATGTCTTTATGCGCAATCTGTGGTGGGGAGGAATGAGTCGTCGAAGTGACGATCGAGAAGGGAATGCAGGAAGCATTCTTATGATTGTGGGTATTGTGTTCGCTATTCTCGCACCGATTATCGGTACGCTCATGCAGCTCGCGATTTCGCGCAAACGTGAATACTTGGCTGACGCGAGTGGGGCGCTTCTCACTCGCTATCCAGAAGGGCTTGCAAGCGCGCTCGAGAAGATTGGCAATTATGCGCAACCACTTCGTCACCAATCAAGTGCTATCGCACATCTCTATATTGCTGATCCGACTGGTGGTCAAAAGACACCATGGATATCAAAATTATTTATGACACATCCGCCGATCGCTGATCGTATCAAGGCATTGCTCGGAAAAGGATAATACTGTAGTCTAGAAGTACCTATGGAAAATACATTCAGCGCGAAATCTGTTTTTAAAGAAGCCTACGCAATCATGAAGCCACAAACATGGTTTGTGATTGGTCAGTTTTTTATCGTGCTCATCCTCTCTGCCGTCTTAGATTTTTCTGCAAAAAATAATCTTCTTTTTTCTGTCCTTGTGTCAACGATTTTTGCATTTGTTACCACGAGTATGGCACTTGCATATGCTGAGAAAAAAAGTTTTTCATTTCGTGATTTTTCAAAAACAGTTACGTTGAAAAACTTTGGATTTTTTCTCGGAACATTCGTGCTCGCAAAAATAATTATATACATTGGCTTCTTCCTCTTGCTCGTCCCGGGCGTCATTGCTGCGATCCAATTATTCCCCGCAAAATATCTTGCAGTAACAGAGGACAATAGTCCGGTTGCGACACTCAAAAAAAGCCGTGAAATGACGAAAGGGAAGCGTTGGCAGATTCTTGAGTGCGTATTTCTCGCGATTGCAATCAATATTGCCGGAGCACTTTGTCTCCTTGTTGGACTGTTCTTTACTGTACCACTCACGCTTATTGCATTCGCACTTGTGTACAAAAAACTTGGAAAGGTGTCTGAGTCAGTGACAGAAGAAGCACCGTTAGCAGGGGATACAGAAACTGTTGTTGTTGAAGCGGAAGTCGTCGCTGTATAAGTATTGTATCGGTGTACGAACGAGCCCCGATATGGTAGATTGATTGCTCATCTGGAGAGGTGCGTGAGCGGTTTAAACGGCAACCCTGGAAAGGTTGTGTGTCCGAAAGGGCACCGGGAGTTCGAATCTCCCCCTCTCCGCGATTACAAAAATGAGCGCCTTCTACAGGTGCTTTTTGTCGTATGATTAAACTATCATAATGATTAGCTTGGCGTGACAAAAAAGGTCGCATGGCATAGAATTATGCACATGAAAGAACAATTTGAGGTAATTCTTCCTCAGAACAGCAATAGGCAGGATCAGCATGTCCCTCAGGGGATGGCACCAAATGGTAAGGAGAACGGGGAAGGCGTACTACTTACCAAAGAAGTCGTAATGAATATTTTGATCGGAAAGGAGACTGGTTTGCCGACAAACTTTCCGTTTGATTACTTTCGAATTAATGACATACCAGAGGAATTGCAGAAAGTATTTCCTACAGAGAAGAGAGAGGGTATTGAAAAAATTCCGTACTATTCATTGAGCAATACAGCAGAAACTGTGGATATTTTAAAACTTCACGAAAACGACATTCACTACTTGAATGCATATGAAGCAGTTGAAACAACGC
This sequence comes from uncultured bacterium, assembly GCA_903894565.1. Taxonomy (GTDB): domain Bacteria; phylum Patescibacteriota; class Minisyncoccia; order Phycocordibacterales; family UBA9973; genus CAITQP01. The sequence goes on from CAITQP010000005.1 coordinate 7,336, forward strand.
GCAGATTACTTACGGAAGTTCCAATGGAAAAATGGAAGGAGCAAGGTATTATTATGGATGTTGTCTTTTTCAATGACAACTCTCCTTGGACGGTCACTGTATTTAAATACGAAAACCTCCCGATGATAGCAAAGAATCATCTGCAAATACGATGGTGTAAGGTTATAAAATTTGGGGAGCCTCTGAATGAGAACGGGAAGCCGATGACACCCGCAGGGAGTATTGTTTGTTTGTAGTCGCATTCAATTATTAGTAGTTTATTTGAGAATATATTTATGACCCTTACTTTTATTATCGTGCTCCTCGTGCTCATTCTCTTGTCCGGATTTCGAACGATCGGACAGAGTACTGTGGCTGTGACTGAAATGTTCGGCAAATACCGCCGTACTATTTCTGCAGGTTTGCAGTGGAAAGTTCCGCTCTTTGAGCGCATTCGCGAGCGCGTTACTTTGCGTCAGCAAAATTTTGCTCTCGTGGGTCAATATCCATCAGGTGACAAAGTCATCGTTACTATTGGTACAAACCTTTTGTATGCAGCTGATCCAAGTCTCGATGGTGTGAAGAAATATGTCTACACACTTGAGAATCGTCAGGAATCAATCGCGGCTCTTGTTGAAAATTCGCTCCGTACGTATATCGCAAAGGAAACACATCAAAGTATTCTTGAAAAGAAAGAAGAGCTCGCGCAGCACATCACAACTGATCTCTCCATTCAGTTTGGTCATTGGGGGATTGTGATTATAGGATTCCAAATTACGAACGTCACATTCCCAGAGACAATCACGAATGCAATGTCAGAAGTCGTTGCGTCAGAACAGCTTCGCAAAGCTGCTGAGAATAAAGGTGAGGCGTTTAAAGTTCAAGCAATCAAAGAGGCGGAAGCAGAACGCGAGCGCAAGCGTTTGCAAGGAGAAGGTATCGCGCTTGAGCGACAAGCTATTGCTGAGGGTTTGAAGGTCTCTATCGAGATCATGCAACAAGCAACGAAGCAGTCTTCAAATGAAATTCTCGCAACACTTTCGCTCACGCAGTATCTCGACACATTGAAATCTGTAGGAACTTCAACAAACGCAAAAGTACTTTTCCTCGACAGTAATATTCAAAAAACAGGGGATCTCTTGCAACAGCTTATTGCCGCTTCAGAGACGAAATAATAGCTATCAATCTGCTTGGCTTTTCTGTATACTGCACACACGATGCCACCGAAAGCGCCACAACAGTCAAAGCCGAACTTATTCGGACTCCTCAAGGAATACAAGGGGATGGTGTTTTTGCTCGTGCTTTTCACTGTTTTGGCGAACGGTTTAAACTTGTTTGTACCGAAGATCATCGCGAGCGCAATTGACGGATTTACGAAGCACAATCTCGTTATTTCAAACCTTTTACTCGAATTTGGTATTGTGGCTGGATGTATTTTCCTTGCAACGTACGCACAAAGTATCGTGCAAACATTCGCGGCTGAGCGCGTAGCGCGAGACCTCAGAAAGAAAACGGCTGACAAAATTTCACATCAAGAATACGCGTACATTGATGCAGTTGGCCCTTCGAAACTCCTCACCAATTTGACGAGCGATGCCGATGCGGTCAAGAACTTCGTCGCACAAGCAGTTGCGCAAGTTGTTTCATCGATTGTTCTCATTTTTGGTGCGAGCACATTGCTCATTATGACGAACTGGCGTTTGGCACTCCTTGTGCTTGCTGTCGTTCCAATCATTGGTCTCGCATTCTTTTTCATTTTTAGTAAGGTTCGCAAACTGTTCGTACGTTCACAGATGGCGATTGATTGGCTGAACAAAGTCATTAACGAAAGTATTCTTGGATCAGCATTAATTCGTCTCGTAAATGCACAACAGTACGAGTATCAGAAATTTTTAAAGGCGAACATTGAGGCGCGAAATATTAGTCTCGGGGTTTTGAATCTGTTTGCGAGTTTAATTCCAATTATTTCGTTTTGTACGAACATTGCGACACTCGGTATCGTTCTTCTTGGTGGTCACTTTGTGATCGCGGGATCAATGTCGCTTGGATCTTTTACTGCGTTCAACAGCTACCTCGCGATTTTGATTTTTCCAATTATTATTCTTGGATTTATGTCGACCGTTATTGCACAAGCGAGTGCTTCATACGGACGTATTCTCGCCGTGCTCGATGCTCCAGACAAGAAGAGTGGGGGGACTATCACCGCGACATTGCTCGGAGATGTTGCGCTTCGTAACATTACGCTTACATACGGAGACAAAGATACGCTTCGCGATATATCACTTGAAGCAAAACCTGGGACGCGCACAGCAATCATAGGGCCAACGGCAGCGGGGAAGACCCTTCTTCTTTCGGTGATTACAGGGCTCATTCTTCCAACGAAAGGTGATATTTTGTATGACGACAAAGATATTCGTGAATATGACAAGGCTCGACTACACGCACAAGTTGGACTTGTATTTCAAGATAGTATTATGTTTAATCTGACACTTCGAGAAAACGTCGCGTTTGGTTCTGGAGTAACAGAGGTCAATTTGAAAAAAGCGATTGATACGGCAGAACTCGGAGATTTTATTGATGCATTGCCGGATGGGCTTGATACGGTTGTGAGCGAGCGCGGTACCAGTTTGTCTGGTGGGCAAAAGCAACGCGTTATGCTTGCACGTGCACTTGCCCTTGATCCAAAGATTTTATTGCTCGATGATTTTACCGCGCGTGTTGACACTCGAACAGAAAAGAAAATTCTTGAAAATGTTCGAGTGAATTATCCATCGCTTACACTTATTTCGGTAACGCAAAAAATTGCATCCGTTGAAGAGTATGATCAAATCATTGTCCTGATGGAAGGGGAGATTATTGCTCGTGGAACACACAAGGAATTGCTCGCAACGTCGCCAGAATATGTGCAGATGTATAATTCGCAAGAAAGTACTGAACATTATGAACTACAAGCTTAGAACAAAAGATGAACAAGGGAAGAAACTAACCTTCGGCGATGCCTTCCGAAGTTTGAAGCCGTTGCTTCGTGATGAAACGCGACAATTAAGCATCGCTTTTTTTGCGATTGCGTTAACCTCAGTCGCAAACTTGCTTGCGCCAATGATAATCGCACGAACAATTGATACATATATCGTTGCCAAGAATTTTCATGGAGTACTTGTGAACGCGGGGATATTATTGGTTGTGTATGTTGTCGCGGTTGTGGCCCAGTACTGGCAGACCATGGCCATGGGAGGGGTGGGTCGTCGAGTGTTGTTCAATCTTCGAAACAAGATTTTTAATAAGTTACAGGATCTTCCCGTTGCATTTTTTAATGCAAACAAATCTGGTGATCTTATTTCTCGTATCAATAATGATACAGATAAGCTCAATCAATTTTTTTCACAGGCGCTGATGCAGTTTGTTGGGAACTTTTTCATTATGGCGGGGGCAGGGATTTTTATGGTCTCGCTTCATGTGAGATTGGGGCTCGCTACGCTCGCCCCAGCATTTCTTGTTGTCGTCATCACGCAAATGATTTCTCCATGGATCAAACGAATGAGTACTCAAAGTCTTCAATCGCTTGGCGCAATGAGTGCTGAGATCCAAGAATCGCTTGCGAACTTCAAAGTCGTTGTGGCATTTAATCGTCTTGATTTCTTCCGTACAAAATTTGCTGAAGCAAACGATCGAAACTATGCGTCTTCAGTTCGTGCCGGTATCGCGGGCAACACTCTTATACCGATTTACGCAATCGCGTCAAGTCTCGCGCAGATTGTTGTGCTTGCCTATGGGTTCGCACTTATTGCTTCTGGTAATCTCACCTTTGGATTGTTGATCGGGTTTATGTTGTACGTAAACAATTTTTATACACCACTTCGTCAACTTGCTTCAATCTGGGCAACGATGCAACTTGCAATGGCTTCACTCGACCGTATTTCAGAAGTGCTCGATCTCGGTACGACGATAAAAGTCGTTGATCACACAAAATCAATTACGACACCGGGCATTTTGACATTCGAACATGTCTTTTTCGGGTACACCAGCGGAAAAGATATTCTGAGAGATGTGAGTTTGACGCTCCAAAAGGGAAGCACCTATGCATTGGTTGGTCCGACTGGTGGAGGCAAGACAACGACCGCTTCGCTCATGGCTCGACTCTATGATCCAACCATGGGTACGATTTATCTCGCTGGTCGTGATATTCGTTCGTATACTTCCGCTGAGCGTGCGAAGAAAATTGGATTTATTTTGCAAGAGCCGTTTCTTTTTACGGGCACTGTAGCTGAAAATATTTTGTACGGAAATGATGAGTATGCTTCATTCTCAAGTGAGCAGTTACTTGGTATTTTAAAAAATGAAGGTCTTGATTCATTGCTTGCACGATTTGAAAGCGGACTTGATACGAAAGTTGGTGCGAGTGACTCGATTAGTCTCGGACAAAAACAATTGATAGCGTTTATGCGTGCCGTGTTGCGCCGTCCTGAAATCCTTATTCTTGATGAGGCGACTGCGAACATTGATACGGTGACGGAACAAATGCTTGAAGAGATTTTACAAAAACTTCCGACTGATACAACAAAGGTAATTATTGCGCACAGACTCAACACAATTCAAAATGCCGATGATATTTTCTTTGTGAACGGGGGAGAGGTCACTGATGCAGGATCATTTGATCATGCGATGGAAATGCTTCTTCACGGCAAGCGCACGAGCTAACGCTCGTGCGCTAAATGTGGTAACGTACGTGATGTCACGGGCACGTGGCGGAATTGGTATACGCGTACGTCTCAGAAGCGTATGGAGTAATCCTTGGGGGTTCAAGTCCCCCCGTGCCCACTTTTAAAAAGGGGACAGAATAGGGTACAATAGATACATCTATTAGTTAGTATGTAATTGTAATATATTTATGACAGGTATTCATTTTTGGACTATTCTTGTGTGTGGAGTTTTTGCTATGGTTTTTGGCTCTGTGTGGTATGGTCCACTCTTTGGAAAATTGTGGATGCATATTAATAGTGGAACCGGCACTGAACACCCACGACATAAGGCGACGCATAAAAAAATGCTTCCTCTCTACCTCGTGCAATTTTTGCTAACGCTCTTTCAGTTGTTTGTGCTTGTTCATCTTGTTGGCTACACCGCAATCGGAGGTATGTTGAGTGCGTTTTGGGTCTGGGCAGGATTTATCCTTCCGACGATCGCTGGAACATGTATGTGGACGAACGAGCCTCGTAAAAAAGCTTGGACACGATTTATGATCCAAGCTGGATACCAGCTCGTCTGCTTGGTCGTTTTTGGAGCCGTACTCGGGGCTTGGTAATATATGGAAAATAAACTTTGGTTTCGTGCGAAGCGGTTCGGGTGGGGATGGTACCCAGTAACATGGCAAGGATGGGCAGTCATTGTGCTGTATGTAGGAGCACTCTTTTCGGGAAGCACCGGGATGCATGTATACGATGAACCATCGTCTCAGATTCCTTTTCAATTTTTGTCACTCGTTGTTGTGCTCACTATTTTTTTGATTATTATCTGTTACAAAACAGGTGAAAAACCCGCATGGCATTGGGGAAGAAAAAATGATCATAAAGACTAAGTCAGAAATTGATTCGATTGCTGAGGCTTGTCGAATTACGGATGAAATATTTTCTGATATTATTTCGCTCTTTTGTTTTACAACAGAACGCGAACTCATGCTTCATATTCGTCGTGAAATAAAAAAGAGAGGATTGCGTGAAGCGTTCCCTCCGATTGTTTCTGGTGGGCCGCGGGCAGGAAATGAAATTCACCCAAAATCAACGAGCTCAGTACTTGAGGGATTTGTTATTATTGATTTTGGAGTACGGGTGAATGGATATTGTTCTGACATGACTCGAACAATTTTTGTTGGTGCGCCAACTTCAAAAGATCGTGAATTGTACGCACTTGTGCTTCGTTCGAAGCTTGATGGAGCAAAAGTAGCGAAGCCTCATGCAAAATGCGCGGCGGCTGACGCCGCCGCGCGTACTACGCTCGGCGCATACAAAAAATATTTCATTCACACCCTTGGTCATGGAGTCGGTAAACGTATACACGAGATGCCTCGTATGTATTTCAAACGAACCGAAGATGTATTTCTTGAGGGAATGGCCGTTACCATCGAACCAGGTATATATATCCCCAAAAAGCTTGGTATTCGCATTGAGGACACCTATGTGGTTGAGAAAAAAGGTTTGCGAGCGCTCACGCGCTCGCCCCAAAAGCTCCTCGTATTTCCATAATCGCACCATTGTAACTTCGGTGTGATTTATGTATGCTCAGGGTATGAAAGTAGGTATATTCGATTCTGGTCTCGGCGGGCTTTTTACACTTCGCGCAATCGCGGAGACTCTTCCCAAGTACGACTATGTGTATCTCGGGGATACGAAGCATTTGCCCTATGGTTCGCGTTCGCACGATGAAATCTACCAATACCTCAAAGAAGGACTCAGTTTTCTTTTTCAAAATGAATGCGGTCTTGTTATCGTCGCATGCAATAGTGCCTCGGCTGAAGCGCTCAAGCGTGTGCAAAGTGAATATTTACCGATTCATTATCCTGACCGAAAAGTGTTGGGTATGATCGTTCCAATGACCGAAGCGTGTGCATCATATGACCATGTAGGACTGATTGCAACACTCGCAACGGTACATTCTGGTGCATATGAACGTGAGTTTAAGAAGCGTACTCCTCATACGCGATTAACATCGCTTGCTACCCCAAACCTTGTTCCACTGATCGAGTCTGGCGATCATGAGAGAGTAGTGGCTAGTCTCAAAGAATATCTCGCACAGCTAACAGACATCGACGCGCTTTTGCTTGGATGTACACATTACGCGATTGTAAAAGACATAATTCAAAAGATCGTGCCGACATCTGTCGCGATTATTTCTCAAGACACAGTTGTTCCTTTAAAAACAAGTGATTACCTGGATCGTCATCCAGAAATAGAAAAAACACTTTCGCGCGACGGAACGAAGGCCTTTTTTGTTACCAGCATGAGTGATCGATTTCGTGAGCTCGCAAAAGATTGGTTTGGAGAGGCAATTATCGTGCAAGAAGTTTCGCTTCCTGAGGACGTGAAGTAAGTGTTGAGCTGTGCTAGACTGCTTGGATGGATACGGCGCGAGCTTTTTTTAAGGGTAAGAAAATAACCGTTCTTGGGCTCGGACTTCTCGGAAAAGGCCTCGGAGATACGGCTTTTTTGGCTGAATGTGGGGCACACCTAACAGTGACTGATTTAAAGAGCGCTAAAGAGCTTGCTCCCTCAATTGAATCACTTAAGAAATACAAAAATATTCGCTTTGTGCTCGGCAAACACGAAATCAGTGATTTTGAAAATTGCGACATGGTAATCAAAGCACAAGGCGTCCCACTCGATTCTCTCTATGTGATACATGCGGAAGCTCAGGGTATTCCAGTGCGTATGGATGATGAGTTATTTGTATCACTTGCTCCGAAAGGGGTGAAGATTGTTGGTGTTACTGGTACTCGAGGGAAGACGACAACGGCATCGCTTATTTTTCATATTCTGAAACAGGCTGGTAAACGGGTATATCTGGGAGGAAATATTCGTGGAGTTGCGACGCTCGCGCTTTTGAAAAAAGTGCGCACGGGAGATAGTGTAGTGCTCGAACTTTCGAGTTGGCAGTTGCAAGGATTCTCTTCTCAAAAAATATCTCCAACAATTTCGGTTTTCACGAATTTCATGCCTGACCACATGAATTATTACAAGAATGATCTTGGACGATATTTTGCGGATAAGGCAGGAATTTTTACCTACCAAAAATCTGGCGATGTCCTTGTCGCTGGTGAGAGTCTGACAAAGAAGATTCCACGCTCATACAAGGGGACACTTACTGTCGTGAATTCTTCTCTCGTGCCGAAATCATGGATTCTTCCGCTTGCAGGAGAACACAATCGTGAGAATATAGCATTCGCAGTTGCCGTTTGTCGGACACTTAAAATTCCACTCGCCAAAATTCGTAATGGGGTTGAAACGTTTAAAGCGGTGAGTGGCAGACTGGAACTTGTGAAGTCACTTCGAGGTGTGAAGATATATAACGATAATAATTCGACGACACCGGAGGCTACAATCGCAGCACTTAACTCCTTTCCCAAAAAACAGATTGTGCTTATCATGGGTGGGGCAGACAAAGGGCTTCCGGTTGATGTGTTGCTTGAGACCGTACGCACGTATGCGCACACGATGATTCTGCTTCCGGGGACAGGCTCAGAGAGGATAGAAGATGCTGATTTCTTTCGAGCAGATTCACTGAGTGAGGCACTTACGTCTGCGTACAGATCAGCAGAAAAAGGTGATGTTGTACTCTTTAGTCCGGGGTTCGCATCATTTGGAATGTTTGTGAATGAGTATGATCGAGGAGACCAGTTTGTGAAGCTTGTTAAACAATTGAAATAAAATATGGATATCAATCTTTCCTCAATTCGAAAAGTATTTTTTGTCGGTATCGGTGGCATCGGTATTTCTGCGATCGCACGCATGATGCTTCAATCTGGCAAAGAAGTGTATGGATCGGATATGTCTCAGAGTGAAATTACAAGTGAACTCGAGCGCGAAGGTGCACATATTTCAATTGGGCAAAATTTTGATTTGATTCCAAAAGATGTTGATTTGGTCATATATACAATCGCGATCAAGCATTATGACCCTGCGCTCATGGAATCCATTTTTGAAATGAATATTCCAGTGAAGAGCTATCCAGAAATGCTTCATGTCGTAACGAAAGATAAGCGCACCATTGCGGTTTCAGGGACACATGGCAAGACAACAACGACAGCAATGATCGCGAAGATATTTATGGATACGAAGAAGGATCCATCAGTTATTGTTGGATCACTTTTGAAAGGATTTCAATCAAATTTGATTGTGGGTAGCGGAGAAGATTTTGTTGTAGAGGCGTGTGAATACGAGCGTTCATTTTTAAATATTGAACCGAAGATTTTGGTGATTACAAATATTGAAGCAGATCATCTTGATTATTATCGGGATCTCGCTGATATTCAAGACGCATTTTCTGAGCTCGTGATGCAAACAGGGAGTGCTGTTGTGTGTGACCCAAATGATCCTGTCGTTGCAAAAGTCGTTCGTACCGCGAGCGTAAAAATTATTGACTATACCGCGTATTTTGATCGAGTGCCAAAGCTTAGTGTCCCTGGGGAACATAACCGAAAGAATGCCGCAGCGGCGCTCGCTGTTGCTGACTTCGCACAGATACCTTTCGCCGCTGCGGCCGATGCCCTTAGTACGTTTGCTGGCACGTGGCGTCGCTTGGAGCAGCGTGGCACAACAAAAGATGGTGCAATCGTGTACGATGATTACGCGCACCATCCAACAGAAATTCGTGCGAGTCTTGAAGCACTTCGCGAACTCTACCCAAAGGGTGAAAAGAAAATAACTATCGTTTTTCAACCACATTTATATTCACGCACGAAAGCCTTTTTCAATGAATTCGCGACAGCCTTTAATCAGGCAGATGCTGTGTATTTTTTGCCAATTTATTTTGCTCGCGAGGCTCCTGACCCAACAGTCTCAAGTGAAATTCTTGCTGAAGCAGTCGCAAAAAATGTTCCTGGAGCACGAGCATCCTCAAGCTTTCTGGAGGCGGAACAGTTTTGCACTGGAGTACACTATGGTGCGAACGATGTATTTGTTACGATGGGGGCAGGAGAAGCTTATAAAGTAGGGGATATTGTTTTAACTCAATAATATATGTTTAAATTTAATCTTGACCATGGGGTTGGTCCTGTCAGTGGTAGTGAAAACATAACAAGTGGAAGCTCGAATCTCGAGAAAAGTGCGAAGCAATTGCGAATCGAGAATACACTTTTGGAGATCCAGAGATTAACCGACAAAAAAGACATAACGCACATCGTAAAAGGTGAAGCATATCTGGATCCGTACAATTTGATCGAAATTGCTGATGAGAAAATGGGAAGTGTTCCCGAGGAGATTCAAGATAGCTTAATGCTCGCGGCGATGATTCTGGATTTTCCTTATTTATATCGAGATTACGATGATAGAACTGGTACTGAATTGAATCCAGTTGATTCACAAAAATATATTGGTATTAAAACTGACATTATTCAGAAGGTTGGAATAAATGAGGCAACATTCCTTACGACGAACAAGCTTGAGGCAAGTAATTTTCAAACTTTTCTTCGTTCTGTTATTGATATTGCGCAAAAACTCGAATACAAAGACCTTGAAGAAGAACTCGAGGCCATCCGCGAAACCTTTCACGGGTATCATTCAGAGTCTGAATATAATGAAGCAGTTGCGAATGGGCATCTCCCAAAGGACCCTCGCGGATATGCTGCTGATTATGGGTATAATTATAAAAGCCGTTTGAACGACACTGAGAAAATTGAACTTGTAAAAAAAGGAGAACAGCTTGCTGAGCAAGTTTTAATGCGATTGTTTAATACGCAAAAATAAGGGTATGCAGAGGGGCGTTTTTGTACTAGAATTGGCACATGAATGACTTTGCCAAAGCATATGACGCACTCAATAAAGCCCAGAAATTGGCTGTCGACTCTATCGACGGGCCGGTGATGGTTGTGGCGGGTCCGGGGACTGGCAAGACACAGGTGCTTGCTTTGCGCATTGCTCATATTATCGGGAGCGATGCTCAAGTTTCGCCGAAGGATGTTTTGTGTTTGACGTTCACGAATGCAGGCGTTCGCGCGATGCGCGAACGCCTGCTCCGCTTGATTGGCGCAACCGCGAGTGAAGTCTACATCGCCACATTCCATCGCTTCGCAATCGGCATTATCGAAAAATATTTTGCACTCATTGATTTTACCCGTAAGCCTGAGTTGCTCGCTGATACAGAAGCCGTTGCCCTCGTCGACGAAATTCTCGAAGCACGTGAATGGCAGTACCTTCGTCCGCGTGGAGATGCTTCGCGCTATTTCAGTGATCTCAAATCACTCATTTCATTGCTCAAGCGCGAAAATCTCACACCCGAACAATTTCTCGACGAAGTGGTGATCGCGATTGACCAGATCAAAAATGATCCTGACAATATTTCACCACGTGGAGTTCGCAAAGGCGAACTCAAAATGGAAGCATTAAAAGAAATCGAAAGTCTTGAACGAACACGAGAAGTTGTAGCATTTTATACTGAATACGAAAAATTGAAACACGATCGCAGTCTCATGGATTACGACGACGTGCTTGCGTATGCGGTGAAGCTCGCACAGATTTCTGAAGATGTTCGTGCCGATCTTCGGGAGTCATATCAGTATGTACTCGTGGATGAGCATCAAGATTCGAGTGGTGTGCAAAACGCTTTTCTTGAAGCTGTGTGGGCGGGGACAGAGAAACCAAATATTTTTGTTGTTGGTGATGATCGCCAGCTTATTTATGGATTCGGCGGAGCATCGCTCGAGCAATTTACGAAATTCCGTACCATTTTTGGGAAAGCGAAGGAGATTACCTTGACTGACAACTACCGCTCCACGCAAATTATTCTTGATACGGCTGATGTCTTGCTCAAGAGTACGCTTGCAGACGGCAAACTCGTCGCTCAGAAGGGCACTACAACGAAAACAAAAAAGGGGAATTCAAACGGAGAAAAAATAAAAATCCTTGAGTGTGGCTATCCGCGTGATGAAATCATTCTCGCCGCACGCGATATAAAAAATAAAATTGCTAATGGCGTTGCTCCAGAAAAATGCGCGATTCTTGTACCCAAAAATCATCATGTGAGAAGTGCTGTGGGTGTCCTCTATGATCAGGGTATTCCTGTATCGGCACAGGGAACTGTTTCATTTTTCTCAGCACCGGAGACTATGACTGTGCGTCGTATTTTGCTCGCGCTCAGTGACCCATACAATCCTGTCCCATTGGCCGGACTTTTGCTTGATCCTGTGATAGGAATTCCACCACTTTTGGCGCACAAATTCTTGCGTGAGTTTGGTACACGTAAACTTTTCTTGGAGACACTTATAAGCTACGGCGCTACGCGCCTCGGCACCGACCCAATCGCTCGACTCGGCGGACAGCTGGCAGATTTTCTTGAGACATCGTCGTCTCTTGGACTATATGGGCTCGTACAGAAGATTGGCGAGGTACTTTTTTTTGATGCACCCAAAGATCACGATGTGCTCATCAGGCGCGTAGAAATCATTCGCACGTTTATTCACTTGCTGAGCGCCGAACTTGAACACAATCCTCACATCACAATCGCGGAATTCCTCGCATATCTCGATCGTCTCGAGCAGTATGGTCATGAGATTCCGCTCGCTGTATTTTCTGCTGATCGCGGTGTGCGTGTGCTGACACTTCACGGGTCAAAAGGACTCGAATTTTCGCATGTCTACGTCGCGCATCTTGATGAAGCTTCGCTCATGAAAGGCAAACGTCTCGGCTTCGCTCTCCCTGCTCGGGTTGAAGCGATGATTGAACAAAAGAATGAAATGGTCGCGCGACGTGAACTCTATGTGGCGATCACGCGCGCGGAAGAGACATGCACGCTCTCATTTTCGCGACATTCATATACAGGCGCAGATCTTGAACCTGCACATATTTTGGCAGATTTGCCTGATGCACTTGTTGAGCGAAAAACGCTCGCTGAAACAGAGGCCTCAATTTTGAATGATGATCCAACACAATTTGTAAGACAGATGGCAAAGAAGCCTCGTGCTTCGATTGCCGAACTTACGACCGTTGTTGCCGAAGAATATGCAAAACTCAATGTGTCAGTCACACTGTTGAATAATTTTTTCGAATGTCCATGGAAATGGTATTTCCGAAATCTTTTGCAACTTCCTGAGCCAAAGACGGAGAGCTTGTTGCTCGGATCAGTCGTGCATACGGGTATCGAATATATTTTGAAACATCGCGATGACATCAATCGTGCCGAATTGGACGAGACGCTCACACAGTGTTTGGCGCGTGAATATGTCACCAGCGAGAAGCTCGTCGCGCGTACGCTTCGTGAAGCAAAAAAGATTCTTGAGAATTTTGAAAAAACGTATTTGCCGCAGATTAGTGATACGGCAGAGAGTGAGCGATCCATTAGCTATCGCGATCCAGAGCGAGCGCATCTTTCGTGTTACGGAAAAATCGACATGACCGAACGTGAAGACGACCGCATTGTCGTGGTGAGTGATTTCAAAACGGGGAGTTCGAAATCCAAGAGCATCATTGAGAAGCGTGATGGAGAAGGACGCATGAGTGGACTATTGCGTCAGCTTGCCATGTATACATATCTCATCGAGAATGCGGAGCGAGGCACGACCGTGAGCGAATCCAAATTGCTTTTCATCGAAACCAAACCGAACGAGAAAGATGGTGTCTACGCGACCTCGATTGGCGCCGAAGAAATCAGAAGTCTCAAGCAAGACATCATTGATTACGACGATCTCATTCGCGATGGCAAATGGACTGAGCGACCCTGCGAAGCCAAACTTTACGGCTCGTCACGCGAGTGCGAATATTGTGCGAAAGCGAAATTATTATATTCAGCTTAACGTATAAATATGAAAGCCCCGAGCATCACTCCTGAATTAAAAGTTACAAATTTCAAAACAAGTTTTGATTTCTATACAACGCTCGCAGGCTTTGTTGTCCTCTATGATCGACCGGAGAATAATTTTGCCATGCTTGGTTTGAACAGTTCACGACTCATGATTGAGGAATTGACTGATGGTAGTCGGACATGGAAAGTGGGGGAGCTTGAACGACCGTTCGGCCGAGGAATGCATTTCCAAATTGAAGTTGATGATGTTGATTCACTCCATCAGAAATTCCTCGAAGCGAAATGGCCAATCTTTTTTGCCATGGAAGAAAAATGGTATCGCATGGTAGACAAAGAAACAGGCAACCGACAATTTCTCGTTCAAGACCCAGACGGATATCTCCTTCGGTTTTATCAGGATTTAGGAGTGCGCTAAAGGCACAACAAATTAGCGTAAAAACGGCCAAAAACCGAGCGAAGGACCGTTGTCGAGCCAGCCGAGTGTGAAGGCCAGGGCGAGGAAAATGAGGAAAAGGACGAAGATGAGCGCCCGTAGCTTTTTCATATGCTTCATTGTAGTATGGGGATATGGAAAAGGCTACCGCTATCGGCACTGAACATCCGCTTTCAATTCTCCGTACAGAGGCGTACGAGGTCTTTACTCGACTCGGTTTTTCGATTGCGAACGGTCCAGAACTTGAAACTGAATGGTACAACTTCGATGCACTCAATGTGCCGAAAGATCATCCTGCGCGCGACATGCAGGATACATTTTGGATAAAGAATGCGGAAGGCCGTGTCTTGAGAACACACAATACAAGTACGAGTGCACGTGAACTTGAAAAAGTTGCGAAAGCTGGGAGTACATCAGCCGCACTTATTTCTGTTGGGAAAGTGTACCGCAATGAGGCGACGGACATCACACATGAAATGCAGTTCTATCAAATCGACGGATGCATGATTGGTGATGGCGTAACACTCGCACATTTGAAAGGAGTGCTCACTGAATTTTATAAAAAAGTGCTTGGAGCGGAAACAGAAATTGAATTTCGTCCGAGTTTCTTTCCGTTCACTGAACCATCTGTTGAAATTCATGCGAAGTTCAATGGCAAGTGGCTTGAAATGATGGGCGGGGGGATGATACATCCGAATGTTTTGAAAAATCTTGGATTTGACCCAGAAAAAACTCAAGGCTTCGCATTTGGTGGCGGACTCGACCGCATCGCGATGATTCGTTGGAATGTTTCTGACGTACGTTATTTCTATCAAGGAGATTTGCGACTCAATCAATTTTAATTTGTCTGTATGAAAATTTCTTACAATTGGCTCAAATGGTATGTGCCCGAAGTCGTGGAAGCGAATAAGCTTGCCGATGTTTTTGCGTACCATTTGTGTGAAGTGGAATCGGTCGAGACGATGCTCGATGGTGATACAATTTTTGATCTCAACATCTTGCCCAATCGCGCGCACGATTTGCTTTCGCATCAAGGTGTAGCGCGTGAACTTGCTGGACAGCTTGGAATCAAATTCCAAGATCCAACTCCGCTCTACAAAATTCCTGTTTCAAAACCAACGAAACTCGTCGTCGATATTCAAACACAAAATTGTCGTCGCTACATGGCACGTATCGTGCGCGGTGTGAAGATTGGTCCGTCTCCTGAATGGGTAGTGAAACACCTCGCTTCGATCGGACAGCGCAGTATCAATAATGTTGTTGATGCGACGAACATTGTGCTCTTTGATTGCGGGCAACCAACACATGCATTTGATGCGAAGAAATTATTTTCAGAAAAAATTATTATCCGACAAGCATGCGAGGATGAAACAATGACGACGCTCGATGACAAGCATGTCACACTCAAGCCGAGTGATATGGTCATTGCCGATGAGAGTGAAGTGCTCGCGCTCGCTGGAGTGAAAGGCGGTACGAATGCTGAAGTAGATGATGAGAATACGACTGATATCATACTTGAAGTAGCAAATTTCGATCCTGTCAGTGTTCGCAAAACTGCGCGACGATTGAATATTTTGACTGACGCAGCAAAGCGATTTGAAAATGATTTGTCTCCGGAACATTGTGCGTATGCGATGCGTGAACTTTCGGCGACGATTCTTGAAATGTGTCCCGACGCGACTTTTGAAGATATTGTTGATGTATATCCGAATCCTCAAGAACCACGAACGCTGACGTTTTCACTTGCCGATGTAAACAAGAAACTCGGTTCGGATCTTTCGATTGGAGAAGTGGAAACATTATTGCATCGCTACGGATATCAGTTTACTCGTGAGTCATGGGCAGGAGAAAAAGGCGAGGGGATTACACTCGTCGTGCCAGCGCTTCGTCTGGATTTGGTTGGATCGCACGACATGGTTGAAGAAATCGGACGTATTTATGGATATGAAAATATCGCGCCAGTGATTCCGAATGGTATACAGACTCCAGTAGAAAATACGCAGTACATGCAGATGTGTGCCGCGCGCGACCGACTGCTCGCCGATGGGTACAGTGAGGTAATGACATACGCGTTTACCAAAAAGGGAATAGTGGAAGTCGCGCGTGGCGCCAAAGGAAAAGAATTCCTCCGTACGAATCTCTCTGATGGTCTCAAGACTGCTTATGAACTCAATCGTTTGAATGCTCCGCTCCTCGGTCATGATGACACTAAAATGTTTGAGATTGGTAGCGTCTTTCCATCGCTCGATGGCGAAGAAATGCATATCGCGTATGCAGACAAAAAAGGTGTTGTTGAATCAACACTTGAAGCATTTACTCGCGAGCTACCGCTCGCTCCATCCACACACCCTCAAGAACCAAAAATCGAGAGTGCAAAAAAATTCACCCCATGGAGTCCGTATCCATTCATCACACGTGACGTCGCTGTCTGGGTCCCTCTCGATACAGAAAGTACTGAGCTTATGAATCTTTGCAAAAAGTACGGTACTGAGTTACTTGCACGCGAGCCACGACTCTTTGATCAGTTCACCAAAGGGGACAAGACGTCATTTGCTGTTCGATTAGTCTTTCAATCACACACAAAAACGCTCACTGATGACGAAATTTCGCCCATCATGATAGCTCTGAGTGGAGCGATCAAAGACAAAGGGTGGGAAGCTCGCTAAAGTGGTAATTTAATCCACATTTCTTTTAGGAAACAAAGGTTTTTTCGTTTATAATTTGAGAGTACGCTGTACAGTGGGCGAGGTATATCTCCGTACTATTTCTCATGCGAATTACTTTCAAGAATATTTTTCCACGAATCAATTTTGGAAACCGTCCATTGGTTTTCACACTCGCTTTTTTGCTTGTCTTTTCGCTTGGTTCGTACGCACTTGCTGCCGGTCTCTATCATCCTGGAGACACGAACGATCCAACGTGTTCACCTGGAGATGCTGGATGTTATGTCGACATTGTTCCTGATCAAACAGGACATGCTGGATATTTTTTGATGACGAACGGCACAGACCTTTCGTGGACCGCCTCGATCCCCGGAAGTGGCATTGCAACTATAAACGCAGATCCATCAAGTGCTCAAACACTGACGACTGGTACGTCTGGAACCGATTTTAATATTCACGATGATTTGTTGGGTGGGCATGTGTTTAATATTCCAACTGCTTCAGCGTCAAATCGCGGGTTACTCTCGCCCTCAAGTTGGACCACATTTAGCGACAAACTTTCGACCGTCACAGTTGATCTACCGCTTACTGGAGCAGGAACATCAGGAAGCCACCTTTCGATTCCGCTTGCGACTGGTTCTGCTGATGGGTATCTTTCAGAAGGTGATTGGTTGATTTTTCACGACAAATTATCACCGTCACTTTCTTCTGGAAAAATATTTGTTGGAAACGGATCAAATGTTGCAACGGAGCAGGACCTTACGCTCAATACTACTCCTGGAACATTCGGTTTATCAAACGCTGGAGTTCTGACTATGCCTGATGCCGCACTCGGTGTCCGAGGATTGCTTAGTTCGGCATACTGGTCAACGTTTAACGCGAAACTTGATCCGTCAAACAACCTCTCAGATGTTTTGAGTGCACCAACAGCCCGCGCTAACCTTGGTCTCGGAACTCTTTCTACCTTAAGTACAATCAACAATTCGAATTGGTCTGGTACACAGCTCTCTGTTTCAAACGGGGGAACAGGCGCAACGACTCTCACCGCAAATGGGCTTTTGCTCGGGAATGGTGCCTCACCCGTTTCAGCAGTGTCTGTTGGTATTGATGGTCAGCTTTTGTTGGGAGTGAGTTCTGGAGCACCACATTTCGCCACACTCCATGGTGATGCGACTATTGATAGCACCGGAGTTTTGACGCTTGGGACCACTGGAGTAACGGCAGGTAGTTGTACGATATGTAATTTAACCTACGATGCAAAGGGTCGTATAACGGTCGCTAATCCTGCGACTACGAGTGATCTTACGAGCACTCTCGGATATACACCACTCAATCGAGCCAGCAATTTGTTTGATGTTGCGAGTGCCAATACTTCACTCAATAATTTGCTTCCAACCCAAGCTACATTTACGGGGAAGTTTTTGCAAACGAACGGCACGAATACCTCATGGGCAACTGCGATCGGTGGAGGAATTGCTGCGACACAAGTTGCATATGGTTCAAGTACAACTGACATGATCACTGGAAGCAATAGTTTTACATACGATAAAAACATGAGTTTGTTTAATGTCGGTTTTGGTGGCAATGGACACTCTTATTTAAAAATTGATCACGGCAATCGCAATTATCAAATTGGTGATATTAGTAACGGGGAAGGAGGAACTTTACTTTCAGTAAATGATGGTAGGAAAAAGGTAGATTCAACTGGGTATAGCGGTGTAGCTGGTCCAACTTTGTTCACTGGTTCTGGTACAAACGATGTCGCTATTCAAGGCAATTATACTGGTATCACTACGGCTACATTTACTCTTACGATCGACGGAACTGATGCTCAAAGAATACAGTACACATCTCTCTCGGGTACATTTTCTGTTGGAGAAACGATAACCGGTTCAACCTCGGGAGCACATGGAACGTTGCAAAGTGATGACGGTACGAATCTAGTAATTGATGGCATTACTGGTTTGTTTGCTGGAGGGGAGACGATTACGGGAGGTACGTCGTTTGCGACCGCAACGACTAGTTCCATTTCGGTGAAAGTCGACACTGTTTCGTTTACTGACACAAACGCAACGAATGATTATCATCATATACCTGTGTTATCAACAACACTGGTATTCTCATACGGAATGAGTGCGACATTGGCTACAACGTATCACCACACTGTCACTAACCATTGGGATCAGTTGGTTACTGAAACAGCGCAGACAGGACTTTCGCTTGATTATGGCAATCAACTATATCGACTCGGTTCTCCAACTGGTAGTCCTAGTGTCCACGGTGCGTATGTTGATGTTAATTCGGCGAATGGTTTGATTACACTGAATGGCTCCGGTGGATATTGTACTTTTGATGGAAGTATGGCATGGACGTGTACATCAGATTCCCGTTTAAAAACCAATGTTACTAATCTTGATGATATTTTGCCCCAGATTGAAAAATTAAGACCTGTTACATTCAATTGGATTGATCCGACAATGCCTCAAAATTTGAATACTGGATTTATTGCGCAAGAAGTACAACAAATTTTCCCACAGTATGTCGCACCTGTTGGTGATGGAACGTATCTCGGAGTGAAATACGAAGGCTTTATCGTTCCTGCAATTAAAGCAATTCAAGAACTCGATATCAAATTGCAGACGTTGTCATCGATTGATGTCACCAAAGACGGATCGATTGCTTCGCTCATCACGACATTTTTGAAAGATGCAGTTGTGTCGATCAAGGAAGCGACAATCGGTACATTGCATGTCGAAGACAAGGTGTGTGCTGACGATGTGTGTGTGACGAAGGAACAATTTAAGAATTTGCTCATGCAAGCAGGTGGAGCATCGACACCTGCA
The DNA here is from genome assembly GCA_903894565.1 of uncultured bacterium. Classification (GTDB taxonomy): domain Bacteria; phylum Patescibacteriota; class Minisyncoccia; order Phycocordibacterales; family UBA9973; genus CAITQP01. The sequence continues at coordinate 26,757 of CAITQP010000005.1, forward strand.
CCACAAGCACCTGAAGTACCACCAACTACACCCGAAACACCAGCATCTGATCCAACTCCGCAGGCTCAAGATAGTGCGCCCGAAACGACTCCAGACGTCGTTCCGCCGACCCCTGAGGCTCCAGCGCAAAGTAGCGGGGGAGACACTTTACAAGGCACCACACCCATCGCGCCTACTGCTCCAGAAGCGACACAATAATTGCTCGTATTCGCGCGAGAATTGTGCTATAATCGATACAAGTGCTTTATGCATTTAAGCCTTATTCTATAAGGACATTTTACCTATTATTTACTTAATTTTTATTCCCTATGGCCGACAAAAAAGCGGGTTCGTATAGCGCAGAAGATATTTCCGTCTTGGAAGGACTCGAACCAGTCCGTAAGCGTCCCGGAATGTACATCGGAGGTACCGGTATCGAAGGTCTGCACCATCTCGTATGGGAGATTTTTGACAACTCGCGCGACGAGGCCATGGGCGGTTTCGCAGACGAAATCGAAGCCGTTTTGCTTCCTGACAATCGCATTCGCATCGCCGACAACGGCCGTGGAATTCCGGTGGATGTTCACTCAAAGACAAAAGTCTCAGCACTTGAAACAGTCATGACGACACTGCACGCCGGAGGAAAATTCGGTGGTGAAGGATATAAAGTGTCTGGAGGTTTGCACGGTGTGGGAGCATCTGTCGTGAACGCACTTTCCTCATACACGCAAGTTATCGTTCATCGTGATGGTGGATCATACATGCAGGAATATTCTCAGGGAAAGAAAAAAGCTTCAGTCAAAAAACTTGGCTCGTCAAAATTACACGGAACTATTGTGACGTTCCGACCTGACGTCGAAATTTTTAAAGATCTTACTTTCGTGTGGGACACTATCGTCAACCATTTCCGCGGACAAGCATATCTCGTGAAGGGACTTCGTATTCGTGTGATTGATGCACGTGCGTACGAAGGCAAGATGGATCTCGATGGTACGTACTGGTTTAGCGATCTCGGTATTGATCTACCCAATTACTCGTTCTACTTTGAAGGAGGATTGGTTTCACTTGTGAAGTATTACAACCTGTCACAGAAGCCACTTCACGACAGTATCTATTACATCGAAAAGGAACAAGACGATGTGATGGTAGAACTTGCGCTTCAATATACCGACGATGTGTCGGCGAAGATTGTTGCATACGCAAACAATATTTATAACCCAGAAGGAGGAACACATATCACTGGGTTTAAAATGGCGCTTACGCGTACTCTCAACAACTACGCAAAAAAAGAAGGATATATCAAAGAAGCTGACGGAGCATTCACTGGAGACGACGTTCTTGAAGGACTTACCGTTGTTGTTTCGGTTAAACTTCGTGAAATTCAATTCGAAGGACAGACCAAAGGTAAACTCGGTTCTCCTGAGGCTCAGGGCGCGGTTGCGACTGTGTTTGGTGAGTCATTTGCAGCTTTCCTTGAAGAGCATCCAGATGATGCCAAAGCAATCGTCAACAAAGTAATTCTTGCTGTTCGCGCGCGCAAGGCCGCGAAAGCAGCAAAAGATTCCGTGCTCCGTAAAGGAGCTATGGAAGGAATGACACTCCCTGGCAAACTTGCTGACTGTCAGACCAAGAGCGCCGAAGAAGCTGAGATCTTCATTGTGGAGGGAGATTCCGCTGGAGGTACAGCAAAGACTGGACGTGATCGCCGTACACAGGCGATTCTTCCACTCCGAGGAAAAATTCTGAACATTGAACGTGCTCGTCTCGACAAAATGCTTGCGAGTGAACAGATTCGTAATCTCGTTGTTGCAATGGGAACTGCTATCGGCGACACATTTGATATTTCAAAATTGCGTTACCACAAGATTGTGATTGCAACAGATGCCGACGTGGACGGAGCGCACATTCGTACACTCATTCTCACTCTCTTCTATCGTTACTTCCGACCACTCATTGATGGAGGATTCATTTATATTGCACAGCCACCACTCTACAAGATCAAAAAAGGCAAAGAAATTTTCTACGCATATACTGACGAAGAAAGACTCGCTATCACTGGTGCGCAAACCGAAGATCTCGATGAGATGATTCGTCGCGCTGAAGAAGATGGCGGGGGAGAACAGGAAGGCGAGGAAGAAGTCGTCGAAGTCGTTGAAGAAAAGGGAGGCAAACCTCGCGCGGTAAAGATGCACATTCAGCGATACAAAGGTCTCGGAGAAATGAACGCCGAAGAACTCTGGGAAACAACAATGGATCCTGCTCGTCGTATTTTGCGACAAGTCGCGATCGAAGACGGAGCTGAAGCAGATCGTGTATTTGATATGCTCATGGGCTCCGATGTCGCTCCACGCAAATCGTTTATTCAGACATACGCTCATACTGCAGATATCGACATCTAATGACTATACAGTTTCTCACGGAGACGGCAGGATGGATTGGTACAGGGCTTGTTGTGCTCGCATATGTATTGGTATCGACCAAGCGAGTACAAGGTTCAAGTACTTCATATCAATTACTTAATCTTTTTGGATCGATTGGTGTTGGTGCGAATGTGCTCTATCAACACGCAATTCCGTCGCTTGTACTTCAAGCGATCTGGGCATGCATTGCCGTGTTTACTCTTTCAAAGGCAATTCTGGCAAAAATCATTAGATAAAAATACGCACAAAAAAACACGGAGGGTCATCCTTCGTGTTTTTTTGTGCGTATTTTATTTTGTTAGTTTAACGTCCTTTCTTCAATTTCTTTTTCGAGGCGTGCTACAAATTCTTCAGGAGAGATATTTTCGATTTTTTCTGCGCGGGTCTCGACGGTGAGTACATTTGCATCGCGTTCTTTGTCTCCAATAACAATGACGTAGGGAGTCTTCATGTTCTTGGCTTCGCGGATGCGCTTGCCCATTGAGTCCTTGCCATCATCGAGTTTTACGCGAATGTTTTTTGCTTTCAACATTGCGTAAACTTTGTTTGCATATTCCTCATGAACATCTTTGATCGGCACGATGACGACTTGTGTTGGCGAAAGCCAAACAGGGAAATTCCCAGCGAGGTGCTCGATGAGTGTACTCATAAAGCGTTCGATTGATCCCATGATGGCTGCGTGGATCATCACAACTTGTTCCTTTTCACCTTTTTCATTGATACAGGTGAGTTTGAAATTCTTTGGCTGATTGAAATCGAGCTGGATTGTGGCGACTTGGAGTACTCGTCCGATTGAGTCGCGAGAAATGAAGTCAATTTTTGGTCCATAGAATGCTGCCTCACCAATACCATCAATCCATGTCACGTTGCGTGATTCCATGAGTTTTTGGAGCGCGTCCTCAGCTTTTTTCCAGACGTCTGCGCCTCCGAGGTATTTTTCTGGTGTTGCTGGGTCGTGGCGAGAAAAGCGTACTTGGAGTTTAAACCCAAACGTATTGTAGAATGTTTCGATGATGTCCCAGATGGCGAGTGCTTCTTGTTCAATCTGAATTTCACGACAGAATACGTGTGCGTCATCTTGGGTGATTGAGAGCACGCGTGAGAGTCCTGAGAGCTCACCAGACTGTTCGTCACGGTAGACCATCGTAGTCTCAGCATAACGCTGAGGCATATCACGGTAACTGCGAAGTTCGCTATCAAAAATTTGTGTATGATGCGGACAGTTCATTGGCTTCATCGCGTAGAGGTGATCTTCGCGTGTATGAATCTTGAAGAGGTCATCGGCGTATTTTGCCCAATGGCCACTTGTTTCATAGAGTTCTTTTTTTGTGATGTGTGGAATTGTAACTTTTTCATATCCACGATCTTTACGAAGACTCCAGACATAGTCATTGAGTGCTTCACGGATCAGTGTGCCACGTGGGGTCCAAAGAGGGAGTCCTGGACCAACGAGTTCGGAGAATACGAAGAGGCCAAGCTCTTTGCCGAGTTTGCGGTGGTCTCGTTTCTTGGCTTCTTCTTGTTGTGTGATGTATGCGTCGAGTTCCTCTTTGGTGCTAAAAGCAAGACCATAAATGCGAGTGAGCATTTTGTTTTTCTCATCACCACGCCAATATGCACCAGCAACGTGATCGAGTTTGAATGCATCAGCGGAAATTTCTTGACTTGGATTTTCTGAGTGACCTCCACGACAAAGGTCTTCAAAACCGCCACAGGTATAGAGTGTAATTTTCTCACCACGTCCGGCAATCTCTTCTATAAGTTCAAGTTTGTATTCGTTGCCGGCGAAGACTGTGCGTGCTTCCTCCGGACTTACTTCGCGGTGCGTAAAAGCTGTCCATTTTGAAAGATTTTTTCGCATGGATTTTTGGAGATCTTTGAGGTTTTCGTCACTTACTTTATCATTGCCAAAATCGATGTCGTAATAGAAACCATTGTCGACAGCGGGTCCGAGAGTCAATTTTGCGCTTGGATATTGGTCTTTTACCGCTTGGGCGAGTAGGTGCGCAAGTGTATGGCGGGCATGGGCGAGTTGTTCTTGGTTCATACTGAAATCCTAGCACGCTATAGGCTTTGGGAAAAGGTGTTGCGGATAATTCGAATAGGGGTATAGTGATTCAAAACTTGCCACATGGAGATTCTTCAGAACGTTTTAATTATATGGCTTTGCTTTAATGGCACATTGATAGTGTGCGCTTTAGTAAGCTATGGAGTTTTTGTTGAAAAATAAAGGACTCCGCTCTATATCATCTTAACCTCGAAAGCGTAGAAATACGTGAGTAGAGGTTTTGTTTTTTATACAGCCTTGGCTTTTTCGATAACGAGACTCTTTTCGCCGTTGCGCTCGCTCACGCGAGCTTGTACTGCAACGACCGTATCAACCAAAAGAATATTTTGTAGTTCCGCGAACGCTTTGGTGAAGAGGACACCTTCAATTGAGCTTGTGAGATCGCCGACTTTGATGAATGCCATTTGTTCATTCTTCTTTGTGAAGATAACTTTCACCTCTTCGACGATACAGGCGAACGTGACAGGGAAGCCAGGCTTCACTTCGTCGCGAATTTTCTTGATGGTCATGCCACTTTTTTCGATGCGATCACGGATGCGTTCGAGTGGATGTCCGGATACATACAATCCGAGCAATTCTTTTTCCCATTTCAATTTTTCAATTGTTTCAGCTTTTGGAGCTGGTGCGAGGGTGAGCGAGAGCGATTGAGTGGGGAGATCTCCAAACAGTGAGACTTGTGATCCAATATTTTGACGTTCTTTGTTGTATGCGAGCATGATTTCCATGTTGGCGAGCAGTTGTCCTCGTTCGCCGAAATGATCGAAGGCTCCGGCTTTGATGAGCGCCTCCATTGATTTCTTGTTGAGATTTTTGTGTGTGATGCGTTCGAGGAATTCAGTTACCGATTTGAAATCGCCACGCAGTCTGCGTTCTTCGATGATGGCGTTTGCGATATCTGCACCGAAGTTTTTGATGGTAAGCAAGCCGAAACGAATGATGCCTTCACCGGAGACATTTGAATTGTTGACCACAGTGAAGTCGGCGAAGCTCGCATTGATTTCTGGAGGGAGAACAGTGATGCCCATTTTGACGGCCTCGTTGATTATTTCGGCGACCTTCTCTGTGTCACCTGACTCGGCCGTCAAAATCGCACACAAATATTCCACAGGGAAATTCGCCTTCATATACGCCGTCTGATATGCCACGCGTCCATACGAAGCGGCGTGCGCCTTGTTGAATCCGTACGCTGCGAATGGTTCGATGAGAGCCCAGAGTTCCTGTGCTTTTTTTTCTGTGAGACCGTGCTCAACAAAACCTTCGAGCAAATGTTTTTTCTGCGCTTCCATTTCGGCTGGAATTTTTTTCCCCATTGCCTTACGGAGTTTGTCGGCTTCAAGCCATGAATATCCGGCGAGCTTAATCGCAATCATCATGACGTCGTCCTGATACGTGATGACTCCGTATGATTGATCGAGAATATCTTTCATTCGTGGATCGAGATATCGCACGAGTGATGGATTTTCTTTACGTTCAATATATTGTGGAATCATTTCCATCGGACCTGGGCGATACAGTGCGACCATGGCATTGATGTCGTGAATCGTTGTTGGTTTGAGTTGCTTGAGGTATGCAGTCATACCCGAGCCATTGAGCTGGAAGAGCCCCATCGTTTCTCCACGTGCGAGGATTTCAAATGTGCGTGCATCTTCGAGGGGAACTTTGTCGAGGTTCACATCAATATCACGAAGCTCCTTTACGAGACGCACAGCATCAGCGAGAATGGCAAGGTTGCGAATACCGAGGAAGTCGAATTTTGGCAGGCCCACATCTTCGATGTAGTGCATGTCATATTGAGTGATGATTGAACCACCTTTTGGATCAAACTGCACAGGTGCAAATTCGTAGAGTGGTTTTGGCGCGATAACGACACCTGCAGCATGAACAGACACGTGGCGTACACAGCCTTCGAGTTTGAGGGCGAGATCGATGATGTGCTTGGTGTCAGCTTCTTTTTTGTATGCATCAGCAAGTTCTGGAATGAGTTCCATCGCGTGCGTAATTGTCATAGGGAATCCCTGCGAGCCCATTGGAATGAGAGCCGAAATTCGGTCGCCAATCGCATACGGATATCCGAGTGCGCGGGCTACGTCACGCACTGAACCTTTGGCCATCATCGTTCCGAATGTTCCAATTTGCGCGACACGATCTTCACCATAGCGACGCTTGGCGTATTCAATCATTTCACCACGTCGGTTATCGGCGTAGTCCATATCAATATCGGGAAGCGACGGACGCTCTGGGTTGAGGAAACGTTCAAACGGAAGTTTGTATACGAGCGGATCAACGTTCGTAATTCCGATCAGATATGTCGTGAGCGATCCCGCGACCGATCCTCGAATATTTGTGAGAATACCGTTTTCACGCGCGAATTTGAGCAAGTCTCCCACGACGAGGAAGTATCCTGCGTAGCCTTTTTGTTTGATGACACTGAGCTCGTATTCGAGACGATCGAGATATGGTTTCGTTTGTTCGAGATCGCGAAAAGCGAAACCGTCGTATGACAGTTCGCGTAATTTCATGTCCGCCGTAATTCCTTCAGGAAGGGGAAATTCAGGGAAGTAGGCGACACCGAGTTCAATCTCGTAATTCTCGCATAGGTCTGCGACTTTGGATGTGTTTGCAACAGCTTCGGGAATATCTGAAAAATATTCGAGCGCGGTTTTTTCATCGATGAGCGAAAAGTCGTCGTCAGGGAATTCAAATTTGCCCGTGTTGCCATCACCTTGTGTGTTGATTGCAAGGAGCGTGTGATGTGCCTCGTGGTCGTCACGACATGGATAGTGTGAGTCTTGTGTTGCGACGATAGTGACGTCGTGTTTTCGTGCAAGCTCAATGAGACGCTCGCGCACGAGTTTGTCGTTTTCAATATGTGGATGGCTTTGTACTTCGATGAAATAATTTTCTTTGCCGAAGATGTCGAGGTGCTCGCGAACGATATCATCCGCTTTATCCATATCGTTCGCGAGCACTGCCTGCGAAAGTTCTCCGCCGAGACACGCCGAAAGACACACGATACCTTCGTGATATTTTCGCAAGATTTCTTTGTCCATGCGTGGCTTGTAGTAATAGCCTTCGAGGTTTGCAATCGTGACGAGACGAATGAGATTTTTGTATCCTTGCAGATTTTTGGCGAGGAGGATGAGGTGATAGTAACGCTTGCCGTTACTGACCGCGACTTTGTCGAGGCGTGAGCCGGATGTGACATATGCCTCTACACCGATGATTGGTTTGATGCCTGCCTTGCGCGCAACTTTGTAGAATTCAATCGCCCCGTACATGTTTCCATGGTCAGTCAGAGCCACCGCTGTTTGGCTGTTCTTTTTTGCGATATCTACCATGTCCTCAAGTTTGGTCAGACCGTCGAGCAGGGAATAGTGCGAGTGCGTGTGGAGGTGGACGAATTTGGAGCTCATGTGCGCGTAGTATACCAACGATTGATGCCTTTAGACAAAGATATTTTTTATTGTATAATTTTACTTTGTTTAGTTCGTTCGAAATTGTATTTGTTATATACTTACAGTATGAAAGTAATCGTCGGCATCGACGAAGTCGGTCGCGGGCCACTGGCGGGGCCGGTGGCAGTTGGAGCTTTTGTTCTTCTCGAACCGACTACTGAAAAAGAAATTCAAACGTTTCGAATTCCGCTCCGTGATTCAAAACAACTTTCGCGCGCTCAGCGAGAAGAATGGTTTACTCAAATCGAATCGTGGCAGAAAGCGGGGAAGTGCGATTTCGCCGTGTCCATGGTGAGTGCTAAAGAAATCGATGCGCACGGCATTTCTCGCGCGATCAAAAAAGCACTCGCCGAAACACTTGAGACGCTTGAGTGTTCGACCGATGCACTTATTCTCCTTGATGGTTCACTCCACGCTCCAGAACATTTTCACAATCAAATTACGATTATCAAAGGTGACGAAAAAGAACCAATTATTTCACTCGCCTCAATCGTAGCGAAGGTCACACGCGATCGATATATGACACGCTTCGCCGAACGCTACCCACACTATGGATTTGAGCGACACATGGGCTATGGTACCGCAGAGCATTACACAGCACTGAAGAAATACGGTCTGTGTCCGATTCACCGCAAGAGCTTTTTGAAAAATATGAGTAAGGTATAGAGACGCCCTTGCATTTTTAAAAATATTTGCTACTATGTTCCCTGTATGGTTATTCGAATGCGTCACACGCGAGCCCACACGGGCAATCGCCGAAGTCATCACGCTCTTAAAAGTGCGGCATTTTCTAAGTGTTCCCACTGTGGAACCCTTCGTCCGCCTCACACAGTGTGTGTAGCTTGTGGTTATTACCGTGGCCGCAAAGTTCTCGACGTCGTAAAGAAAGTCGAGAAAAAGCAGGCAAAGCGCAAGACCTCTAAATAAGCATACGTTTTACGTAGTGCAGAGAGGAGAGATTTAGAAATGGGCAGAACCCGTTCTATGATTGTCTTCTCTACGTTTCGTATTTGAACGCAATAATTTTTATTTACAATGGCAAATAGGCACCTTTCACGGTCAATCGTTCTCCAAACCCTCTTCGAGTGGGATTTTAAAGGTCACCAAACAGAAGGCGTCGAAGAGATGCTTGAGCGCAATGAAGGCGAGTTTGCACCCGGAAACGAAGATTTGCAGTTCATGAAAAAGATTCTCAGCTATGTCATCGACAAGCGTGAGATTATTGATCAGATCATCGAGAAAGCTGCGCCTGAATGGCCAATTGAAAAGATTAATGCGGTTGATCGAAACATTCTTCGTATGGGTCTTGGTGAATTGCTCTTTGGTGATCACAACGAAGTGCCACCAAAGGTTGCTATAAACGAGGCAATCGAACTCGCGAAAACATTCGGAGGTGATAGTTCGTCACGATTTGTGAACGGAGTACTTGGCGCTGTCTACAAAGAAATCGGCGAACCGGGCAAGGACCAGACATCGAAGCGTCAAAAGAAACTCGACGAAGTAGATATTGCGAAGCTTCCTGTTGAACAAAAAGCAGGTGCTCTCATTTATGCACGCGACGGCGAGGAATTGTATTTCGCACTCGTGCATGACATTTTTGGATACTGGACCCTTTCGAAGGGTGGCGTTGAAGGGGATGAGACAGCTGAGCAAGCTGCAATTCGTGAGATCAAAGAAGAGTGTAATCTCGATATTACAATCAAAGAAAAAATTGGTGAGAGTGAGTACGTCGCGTCGCATCCAGAAAAAGGCAAAATCAAAAAGCGTGTTACATTCTTCCTTGCAGAATCTCCTTACGTTCCGGTCACACTCGAAAATCATTCTGGAGGACTCGACGATGTACGATGGTTTACGCTTGCTGAAGTTGCAAGTCTCAAAATGTATGATGACGTGACTGGGTATATGGCGAATGCCATCACGACTCTCGTTGGAGACAATAGTGGTGCTGAATAATAGACATTAATTTACGATTTACTCTTATGCCTGAAAAATTATCACGTGAATGGGAGACCTTTGAAAAGACTATTGGCGTAAGTTTTAAAAACCGCGACCTGCTTACGCAGGCGTTCATTCATCGTTCTTTTTTAAACGAGAACCCACGTACTGGTATTGAACACAACGAACGTCTCGAATTTCTTGGTGATGCAGTTCTTGAGCTTGCTGTTACTGATTATTTGTATCGAACATACCCAGAAAGTCCAGAAGGTGAGCTTACGTCATATCGCGCCGCACTCGTGAACGCAAATACGATGGCTGATTTTGCAAATGAGATCAACATGAATGAGTATTTGTTCCTTTCACGAGGAGAAGCCAAAGATACCGGCAAGGCACGTTTGTACATTCTCGCGAACGCGATTGAAGCACTCATTGGTGCACTCTACCTCGATCAGGGATATGATGTCGCAGAGCAATTCATCGATCGATTTCTCTACAAGCGTGCTGCTGACGTGGTCAAAATGAAATTGTGGCGCGATTCGAAAAGTCTTGTGCAAGAAAAAGCTCAAGAGCACGTAAACGTGACGCCGAGCTATAAAGTCGTTCGGGAGACAGGTCCAGATCACGACAAGCATTTTACGATTGGTATTTTCTTTGGTGAAGAAAAAATTGCCGAGGGTCGAGGACACTCCAAACAGGAAGCAGAACAGGATGCTGCACGTGCAGCCCTTGTAGCAAAACACTGGCTCGATTAGAATAGAGGAGTCACTGTATGCTCAAACGAATCGAACTATCTGGATTTAAATCTTTTGCGAAAAAAACAACGCTTACTTTTGATACGCCAATCACGGCAGTCGTCGGACCGAATGGTTCGGGAAAATCAAACGTCGTTGAGTCTATTCGCTTTGTGCTTGGAGAGCAGAGTATCAAAAGCATGCGAGGCAAGGGCTCTGCCGACCTCATTTGGAAAGGTTCAAAATTACTTGCGGGTGGAACGAAGGCACGCGTCTCAATCGCGTTCGACAATTCTGATCGTAAGTTCGCTTTTTCAAATGCGAGTGGTGCATCCGCTGAACTTGGCTTCGATGAAATCACGCTTTCGCGTGAGGTGACCGCTGATGGGGGAAGTGATTACTTTATCAATGGTACGAATGTTCGTCTCAAGGATATTACGGAGCTTCTTGGTTCGGTAAATATTGGTTCTTCAGGTCACCATATCATTTCGCAAGGTGAGGCAGATCGACTGCTCAGCGCGTCTCCAAAGGATCGCCGTGGCATGGTAGAGGACGCACTGGGACTCAAGGTTTACCAGATGCGTATTCGCGACGCAGAACGCAAACTCGAAAAAACAGCGCTCAATATGCGTGAAGTCCAAGCACTGCGACGTGAACTTGCTCCGCACCTCATATTCCTCGGAAAGCAGGTTGAGAAAATTAAAATGGCAGAAGAACTGCGCAAGGAATTTGCGGGACTGTATCATGAGTATGCGACATTAGAATCTGCATCGATTCGATTTGCTGAACACGAGCTTCATACAGAGGAGTCACATATCAAACGTGAGATTGCGAGTATCGAAGATGTGGTGACAAGTAGCACTTCGGGTAAATACGATGCGGAACGTGGAGTGATCCTCGATGAAGTACGAACAGCAGAAAATGAACAAAGTAAACTCTTTCGAGAGAAAGAAGAACTTGGTCGTGCACTTGGACGTATTGAAGGTAAGCTTGATGCACTTACAGTTGTCCACGAAGAGACTCGTGGAGTGACAGTCGTGCCTGTGCGAGACGTGCAGTCACTCTGTGCAGATATCATCGCAACAATAGATACAACGGAGACGATAGAAGAATTGTCTGGCGTTCGTTCGGCGCTTCTCTCTATGAAGCACAAAATTGCGACATTTACGGATTCACTCAAAGGGCAGAAAGCTCCAGAGATTGATCGCGATTCGATACGAGCTTCGATTGATCATGAAAAGCAAGCACTCGAATCACGCATGCGCGAGATCGATGTGCTTGTGAGTGCCGTGCGTGATCACGTACAGGTTGCTCGCGAAAAGCTTGCGAAACTCGAGCAAGAAATTCGTGACAGTGAACGAAGTTCCTACGCAGGTGTCGCCCGTCGAGCTACGCTCGACGGGCAGCTTCGCGAGTGCGCTATCCGCATGGAGAATCTCACTCGTCGCAAATCGGTACTTGCCGAAGAGACACGCGAAGCTGAAGCATTGCTCGGTGTGTTGATGCATGGTGTGACTGATGGCCCGATGAGCGAAGATACGAATGAGAAATTCGCTGAGCGTGAGGCACTTCATCGAAAACTCGAACGTATTAAAATCAAACTCGAAGATGCAGGAGCTGCGAGTGGGGCAGAAGTCCTCAAAGAATTTGAAGACACTCGTGATCGTGATGCGTTTCTCGCGCGCGAGCTTGTTGATATCGAGGCAAGTATTACTTCGCTTCGCGCCCTCATTCATGAATTGCGCGATACAATTGAACGTACCTTCAAAGAAGGTATTGAGAAAATCAACGTACAGTTTGGAGACTTTTTCAAACTCATGTTTGGCGGGGGAGGAGCATTTCTTTCTATCGTTGTTGAACACAAGGCACGTCGTGATGAAGATGGCGATATGATTGATCAGGATTCTGATGCGCTCCCATTTGAACACGGCATTGAAATCAACGTAAATCTTCCACACAAAAAAGTCCGCGATCTCAATATGCTCTCAGGAGGCGAGCGTTCACTCATTTCGATTGCGCTTCTCTTTGCGATGAGTCAGGTCAATCCACCACCATTCCTCGTACTCGATGAGACAGACGCTGCGCTCGACGAAGCCAACTCGCGCAAGTACGGCGACATGCTCACGCACCTCTCACAGCACTCCAAACTCATCGTGGTCACTCACAATCGTGAGACGATGTCTCGTGCACAAGTACTCTACGGAGTCACGATGGGCCTTGAAGGCGCATCAAAATTACTCTCCATCAAGTTTGATGAAGCAGTATTGATTGCAAAATAATTTTTTACTTTGTGCTGAGCGAAGGAGCGTAGTTTGAATCGAGAATAGTTTCATGAGGCGTCACATCAGTGACGTTTTTTCCTGTGAGCGTTGCGGTGACATAGAGACCATGCGTTGTGTTCGTAGAGAACGGTTGATCGAAGATGAAGTTTCCGAGACTGTAGAGGATCGGTGCGCCGTTGTATGCGGCGATATCCTCAGCGACATGAGGATGCGCTCCGACAATCATAACTGCGCCATCATCAATCGCTTTTTGGGCGAGTGTTTCTTGGCGTGCATTGTGTTTGGTTTGATACTCAACACCAAAGTGGAATGAGACAATCAGTGAGTCGACTTTGGTCGAAGCCGTGCGTACGATCGAATCGAAATCTGGATCGTTTGCAAGGAGTACGCCAGCCTTTGTGTCTGTTGCAGCACCATCGTCTGGTCCAACATCAGTAAAGCACAAGAACCCAACAGTGCGGTCTCCTTTGGTAAAGATTGCTGGAGTCTCTGCTTCTGTTTTGTTCATACCAATACCACATGTTTGTATTCCTCCCGCGCGAAGTCGCTCGAGTGTATCGACAAGTGCGGGCTCGCCCCAATCTTTGATGTGATTGTTTGCTGATGAGACAACATCGACGCCCGCATCTTTGAGTATGGAAACAACTTTTGGATCCATACGGAATGAATACAAGTTGTGACGATCTGCACCGACGTCGCTCACAGGACCTTCGAGGTTTGCAAAAGTAATATCTGTATCTTTGAGAAAACTGGCATTCGCAAATAGTTTGGAATAATCACCATCAAGATTTTTGTTTACTTTAAACTTTACACCACGGTCGAGCATGATATCTCCGACCATACCGATAGTGATTGAAGTTGGCGCGGGGAGTGATGGAACAAGATTTTGTTGTGTCGCAATAACTGCAGCGGCTTGGTTTAGATCGTTTGTGGCAGGAAAAGAGAATTGGATATGTTCAAAACCACGCCCTAAAAAGCCTGCGGACAGACCGAGGAAAAGTAATCCAAACAAAAGTTGTTTATCCTTGTACGACTTCATAGTCAATCTGTCGGCGCTCTGGATCAGCACGAACGATTTTCACTTGTATTGTATCACCAATTCGATATTTTTTTTGCGAAATTTGTCCGGTCAATGTAGCGAGTCGAGGATTGAGACTGAATGGTTCATTCGCAAGTGTGCGAAGAGAGATGAGGCCTTCAGCTGTGGTCTCCTTGTCTCGTACATAGATGCCCCATTCAGCGATACCGGTAATCATTCCAGTAATTGTTTCGCCAACTTTTGTTGCCATGTATTCAGTGAGTTTGAATTTTACACTCTCGCGTTCTGCGTCAGCTGCGCGCACTTCTGCCATCGAACACAGTCGCGCTACGCGCTCGTACGTCTTGCGTGCATTTGCAGGAGCTGGTTTGCCTGCGAGTGCATAGCGGAGCAAGCGATGAATGACGAGGTCAGGATAGCGACGAATTGGGGAAGTAAAATGCGTGTAGTGTTTGAATTGCAAACCGTAGTGACCAATATTTTTGGTTGTGTACACAGCTTTGGCCATGGAACGAATCACAAAAGTGAGCGCGGTTTGTTTCAAGTCACCAGCTTCGAATGCATGAATGACATCACTGATCGCGCGAGGATCGAGCGATCCATCTTTGCGGAGCGGAATCGGGTGACCGATTGAGCGCATGAAGAAGGCGAGGTCCTCGGCCTTTTCTGTTGTTGGCTGGTCGTGTGTTCGGTAGATGACAGAGTATTCACATTCGCCGTTCGGATTTGGTTTTCCTCCAGCTTTTTTAGATTTGCCACCACGCTCGAGGAATTCGGCGATGCGACGATTGGCAAGGAGCATGAGCTCTTCAATCAATGTGTGACTTTCGGTGCGGATTTTTTTTACAATTTTGATTGGCTTGCCCGTCTCATCAATGATGACTTTGATTTCTTCTTGTTCGAGGATGAGTGCGCCTTCGTCGATACGTCCTTTGCCAAGCTTGCGTGCGATGCCGGCTGCAATCATTACTTCCTCGCGGAATTTGTGCGGTGCGCCATCAAGGACTTCTTGAGCTGATTCATACGTGAAGCGTTGTGCAGAATGAATGACGGTTGGTCCAAACCACGCGCCTTTTTCTTCGCCATCTGGTCCGAAGGTAACGACGGCACTCATCGTGAGGCGGTCAACATCGGGAAGCAGGGAACACAAGTCGTCAGAGAGTACGCGTGGGAGCATTGGGATCGTGCGGTCGACGAGATACACAGACGTGCCACGTTCTATCGCTTCACGATCAAGTTCAGTTTTGGGCTGTACGTAATGCGAAACGTCGGCAATATGAATTCCGATTTCGACGTCACCGTTTGCAAGTTTCTCAACGGAAATTGCGTCGTCAAAATCTTTTGCATCGTATGGATCAATCGTGAATGTTACAATCTTGCGAAAATCACGACGATCGCGGAGGTCGTCGAGGGTTATACCACGCGCGTCGATAGCTTTTGCTTCGACGAGAACTTCGTCAGGAAATGCTTCGGTGAATCCGCGCTCAAGTGCAATGGCCTGCATTTCTGTTTCGTGTTCACCTGGTTTGCCGAGGAGACGAACGACGCGACCAATCGGCGCAACATTTTGATTTTTCCATTCAGTCATTTCGACATACACACGATCTCCCGGACGCGCATCAAGTGCCATGTCTTTTTGGATCGAAATATTTGCGTACATTTTTGGATCGGAAGCTTTGAGGATGTATGAATTGCCGAGTTGCGCGAGTACGCCAGTGAATTGTGTTTTGGCACGCATTACGATCTCGGTAATTCGACCGATGGTTTCTTTGGTAGGAGCACCTGTCGTGATTGATGGGCGAGTGGCTTTTGATCCCGTCACAACGACTTTGACTTCGTCGCCATGGAGTGCCATATTCATGTCGTTTTCAAACACACGAATGCCATCTTTGTATTCTTCGCATTTGACGATACCACCTCCGCGACCAAGTACGACGAGCGTACCCTCAATGATTTTCTGAGGTCGGGCATGGTTCTTTGTTTGCGTTTTGTTTTCGTGAGAGGCTCGAGCGGAATGGTGCGGACGAGGGGCGTGCTTGTCTCCGCCTTGATGAGGTTTTTTCATATATATGTACTATACCATTTTAGGAGACAAAAACACGATTTCTTGCCTTTTTTCTGAATTCTGGTAGTATACCTCTCACATATGTTAATGATCCGAATGCAACGAATAGGTCGCAAGAACGAGGCGCATTTCCGCATCGTTTTGACCGATCACAAGAACGCAGCAAAGTCTGGTAAATTCCAGGAGATTCTTGGTGCCTACAACCCAAAGGCTGGGGAGGTCACTATCAAAGAAGATCGTGTAAAGCACTGGATGAGTGTTGGTGCTCAGCCATCTGACACTGTTTATAACTTCCTCGTCACAAAGGGTATCGTTGTCGGAAAGAAAAAGAACGTACTCTCACGCAAGGCTCCAACTAAGAAGCGCAAAGAACTCAAAGCTGCGTAATTGTAACGCAGTGTGGGCGCGAAAAAAATAAAGGTACTAAAAAACACGGTCGACCCATTCCTCCGTGTTTTTTAGTACCTTTATTTTTTTCGCGCCCAAACGACTTTCCAAAAATGCTGATGTGAGGTATTATGCTTCCTAAGCAGTAGGGTCGGAACTATTGCATAGTATATGTATTGCATTAACAGAATTTCAGTTTAGTACACCATGGAACAGGATACAGCATTTCTTGAATACGTAGTAAAAGCACTCGTCGACAACCCTAATGATGTGAAGATCGAGCGTACCGTCGATGAGATGGGCGTGCTCGTGAAGCTCACCGTCAACCCCGCAGATATGGGCAAGATCATCGGCCGCCAAGGCAACACAGCTAAGGCTATCCGCACATTGCTCCGTGTCATCGGCATGAAGAATAATTCGCGCGTCAATTTGAAGATCAACGAACCAGATGGCGGTACAAAAGCTGCTGGAATCGAAGAGACTTTTGATGAGGCAATGGCTGATTTGAAGAACATGTAGTTTTGGAATTAGGAATATTTTTGAAGCAAAAGACACCCGTAAGGGTGTTTTTTGCTTGTGTAAAAAAAATGGAATAGTTACAATAGTAATTATTACTATTATTCCTTGCGAACCGTAGGTAGGTTCACAAGTCAGTATGATATGAGTTTTTGGAATAACCCCGAAAATAACGCAGTAAAGGTTTTGCTTCTTGTTGTTGTTTTGGCGGGTGCTGGTTTTTTTGTGGTAAATGGTGCTCATTCGGGTACTGGAAGTGCGACTGGTCAAGTTATTGTTGCTTCACAAACAAGTACACAATCACCTGCAGGAATGCTTCCTCCTGGTGTTGGAGCTGTTAATTCAATTGGTGTACCAGCGAATGCTCCGACTACGCCAAGTGGCTCGTCTACAACTGGTACTACTACTGGTGGTGGAGTAGGTGCTGGTACGAGCGGTACTGGAGCTACACCACCAACAGCAACTCTCTTTCCAGCGATTAATATTGGAGCAAATCCTACTGGATCACTCGCTTCTGCAATGAAGGTCTTGTACGTTCAAGGAACGTCAGTCTTTGCAGGTGGTGTAGGCATCCGCGGACAGCTCGGTGTGGCTCAGAATGATGGGAGTACTGTCTCAACGAGCGCTCCTGGATATAACACTATCTATGTACAAGGCGTTCCTGTTTGTTTGAGAGATGGTTCAAACTGTCCTCAGTCAGGCGCTTCGATGGGATCAAATAATGCAGGTACAGCAGCTGCTCCTTCATCTGTTTTGCCTTTTACATCAAAAGGACCAGTCACTTCACAAGGAGCTTGGATTGGTTGGAATAATCTTACCGGTGGTACTGGTGAGACAGATTTCATTAATAATAAAGGTGAGGGTACGGGAGGATTCGCATTTATGAATGGAGGCAATGGTAGTCCATCTGCACCATCTGAGAAAGTTCTCGGTACGCTCGATGACACAGGAACATTGTCTGTCCCTGGTTCAGTAAATGCTTTGAACGAATCTCATTTTGGAGTTGGAGGAAAATATATCGATCCAGCTCCAGGTGTTCCAGTTGCATTGAAGGCAAATTCAATCGCGACAGGAAAATTGGTTGTGGATGGTGAAGTACCAATTATGCGTATTAACCCTGCTTGTTTTGAAGGGGACACAAAATGGTTTAATCCGTTTCCTATGCCTTTTGATTCAAATACTCTCTCGAATATGTTTATTGGTACGGTTTCTCTTCCGTTTCAGATATTAAATCAAGCCGGAATTCTTGCTAAAAATTTATTGAACGTAGTTTTTGGCGGAGGAAATAACTGGAACGACAGCATCTTGAAATCTTCAGTTATACTTACAACAAGTACTGGTTGTTATAACAAGAATGGAACATATTATAGTAATGCCGATTATGGAATTTTCGGGTTCGTTCTTCCTGGTATTCCACCAAAGAATGCTAGTACAGATATAATCAATAAATACACATTACTTGGTACGGGGCATAAATAAAGAGAGGTAGTTGAGGAAAAAAGGCCGCGCGTACGCGCGGCCTTTTGTATTTGCGTATTCGAGGAAATAGTGTTATTGTTGTAGGGTAATTGGCCCCACGGGGCTCTTATTTTATATATGGACAAAAAAGATATCAGAAATATAGCTATTATCGCACACGTTGACCACGGCAAGACCACTCTTACCGATGCTCTTTTGAAGTTTACGGGAGCCGTCGACGCAACCGCTTCAAGTATGGATTCGAACGATCTTGAAAAGGAGCGTGGTATCACGATCTATTCAAAGAACTGTTCACTCATGTACAAGGGCACAAAGATCAACATCGTTGATACTCCAGGACACGCCGACTTCGGTTCTGAAGTTGAACGCGTGCTCCGCTCAATCGATACTGTCCTTCTCATTGTTGACGCACAAGAAGGTCCAATGCCACAGACACGATTCGTGCTCAAGAAGTCACTCGAACTCGGTCTCAAGCCAATCGTCGTTGTGAACAAAATCGACAAGCCAGCTGCAAACCCAGAACAAGTTCATGAACAAGTCCTCGAACTCTTTCTTGAGCTTGGAGCAAACGATGAACAGCTCGATTTCAAAACTATCTTCGCAATCGGACGACAGGGAATCGCAAAGCGCAATCTCGCTGATGATTCAAAAGATCTCGCACCGCTTCTTGATATGGTTCTCGAACTTGTTCCATCAGCGACTCGTGATGTGAATGCTCCAGCATGTGCACAAGTATTCAACCTTGCATATGACTCATTCCTCGGACGTCTCGCTATTGCGCGTGTCTATGATGGAACGCTCAAAGATGGCTCCACTATTTTTGTAAAACATGGAGACACAACTCGTCAGGCAAAAATCACAAAAATGTTTTCATTCATAGGACAGAAACGTGAACCAGTTACTGAGCTCGTCTCAGGAGACATTGGTATCGTTGCTGGTATTTCAGATGTGTACATCGGAGAAACAATCGCCGGAGACAATTCTGTCACCGCGCTTCCAACAATCTCGATTGACGAACCAACAATCACACTCAGTTTCCTCGTGAACGACTCACCATTCGCAGGACGCGATGGAAAATTTGTTACATCACGTCAGATTCGCGATCGTCTCGAACGTGAACTGCAGGTCAACGTTGGTCTCAAAGTTGACTTTGATTCTGAAGCAACATTTCAAGTATCAGGTCGTGGAGAACTCCACGTTGCTGTGCTCCTCGAACAGATGCGTCGTGAAGGATTTGAAATGCAAGTATCTCAGCCAAAGGCAATCACCAAAGAGGTTGATGGCGTAAAGAACGAACCATACGAAGAAGCAACTGTTGATGTTCCAATGGAATTTTCAGGAGCAGTTATCGAAACACTTACCAAGCGTCGTGGTTTGCTCACTTCAATGACAGAAAAAGAAGGCATTGCGCGTATCCTTATCGAAATCCCAACTCGTGGATTGCTCGGTTACCGAAACCAATTCGTGATTGATACAAAGGGAGAAGGAATTCTTGCTTCACGCGTGATCGGGTTCCGTCCATGGGCGGGTGAGATTAAGAAGAAGGAAGTTGGTGCTATGGTCTCGATGATCACAGGGTTTGCCGCTGGATTCTCCATCTGGAATCTTCAAGATCGCGGTGTGATGTATATCGTCCACAACACTGAAGTGTACGAAGGAATGATCGTTGGAAACACATCGAAGGGCGAAGATATGATGGTGAATCCGATCAAAGGAAAGGCACTTTCAAACGTTCGTTCATCAGGAACCGACGAGGCAATGTATCTCAACCCAGCATGGGAACTCACGATCGAACGCGGTCTTGAAGTCATGAACCATGACGAATATCTCGAAGTTACTCCTCATTTTGTGCGCTTGCGCAAAAAGTTACTCACAGAGACTGAGCGATCACGTGGATCTCGAAATCAATAAATTATAAGTGAAAAATTCCGCGTACGCGGAATTTTTCGTAACTGTTATACTCATATTATGTCATTCATCAACAATCTCAACTGGCGTTACGCCACCAAACAATTTAATGGAAATATTGTAGGCGATGTACAGCTCGATACAATTCTCGAGGCAATTCGTCTCGCTCCATCGGCAACGGGGATGCAACCATATCATATCGTTGTTGCACACGGTGCAATGAAGGACAAACTCATTGAGTCTTCAGGACAGGTTGCGAAAATGGGTGCTTCACATCTTCTTGTTTTTTGTTCACGTACAGATTATCCCGCACGCGGAGAGCAGCAGATTGCGAATACAGCACAGATACAAGGAGTGACGACTGAATCACTCGAGGGACTTAAGAAGATGGTGTGGATGTCCTTTGAGTCAAAAACTCCTGAAAAGCTTATTGCCTGGGCAGAACGACAAGTCTATATTGCACTTGGATTCGCTCTTGCTGCATGTGCTGAGCTTGAGATCGACGCAGCTCCTATGGAAGGATTTAAGCCTGACGCATTTCAAGAAATACTCGGGTTGCCCGCGTCAATCCACCCTGTTGTGATTATGGCTATTGGTCATCGTGATCCAGAAGATAGTGCTCAGCCAAGCAAACGCGCGAAAGTTCGATTTCCAAAAGACGACTTGTTTTCGTTTCAGTAAAACTCTTTATTATTCATAACTCAATTGATATACTAAATTCACATGAAAAATATTTTTCTTTCGATCAAGACGTATTATGAGTCTCACCCAAAACGATTTTGGGTTCTTGGCGCGGTTGTCGTAGTTGCGATTTTGTATGCGATATTCCATACAACCCCTAGCACAGTGACAGTCTATCCTGTCGCAAAGGCTGATTTGCAATCTACGATCCTTGCAACAGGACAAGTAACAAGCGCAACTGATCTCAGTTTGTCATTTTCTACAAATGGGACGATTGAGACACTTCCAGTTGCTGTCGGCGACAGAGTTACGAAAGGTCAGATTATTGCAACATTAAACAATGCAAGTGAGTATGCCGCTCTCAAGTCTGCCCAAGCAAATTACCAAAAGGTGGTTCAAGGATCTTCGAACGAAGAAATCGCTGTTGCGCAAGCAGGACTTGCTTCAGCACAATCAAGTCTCGAAAGTGCAAAAAAAGTACAAGGCAATTTGGTTGCAAGTGCATATTCAGCGATGCTCAATGGTGATCTTTCACCTGAGTCAGTATCGGGAACTGTAACGATTGCTCCACTCTTGTCGGGAACATATTCAGGAAGCGGAGAGGGAGCATATACTATTACTACGTACTCAACAGGGAATGGTGGATACTTTTCATATGACGGAATTGAATCGGGGACTGGTCAGATCAATTCTGGGACAACGAGCGCTTTGGGGACACACGGTCTCTTCCTCCAGTTTCCCGCAAACTATCCGTTCGGAACGAACACTCTTTGGAAAGTAACAATTCCGAATACAAAATCATCCAACTATCTTACTCGTTACAACGCATATCAAGATGCATTAAAAATGCAAGATAGTACGGTAGCTGCAGCTCAAGCTGCTGTTGTCCAAGCTCAGGCAAATCTTGATTTGAAGAAGGCGGGTGCACGATCTGCTGACCTCGATATCGCGAATGCGCAAGTGCTTTCTGCTCAAGCAACGTATGATAAGACGATCCTTGTTGCACCAGCGGGAGGTACTGTCGTTCATGTGGACTCAAAGATTGGTGAACAGGCCAAAGCGCAACAGGAAGTTGTTACGATTCAGGACGTTGGCAATCTCTATGTTGAGGCGGATATCAATGAAACAAACATCGCACGTGTCGCGCTCGGTCAGCCTGTGCGCATGACACTCGATGCATTTGGCCCAGACACTATTTTTACTGGATCAGTTATTCATATTGATCCATCTTCTACGACAGCTGATGGAGTCGTGAATTACAAAATGAAAGCATCAATTCAAAATCCAGTTTGTAAGGATACACAGGACTGCGTTGATCTGATCAAGGACAAGGTTCGCCCAGGCATGAATGCGAATATGATCATCACAGCGTGGGACAAACCTGATGCTATTGCGATACCCAAAGCTGCGCTTATCAAGGAGAGCGATGGAACAACGAGCGTCAATTTGATTGTTGACGATAAGACAGGTGAATACAAAAAACAAACAGTTGTCGTCGGCCTTGTCGGTGATGGCGAACTCGTCGAGGTCGTGAGCGGCCTCTCCGGTGGAGAGAAGATTGCAGTGGGTGCGAAGTAACCTATGGCGGACCGCACACGCATCGAAAATTCATTTTCCCAAAACATTAAAGTCGGTTGGTATCTTGCCAAACGCGATATTAAGCGTGCCAATATTTGGACGACTGGACTCATCGTGCTCGTCATGACGTTTACGTTTCTTAATCTTGTCGTCGTTGCTGGAATTCTCGTCGGACTTATACAAGGCTCCGAGGATGCACAAAAAAAATATGCGATTGGAGACATTGTGATCTCATCTTTTTTGGATCACGCCTTTATTGAGCAGTCACCCAAAGTCGCAGATATTGCGAAAACAATCCCTGGATTTAAAGACGAAACTGTTCGCTATAGTGGGTCAGCAAAAGTGGAGAGTAACTATCGTAAGACACTTGCTCCAGGCGAAATTGCAGATGGTGCAGGAGGTTCTTTCCTGGGTATTGATCCTGTTGCAGAAGAAAATTTTTCTGGTGTTTCAAAATTTGTCATTCGTGGACAATATCTCACACCGGAAGATCAGGACAGTGTTTTGATTGGTAAAAATTTACTCTATGAGTTTACTCCGATTGATGCACCTGGTTTTCAAACACTCAAAAATGTTTCGATTGGTTCGCGTATTCGTATTACGGTTGGGAATAACCAAAAAGAATATTATGTGAAAGGAATCGTGTCTTCAAAAGTCGATGTGTTTGATACGTCGGTGATTGGACTTGCAAGTGAAGTTCGCAAGATGACAGGCAGAACGGATTTGAACGCATCATCGATCGCGATTCAGCTTCTTCCGAACACCGATCCTATTGCAGCCAAACAATTCTTGCTTGATAGTGGTGTTGGTTCGTATGGGCGTGTGCAAACTGCTGCTGAAGCATTTCCAAAATTCTTGCAGGATATCAAGACCACATTCGCGATTCTTGGAAACGCGATCAGTGGTATTGGTTTGATTGTGGCATCAATCACAATTTTCATTGTTATTTTTGTCAACGCAATCACTCGTCGTAGATTCATTGGAATTTTGAAGGGGATTGGTATCAACCGTCGTGCGATATTATATTCCTACATGTTTCAAGCACTGATTTATGCATTGATTGGTGTGACGATTGGTATGTTTCTTGTATTCGTGATTATCAAACCATATTTCTCTGCAAACCCGATCAACTTCCCATTCTCGGATGGTATTCTTGTTGCTACTGTTTCGGGTACATTCTTGCGCGCTGGAATCCTTATGGTGACGACGATAATCGCTGGATATATTCCTGCACGTATCGTTATTAAACAAAACACGTTGAGCGCGATTCTCGGAAGATAATATGATAGAAGTAAAAAAACTCACCAAAATATTTATATCAGGCGAACAAAGGATAGTAGCGCTTGATAACCTTACTTTTAGTGTGCCAGAAGGACAATTCCTCACGGTCACAGGAAAATCTGGCTCAGGAAAATCAACATTACTGTATCAGCTTGGGTTGCTTGATTTGCCCACAAGCGGGGAAGTCCTCATTGACGGAGTTGATATGATACCCGTATCTGAGAACGAACGAACAATGACCCGACTGAACGATCTTGGATATATTTTTCAAGACTACGCGATTATTCCTTCACTGACAGCACTTGAAAATACTGTTGTGCCACTTCTGATGCAAGGATACCCACTTCCTGAAGCCGAAGAGAAAGCAAAGAAAGCACTTATTCGAGTTGGTCTCGGCGATCGTATGAACAATCTGCCAAGCCAGCTTTCGGGAGGTCAGCAACAACGTGTTGCGATCGCACGCGCGATTGGTCACAGTCCAAAAATTATTTTTGCCGATGAACCAACTGCCAACCTTGATTCAGAAACATCTGATCAAGTTATTCAAACATTCATCGACCTCAACAAGGAAGGGCAGACTATCGTCATGGTGACGCATGAGCCGGAATATGCTAAATTGGCGCATCGCACAATCACGATGGCTGACGGCAAAGTCCTGAGTGATGTCATGAACAAAAAGTAATTGGGCGCTCCCGTTCAAACCTATGCATTTCTACGTTATAACACTATTTCCCGAAGCCTTTGATTCATATCTCAATGAGTCAATCATTGGTCGTGCAATCAAAGAAAAACGGATCAAAGTCACGTTTGTAAATCCGCGAATGTTCGTCTCGGGCAAGAAGTACAAACGCGTATGGCCTGACGGCAACGTGTCACGCATCGTGGATGATCGTCCATTCGGTGGAGGCCCGGGAATGATTATCCGCGCGGAACCTGTCTTGAAAGCGGTTGAAAGTATTGCGAAGAAAATTGCAAAAAAAGAGAATCGAAAAACAAAAATCATTCACTTCAGTCCGAGCGGAACAAAATTTACAACGAGCTACGCGAAAGCGACCGTGAAGAAATATACCGATGTCGTTATGCTGTGCGGACGATATGAGGGGATCGATGCGCGTGTTGCGAAGATATTGAAAGCAGAAGATGTTTCAATTGGAGATTATGTGCTCACGGGAGGGGAGCTTCCAGCGATGGTGCTCATCGATTCGATGGCGCGCCAAATCCCTGGCGTGCTCGGCACATTCGATTCGCTCGAAGAAGAGCGTGTCTCGTCGAGCGAATTCTATACTCGCCCAGAAGTGCTCGAATGGAAGAAAAAAAAATATGCAGTGCCACCCGTCCTCCTCTCAGGCGACCACAAGAAAATTGAAGCATGGAAAATGGAACACAATAAAAAAGAACCGTAATATTTATCTATTACGGTTCTTTTTTGATTTCTTAGAAAATGTTAGAACGATATTCGTCCTCTTTTGTAATCAAGGCGAGATAACCGTTTTTTAACATAAGGTTTTTTTTCATATCAACAAAAGGCCACAGGTATAAAAGTGCGTTCGCAATTGTAATACTTGTAATTACAAGAATGTGTACTTCGTCTCTCGAATTAAATGTATCGAGACACAGGGTGAATGCTGACGTTGCTTCCATCCAGTAATCACTTGCCCGCATATCATTCATGTATTCAAGACGCTTGCCATTAGGATCCAAATCCACGTTTATTTGGTTAAATAATGAAGTACCGGTGAGTTGATATCTTCCATTGTATCCTTGAAGCACTTCCATTGAGATTGTGAACAGAGGATCATTCGCTTGACCTGTCAGCAAATGGGTGATAACAGGTGTTGATTTCGTAATTTTTCCAGCTAGATGATTTTTCGTTTCTAAATCTAGATTTTGCGGATTTACCGCGACGATTGTTATTGTTGATTTTATCATTGGTACAAGTTTTGATACTTTATACAACATTTTTATAAATTTAGCAAGCATGGGCAAAAATAGTATTCACTAGAACACGAACTGCGCTCATGGTACTGTTAGTGCATGCAAGAAACACACACGTGTCGTATCTGCTCACATGACTTCGCTATAACCGAGGAGGATTTTGGATTTTATGAGAAGATGGCCGTGCCTGCGCCAACACTTTGTGCTGAGTGCCGTCAACAACGTCGCTACGCATGGCGCAACGAGCGCACATTGTATCGCTGAACGTGCGACTTTTGTGGCAAAAGTACGGTGACAATTTATTCTCCAAACAAACCATTCAAAGTATATTGTGTTCCGTGTTGGTGGAGTGACGGTTGGGATCCCGCAAGCTTCGGACGTGACTACGATTTCTCACGACCGTTTTTTGAACAATTTAGCGGGCTCCAACATGAGGTGCCACGCATGGCATTACTCACGAAAAATAGTATCAATTCTGAATACACAAATCATTCCGGTGATAATAAAAATGTGTATCTTTCCTTTGCTGCTTTTGGATCAGAGAATGTATGGTACAGCACCTGGGCCATGAAGTCTCGTGACTGCATGGACTGTAGTTTTATTGCCGACAAAGGTGAGCGTTTATATTTTGTTTCTGATTCTCGCACTTCGTATAAGTGTCAGTACGGAATTTTCTTGAAAGACTGTTCCTCGTGTCACTACGTATACGATGCTCACGGATGTACTAATTGTTTTATGTCGTCGAATATGCGAAACAAGAGCTACATGTTTCGGAATGAGCAATGCACTCGAGAAGAATATTTTCAAAAAATGCAGGAAATTGATTTGTCTTCATTCGAGACGAGAGAAACATTGAGTGAAGAGTTCGAAGTGCTAATGGAAATTGGTTCCATACATCGTTATGTCGTTAGTGAGCGCAATGCTAACTCAATTGGGTCTCTTATGTACGATTGTAAAAACGTTACTGATTCTTTTGAAACAAACAAATGTGAGGACTCTAAATATATTTATGGTGGAATAGAAAATAGAAACTGCGCGGATATTTACCATGTTGGCTATAACGTTGAACTTTGTTACGAACTGCAAGGCTGTACTCGAGTGACGAATTCAGCGTTTTGTCATTTGTGCTACGACAATACGTTTTTGCAGTATTGTGATTCCTGCCAGAATAGTCAGAATTTGTTTGGGTGTGTATCGATAAAAAAAGGTGAGTACATGATTCTCAATAAAAAATATTCCAAAGAGGAATATACTTATCTTCGCGCGAGAATCATCGAGCAGATGAAATCGACTGGTGAGTATGGTGAATTTTTCCCACCAAATATTGCACCTGTGTATTACAACGAAACACAAGGCGCACTCTATATGCCACTCTCGAAAGAGGAAACGCTTGCTCGTGGCTGGCAGTGGGAAGACAACCTTCCAGGGACATACGGCAAAGAGACGGTCACTCCGGAGAATGTACCTGATTCGATTCTCGAGGTGTCAGACTCAGCGACCAAAGAAATTTATCGTTGCATGACGTGCACGAAGAATTTTAATATCGTACCTGATGAACTCGCGTTCTATCGTCGAGAAATAATTCCACTTCCGCGCCGCTGCCCTGATTGTAGATACAAACGTCGTTTTGCACTTCGTCCACCACGCAAGCTCTGGCCGAGGACATGTATGTGTACACGGACGAATCACGAACACGGAGATACGTGTCCGAACACATTCGAGACTCCATTTGCCCCCGAACGACCTGAACAGGTATTTTGTGAAGCGTGTTATCAGCAGGAAGTGATATAATACAAGTCTACTAGCGTGCGTAGCGAGCTCTCTATTTCATGAAAGTATTCATCTCAAGCATTGTTATTGTGTTCTTGATTGTCTCAGGGTATTTTTTGTTCCACCGCGCAACTGCGCCAAAGACTGCTCCAGCGCCTGCTGTTGGGAAAACGTCGTTTTCAGTTTTGATTGCTGTTCCGCTTCCAGGGTCGCTTTTGACGGCGACACAGTCAGTCGTCGCGATAGCGACGACGAATAGTACGCTCAAGGATATCGTTCTTCAAATCGATGGCATTACGGTGGCGACATGCACAACATCGCCGTGTTCGTATGATTGGGATACAACGAAGTCTGCGAATGGTAGGCACACCATTCTAGCAACGGCGAGCGACGAGACTCTGGCTGTCATAAAAACGGAACCACTGTTCGTTACGGTCAGCAATCAACCAGTCACACAGAATGCCACTCCAAAAAATACACCGGCCAAATCAGAGACCCGAGCAACACCCGTCGTGACGCATCCGATTGTGTCAAAACCTACACCAACCCCAGTACCGATTGTGCAAGTCAAAAAAGCAGGAACACCTGATCCATTGCCCACAATCACGCAAAGTCCGCTCGTGAATGATTCGTCGAGCACAGAAATGCTTTCGTGGAAAACGAATGTGCCGACGACATCACATGTGCAATATGGTACGACGAGTTCAACGACGAGCACGTATCCAATGACGACACCTGAAGAGACTGTTCTGTCGACCGATCACACCGTCAAACTCACACAGCTCGTTGCTGGCAAGACGTACTATTATCAAATCGTCGCGAGCGATGCGAGCGGACACGTGGTCACTTCGGCAGAAAAATCCTTTACGATTCCTGTGATGACGATTATGGCTATCACTGCGTCAGATTTGTTTGCGACGACGGCGACTATCAAGTGGACGACGAATTTTAAAACAGAAGGGCAGGTGATTTGGGGGCCGACGAGTTCGAGTGTCGGGCAGTATAGTTATAGTACGGTGCAATCGAGTGATTTTACGACGGCACATACGGCCACAGTGACACAGGCGAGCGCGGGCACGACGTACTTCTATCGAGTCATCTCGATTGATTCTGCGGGCAACAAAGTCACCTCACCAGAGTCGACATTCACGACATCGAAGATTACGATTGGCTCGACTCATTATTCTGTGCAAGGGGAGACGATTGAATGGCAGACGACGACTGCTGTCAAAAGCGAACTCAAGTACGGCACGCAGAGTCTGACGACGAATGCGTACCCATTTAACGTTACTGATGGCAATTTGGTTATTTCACACTCAACACTGCTTCCAGGAATAAGCTCAAACACGACATACTACTATCGCATCACAACGACAGATGCATCGGGTGTCAAGGTTACCTCGCCAGAGTATTCTTTCAACAGTTAGGGGATTAGGCTGTTTCCTCGAGAGAGATATGGTATAATGGCAGGAGTAGCATTTATTATAATCAGTAATTAAGAATCAATATCATGGCTGAGAAAAAAGTAGTAGCAAAAAAAACAGTTGCAAAAAAAGCAGGAGGAACATCTGCATTTATGAAACCAATGAACATCAGTGACGAGCTTGCGCTCGTTGTTGGAAAAGGCCCAATGCCTCGTTCAGAAGTAGTGAAGGCTCTCTGGGCTTACATCAAGAAGAATAAACTTCAGGATGAGAAAAACAAGCGCAATATCAACGCTGACGACAAACTCAAGGCCGTCTTCGCAGGAAAGAAGGTCGTGAACATGTTCGAAATGACAAAGCTCGTTTCTGCACACCTTTCCTAATCAGAGGCATGCGATGTAAAAACCACAAGAGGTAATCTCTTGTGGTTTTTAGTTTTCGTTTAACATGCAGTGATACAGTATCAATATGAATATCGAAACGATCACTTCGCAAATCGATGACTTCATTTTGAAGCTTAAACCGGAAACGCGAGCTCGGGTGATTCGAGTCATAGAATTGCTCGAAAAATACGAAAATAAGCTTGGCATGCCTTTCAGTAAAAGCATCGGGAATGCCTTGTTTGAACTTCGTATAATAGGAAAGGAACATATTCGCATTGTGTATTGTTTCCATAAGAATACTATTTTCTTACTTACTGTTTTTAACAAGAAAACAAGCAAGATTCCTCGATCTGAAATTGAACTCGCAAAGAAAAGAAGAAAAATGCTTGTATAACGTATATGGTATATGGTATCATATACAAATGACACGATTTAAAAAAGTAAAAAAAATTGCACTCAAAGACCCCGGTACTCGAAAAGCATACAGAGAAATGGATCTTGAGTTTTCGATAGTCAGCCAAATCATTGAAAAACGAATTCAGCTCGGATTGTCTCAAAAGGACCTTGCACTTAAAATTGGTACGAAGCAACCCTCGATTGCGCGATTTGAGTCGGGTACATACAACCCAACAGTCGTATTTTTACAGAAGGTTTCAAGAGCGCTCGGCGGAGAACTGAAAATAACCATATAACAACTCTTGACTCTTGACTCTTGACCAAAAATAAGTAATATACATACCACTACGGACAGATTGAGTTTTAGCTGCGATCCGGAGCTTTAGTAGCTAAATTGGCGCTCCACGCCAAGGTGAACACAAACGAATAAACTGGATGATAGAAGCCCCGACGAAGGAGGAGGTTTCTCTCGTCCCATTTTTGTTTGTGTTCGCGGAAAAATAATCTATGTCGATTCACACGACTGCGCGGCCAAAAAAGTACTTCCAAAAGTACAAGGCCCCGCTCACGGAGTTTCCGAATTTGCTTGAAATGCAAATTCATTCGTTCAAAGAATTGGTCGAGAAAGGTCTCGGAGAAGTGTTCAAGGAATTTTCTCCAATTCCAGATTACTCGGGTAAGAAATTCCAACTTGAGTTCACCTCGTTTAGTCTTGGTGAACCAAAGTGTGATGAGTTCTACGCAAAAGAGAACAAGCTCTCATACGAAGCTCCACTCAAAGTGCAGGTTCGTTTGACGAACAAGCTCTCAGGTGGACAGGCAAAGGAACAAGAAATTTTCCTTTCTGATCTTCCAATGATGACGGCTCACGGTACGTTCATCATCAATGGTGTTGAACGTGTCATCGTTCCACAGCTTGCACGAAGTTTCGGTATTTTCTTCACAGAAAATGAATTGAAAGGCAAGCGATTTTTCGGTGCCAAAATCATCCCAGCACGTGGTGTCTGGATTGAAATTGATGCTGAAACAGACGGTGTTATCTACGTTCGTATCGACAAGAAGCGCAAATTCCCAGTGACTTCACTTTTGCGCAGTTTTGGCATGGTTTCAGATGATGAAATCCGAGCCGCTTTTACTGATCACGAAACAGCAGCCGCTGTTGTCGCGACCTGTCTCGCCAAGGACACTGCGAAGACTCCTTCAGAAGCAAACATTGAAATGTACAAGCGTCTCCGTGATGGTGACCTTGCAACAGCAGACAACGCGCGTGAATTCATCACGGCGCTCTTTTCAAAAGATCGTTACGACCTTTCACCAGTTGGACGTTTCCGTTTCAACAAGCGCTTCAATCTCTCAATGGATGAGAAAGAACTTGAGCGTCGCACGATCTCACGCGAAGACCTCATTCAGGTTATCAAGCACATCGTTGATCTCTCAAATACTCCAAATGCAAAGGCTGACGACATCGACCACCTTGCACAGCGTCGCGTTCGTTACGTTGGGGAACTCCTCGCCCAGAAAATCCGTGTCGGTATGACGCAGATCAAGCGTAATGTTCAGGACCGCATGTCGACTATCGACACTGCTGCTGCACTTCCAATTCAAATCATCAACCAGCGTCCGCTCCAGGCTCGTATTAAGGAATTCTTTACGACCAACCAGCTCTCGCAGTTCATGAACCAAGAAAACCTCCTCGCTGAGGTGGAACATCTCCGTACATTGTCTGCTCTTGGACCCGGCGGTCTCACTCGTGAGCGCGCAGGTCTCGAAGTGCGTGACGTGCACACATCGCACTATGGTCGCGTGTGTCCAATCCATACTCCTGAAGGTCCGAACATCGGTCTTATTCTTCACCTTTCGATCTATGCGCGTATCAATGATTTTGGAATCATCGAGACTCCATACGTCAAAGTGAAGGATGGAAAAGTTACGAATGAAATCGTGTACTTGAACGCCCTTGAAGAAGAAAAGTACAACATCGCGCACGCTGCAGTTGCAACAAATGAACAAGGTCTCATCATGGAAGAGTTTGTAGAAGCTCGTCTTAAGACTGAGCCAGGTCTCATCAAGCGTGATGAAATTCATTTCATCGACGTTGCTCCATATCAGGCATTCTCAATCGCAACAGCGATGGTTCCATTCCTCGAACACAACGACGCAAACCGCGCGCTCATGGGAAGTAACATGCAGAAGCAAGCTACTCCATGTCTCATACCAAACGCTCCACTCGTGGCTACAGGTATCGAAGAATTCGCAGCACCATACTCAGGTCGTCTCGTTCTTGCTTCTGAAGCAGGTGAGGTTACCAAAGTTGATGCTCGTCATATCGTCATCAAGGGCAAGTCTGGCGTGAAGGAATATCCTCTCGTTAACTTCTCACGTACCAACAACTTCACGGCCTTTCATCAGCGCCCAGTCGTTTCAGTTGGTCAGGAAGTCAAAAAGGGAACATTGCTCGCCGACATGTCGAGTTCGGATAACGGACAGATTGCACTTGGACAAAACGTTCTCGTTGCGTTCATGTCATGGGCTGGAAACAACTACGAAGACGCGATCATTCTTTCTGACCGTCTCGTGAAAGATTCAGTATTCACTTCGATTCACGTTGAAGAATTCGTTTGTATCGTTCGTGATACAAAACTTGGACCTGAAGTTACGACACGCGACATTCCAAACGTTGGTGAAGGTAAACTCAAGGATCTCGACGAAGAAGGTATTATTCGTATCGGTGCAGAAATTCGTGAGAACGATATTCTTGTCGGTAAGATCACACCAAAGGGCGAAACAGAACTCACTCCTGAAGAGCGATTGCTCCGCAGTATCTTTGCTGAAAAAGCACGTGATGTGAAGGACACTTCACTCCGTCTTGAACACGGAAAGCGCGGACGCATCATCGGCGTGAAAGTATTTTCTCGTGCAGAAGGTCATCAGCTCGAAAGTGGAATCATCAAGAAAGTTGTTATCGAAGTTGCTCAGCTTCGTAACGTGTCTGTGGGTGACAAGCTCGCAGGTCGTCACGGAAACAAGGGAGTCATCTCAACAATCCTTCCACAAGAAGAAATGCCATTCATGGCAGACGGTACACCAGTTGATGTGATCCTCACACCACTCGGAGTTCCATCACGTATGAACCTTGGACAGATTCTTGAAATGCACCTTGGACTCGCAGCAAACTCGCTTGGCTACCAAGCAATCGTGCCACCATTCTCTGGTGCACGTGATACAGAAATCAAAGCTGAACTCGTCAAAGCTGGATACCCAGAAACAGGAACACTTCCTCTTTACGACGGACGCACTGGCGACAAATTCGAACAAGATGTTGCCGTTGGTATCATGTACATGCTCAAGCTGCACCACATGGTTGAAGACAAGATTCACATGCGCAGTATTGGTCCTTACAGTCTCATCACGCAACAGCCACTCGGAGGAAAAGCTCAAGGTGGAGGTCAGCGCTTTGGAGAAATGGAAGTGTGGGCTCTCGAAGGTTACGGTGCAGCGCACACCCTTCGCGAAATGCTCACGGTTAAGTCAGACGACATCATGGGACGTTCACAGGCCTTCGATGCCATCATCAAGGGTGAAGAAATTCCAATTCCGAATACACCAGCATCATTCAGTGTCATGTTGAACTACCTCCGTGGTCTTGCACTTGATGTTGATTTGCAGAAACGCGGTACCGCTGGTCGAATCATAGAAGCAGCTTCGAAAGAGGTCGCTGAGTAATCTAACGAAGGAAACATATATATGAAAACTATTGATACAAATTCGGATTTCGAATCGATCTCGCTCAAGCTCGCAAGTCCAGACCGCATCCGCGACTGGTCATACGGTGAAGTCACCAAGCCAGAAACAATCAACTACCGCACGGGACGTTCAGAACGTGGAGGTCTCTTTGACGAACGCATCTTCGGACCAGAAAAAGACTACGAATGTTACTGTGGAAAATACCGCCGTATTCGTTACAAGGATATCGTGTGTGAGAAGTGTGGCGTTGAAGTTACACGCAGTATTGTTCGTCGCGAACGCATGGGTCACATCGAGCTTGCAACACCAGTTGCGCACATTTGGTTCCTCCGTGGCGTGCCATCTCGCATGTCGACACTCCTCAACATCACCGCAACTGATCTTGAAAAGGTGATCTACTTCGCTGGCTACATCATCATGAAGGTGTACCAAGAAGAAAAAGACAAACTCCTCAAGAATCTCGAAAATGAATACAAGACGAAGGTAAAGAGTTCAGCAGATGAAGAGACCAAGACAAAGCTCAAGGAGCTCCTCATGACTGCGAAGAAAGAAATCGGTGAAATTTACGAAGGTAAAGTGCTCACTGAAATCGCATACCACCGCTACAGTCTTAAGTACGGTACTTGTTTCGAAGCATCGATTGGTGCCGAAGCTATTTACGCCGTGCTCAAGAATCTTGACCTCAAGAAGCTTCAGGAAATCAGTGAAGCTTCACATGAAAAAGCATCTGCAGTTGAGCGTGAGAAACTCGAAAAGCGTCTCTCACTCATTCGCTCAATGATCACGAGTGGTATTCGTCCAGAATGGATGTTCCTTACCGTCATCCCAGTTATTCCACCAGCACTTCGCCCAATGGTTGCGCTTGATGGAGGACGTCATGCAACAAGTGATATCAACGACCTCTATCGTCGTGTGATCAACCGCAATAACCGTCTTGCAAAATTGAAGGGCATCGGTGCACCAGATGTTATTCTTCGTAACGAAAAGCGTATTCTTCAGGAAGCAGTTGATGCACTCATCGACAACTCAATCGCTCGTCAGAATGATTCAGTCGCGATGAACCAGGCACAGCGCCGTGCATTGAAATCACTTTCAGACAACCTTAAATCAAAGCAGGGTCTCTTCCGTCAGAACCTTCTCGGAAAGCGCGTGGACTACTCCGGTCGTTCCGTGATTGTCGTTGGACCATCACTCAAACTTTCACAGTGTGGACTTCCAAAGCACATGGCGCTTGAGCTCTTCCGCCCATTCGTCATCAGTAAGCTCATCTCTCAAGAACTTGCATACAACATTCGTGGAGCGAACCGTCTCATCGAAGATGGTATTCCAGAAGTGTGGGCAATTCTCGAAGAAGTTATCAAGGGCAAGCGTGTGCTCCTCAACCGTGCACCAACGCTTCACCGTCTCGGTATTCAGGCCTTCCAGCCTGTGCTCATTGAAGGAAATGCTATTCAGGTTCACCCACTCGTGTGTCCAGCGTTCAACGCTGACTTCGACGGAGACCAAATGGCCGTTTACGTTCCGCTTTCAAAGGCTGCTCAAAATGAAGCCGAGGATCGTATGGCTTCAAACAAGAACCTCCTCAAGCCACAAAACGGAGATCCAATCACAAGTCCTCGTATGGACATGGCGCTCGGTTGTTTCTGGATGACCAAAGTTGGTATCAACGAAACAGGCGAGGGTATGATGTTCAGTAGTCCAAACCAAGCAATCACTGCGTACGATTTCAAAGCAGTTTCACTTCGTGCAAAAATCAAAGTGCTTGGAACAGACAGTCAGAAATATCAGCCATTCAACAAACAGCCATTTGAAACGACTGTTGGACGATTGCTCTTCAACTCAATCCTTCCTGAAGATTTCCCATTCTTGAACGAAACAATCAACCAAAAGCGTCTCAACGGACTCGTGGATGAATTCATCATGCACTACGGTATTGATGAGACACCAAAAGTACTCGACAAGATTAAGACATTTGGATTCACGTATTCAACAAAGTCTGGTATCAGTTGGGGTATTGATAACATTCATGTTCCAGCAGGCAAGCCTGAGGCTGTGAAGCGCGGACGTGCGAAGGAATTTGAAGTCATCAACCAATACAACGAAGGTCTTCTCTCTGAAGAAGAAAAGTACCGAAAGACAATTGAAATTTGGGAAGGAGTCAAGAAAGAAATTGAAGGTATGCTCCCAGCAACACTCGTTGAAGGAAGTTCTGCAAGTGACATGATCACTTCAGGAGCCCGCGGAAGTATGAGTAACCTCTCGCAGATGGCGGGAATGAAGGGTCTCATTATTTCTCCAAGTGGACGTACTATTGATTTCCCAATTGTCCCATCGTTCAAAGAAGGATTTTCTCCAATTGAATACTTCATTACGACTCACGGATCACGTAAAGGTCTCGCCGATACAGCGCTCAACACTGCAAAGGCTGGATACCTCACTCGTCGTCTCGTTGACGTTGCACAAGATGTTGTGATCACTGAAGAAGATTGTGGAACAAAGGATGGAAAGATGATGATCAAGGACAACGTGCTTGGTATCGAAATTCCAATCTCCAAAACACTTCGTGGACGCGTGCTTGCCGCTGACCTCAAAGACAAAGAAGGAAACATCATTCATAAGCGCGGATTCCTCGTCAACAAAGAAGAGGCAATGCGACTTGAGAAAGTTGGTGTTACAGAAGCGTTTGTTCGTTCACCACTTACGTGTAAGACAACATACGGAATCTGTCAGGCATGTTACGGTCTCGACCTCGGACGCAACACACTCGTCAAAGTCGGTGAAGCAGTCGG
The DNA here is from genome assembly GCA_903894565.1 of uncultured bacterium. Classification (GTDB taxonomy): domain Bacteria; phylum Patescibacteriota; class Minisyncoccia; order Phycocordibacterales; family UBA9973; genus CAITQP01. The sequence goes on from CAITQP010000005.1 coordinate 63,005, forward strand.
TATCGTCGCAGCGCAAGCTATCGGTGAACCAGGAACTCAGCTCACGCTCCGTACGTTCCACGCCGGAGGAGTCGCAGGAGTGGACATCACCGCAGGTCTTCCACGCGTCGAAGAAATCTTCGAGCGCCGTTTGCCAAAGAACCCAGCTGTCGTTTGTCATGAAGATGGAACTGTTATCGAGGTTCGTCCAAATGGAGCAGAGCGTGCAATTGTTGTTCTCCATGACACAAAGGTAGATGGTAAGAGTAATGAAACAACATACGAACTTCCACCACACCGTCTTCCAATCGTTTTGAAGGGTGCTGCGGTGAAGAAGGGTGAACTTATGACTGATGGATCAGCTGACATCGCAGAAATCTTCAAGTTTGGAGGTCGCGAGCGTGCAGAAGAATATATCATTCACGAAATCAACAAAGTGTATGAATTGCAGGGTGCCTCGATCGCGCGTAAGCACATCGAAATCATCATTCGTCAGATGTTCAGTCGCAAGAAGGTGAAAGATGCTGGAGAGACAGGATTCTCACCAAGTGAGATTGTCGAAACAGTTGAACTTCTCGACGAGAACGCTCTTATGAAACTCCAAGGACGCACTGAAGCAAAGGCAGAATCGCTCGTACTTGGAATTTCTGAGACAGCGCTTACAACGAAGAGTTGGCTTTCTGCAGCTTCGTTCCAGAACACAAACCGTGTCCTCATCACCAATGCAATCCGCGGTGGTATCGACACACTTCGTGGACTCAAGGAGAATGTCATCATCGGACGTCTCATCCCAGCAGGTACTGGATATGGTGCTCACGAGGAGCGACCAGTCGTTGTTGAATCAGATCAGAAGCAGGCAGAATAATGAAGAGATGCGCCGAGGACTTCGTCCTCGGCGCCGTGCGTGGGGTACTTGCGTAATTGCTTTCAAAAAACAAATCATGTCTTCTTCAGTTGAAAAAATTAAGGAACGACTCTCCATTGTTGATGTGATTTCTTCGTACTTAAAACTCGAAAAATCAGGAAGTAATTATAAAGCTCCATGTCCTTTTCACAACGAAAAAACACCGTCATTTTTTATTTCGCCGTCACGCAATAGTTACTATTGTTTCGGATGTGGTGCCAAAGGCGACATTTTTACGTTCGTCGAGCAGTTTGAGGGACTCGATTTCAAAGGATCCCTCAAGCAACTCGCCGCACGTGCTGGTGTTGATCTTGAACCATATCGTGGTAGTGACCCGAAAGAAAAAAATGAAAAGGATCGCCTTCACGAACTCATGGAAGCGGCGTGTGTGTTCTATCAATCAGAATTGAAGACATGTTCCGATGCACTTCTGTATCTCACGAAGCGTGGTGTCAAAGATATGACACTCGCAAGTTTCCGTATCGGATATGCGCCAAAGGAATGGCGAGTACTTGCGAATGCACTCCGCAAACAAGGCTTCACTGATGCTGAGATTGTGCTCGCTGGTCTTGCGAAACATCCTGATGAAAATCCGACTGGCGATATCTATGATCGCTTTCGTGATCGAGTCATGTTTCCGATCAGTGACACGAGTGGACGCATCATCGCGTTCAGTGGACGAATGCTTCATGATGATGGTTCTGGCATGCAAGGCAAATATATCAACTCACCAGAGACTCCCATTTTTAAAAAGGGAAGTACGCTCTATGGTCTTGATAAGGCAAAGTTTGAAATCAGAAAACGCGATGCTGCTATCCTTGTCGAAGGACAAATGGATTTAGTACTATCGCATCAGGCGGGATTTACGAATACAGTTGCTTCAAGCGGCACAGCACTTGGTGATTCACTCATCGCTGATACAGACAAAGGTTTGCTTTCAGGACTCGGTGCTGTGCACGCGCTCACCAAGAATCTCATTGTGGCATTTGATGCTGACAAAGCTGGACTCCGTGCAGCCGGTCGCGCTGAGAAGATTGGATTGTCGCTTGGGATGAATGTGAAGATCGCCAAACTTCCGTCTGGCCTCGATCCAGCAGATACCATTCTTGAAAAAGGTGCAGAAGAATGGAAAAAGATTGTTGATACAGCACAGCACATTGTCCTCTTATACCTCTCTGTGCTCATGGAACATCCACTGAGTGAACTCACACGTACACGTGCGATTCGAGACAAGATTTTGCCGTATATTGCAGTTATGCCGAGTGCTGTCGAGCGAGTACACTTCATCCGTGAAATTGCGGTGAAGACGGGTATTCCTGAAGAAGCACTCGCTGAAGATGTCGTTCGATTGCTCGTTGCAACACCAGCACCTTCGCCAAAAAATCAGTCACAATTGGTGCAACCAAATACAGTGAATGCAGGAATCGTGCGAACGACACGTATCCTCGATCGATTGCTCGGTGTTGTCTTTTGGCAAGAGACACTTCCTCAGTCTGTCATCCCGCTCGATTCTGTGAAAGATCGAATCAAAAGTATCATTGGCGAAGAACAGCTCATCGGGATGCTCGCAATGCCAAATGACAAAAAGAATGAACGTATTTTCGAAGTCGAACTTGTGTATCAAGATTCAAAAGATTTGAAAGAAGACGTCGAGGAATTACTCGACAATTTAGAAGAAGAAACGCTCGGAAGGGCACTCGAGGCTTTGATGGCGAAGATGTCGCACGCTGAGAGAGGTGAAGATGGCGAAGTCCTCCAATCATTACTCGCCGAATCACAGAAGATAAGCACACGTCTCAACACCATTAAAAGCAGTCGATTTTTACATAATTAATTAGTAACATTTATTTTGAACGATTTTATGGCAAAGAAAAAAGAAGTAAAAAAGAAGATTGTTGCGAAGAAGCCTGCACCGAAAAAGGCAGTTGCAAAGGCTGTCAAAAAGCCAGCCAAAAAAGCTGTTGCCAAAAAGGCTCCAGCTCCAAAAGTGGCGAAGGCGAAGAAGGTTGTCGTCAAAAAACCAGCTCGTCAAAAGGCGCAAAAGGGTAGTGGTGCAATCGCTGCTGGACGTGTCGCTGCCAAGAAACAGCAGAAAGGCAAAATGACACCAACAGATCGCGCGGATGATCTCGTCATGAAAGGCAAGAAGCGTGGCTTCGTAACGTTCGACGAAATTTTGCGTTCGTTCCCAAACATTGAGACAAACATTGAATTTCTTGATGATTTGTACGAGAAGCTCACCACGGCTGGTATCGATGTGCTCGAAGGAGGAAATTTGCTCGACATTGATCTTGCTGAAGGAGATCACAAGGACGAGAAGAGTGATTCGAGTTATGACTCAATCCAAATGTATCTCAAAGAGATTGGACAGTACCCGCTCATTCAAGCAGGTGAGGAAAAAGAACTCGCGAAGCGAATTCAAGCTGGAGATATGGAGGCCAAGAATTTGCTTGCACGTGCGAACCTTCGTCTCGTTGTTTCGATTGCAAAGAAATATGTTGGACGCTCTAGTGATTTGACACTCCTTGACCTTATTCAAGAAGGAAACCTCGGTCTCTTTAAAGCCGTAGAAAAATTCGACTGGACCAAAGGATACAAATTCTCGACATACGCAACATGGTGGATTCGTCAATCAATTACTCGAGCGCTCGCCGACCAATCCCGCACGATTCGTATTCCTGTGCATATGGTTGAAACGATTTCAAAGTACAAGCAAGTCTACCGCCGTCTCGCGCAAGACCTCGGTCGTGATCCACTCGCCGAAGAAATCGCAACTGAAATGGGTATTGATGTTGAGAAAGTCCACGTCATTGAAAATATTTCTCAGGATACTGTATCGCTCGAACAGCCAATTGGTGACGATGATGAGAAATCAACTCGTGGAGAATTTATCGCCGATGACAAGATTCTTCGTCCAGACCAAGAAGCATCACGACGAATTCTTACGGATCAGATTCGTGGAGTGCTCGAAGAACTCTCACCAAAGGAGCGTAAGATTCTTGAGATGCGTTATGGTCTCTCCGATGGGGTACAGCACACACTCGAAGAAGTGGGCACAGAGTTCGGTGTGACGCGCGAACGTATTCGTCAGATTGAGGCGAAGGTACATGAGAAGCTCCGCACACATGAGCGCATTCTCCGATTGAAGAATTATTTTGATTAAAGCGTAGCGAAAGTACGAAAAAACCCTTCTATAGAAGGGTTTTTTCGTACTAATTGCGCATTTTGGTATTATATGGTATTATAATAACGTATTTGTTCTCACCCAATGTCCGTATGCACACAGTGAAAGAACAAGCCGAAAAGGCAAAACAGGCATCTCATATTTTGCGCAAAGCTTCGAGCACCGCAAAAAACGAGTTTCTTCGAGTGCTCGCCACAGAGCTCGAACAGAAGCTTCCACTCATTCTTTCCGAAAACCAAATTGATCTCGACGAGAATCCAACCATCACAAGCGCTATGCGAAAGCGTTTGCTTTTGAGTGAGCAAGGACTTACCAGTATCATTGCTGGTGTTCGCGAGATGCTCGACTTTCCAGATCCTGTTGGATCAATCGTCAAAGATACTGTTCGCCCTGATGGGCTCCGTATCAAAAAGGTCCGCGCTCCGATCGGCGTCATTGCCTGTATTTTTGAGTCACGTCCAAACGTCATCATCGATGTCGCTATTTTGTGTGTCAAAAGTGGCAACGCCGTCATCGTTCGTGGTGGAAAGGAGGCAGCACACTCAAATACGATTTTGCTCTCATGTATCGAAACTGCACTTAAGGCCTCAGGTCTCCCAACAGAATCTGTACAGCAACTCGAGGATCGTCGTCACGAAGCAGTCTATGAACTCGTCGCCATGGAAGAATATCTCGACCTCGTCATTCCGCGTGGACGCAAAGAGCTCATTGATGCAGTGTCGGCACACTCACGTGTGCCTGTCATGAAGCACTCTCGCGGACTCTGTCACTGTTATATCGATGTTGACGCAAATCCCGAGAAAGCAGTCGCGATTGCGGTGAACGCAAAGACTTCAAACCCAGCAACCTGTAACTCAATTGAAACGATTCTTGTGCACAAAGATATTGCGGACAGTGTTATGCCCGAATTACTCAAACAATTGTTCGCTAAGAATGTTGAAGTGCGTGGTGATGAAAAAACTCGCGCATACTCACCTTTGTGTAAGGTTGCGACCGAAGATGATTGGGCGGAAGAATATCTCGATCTCGTGGTCTCAATCAAAATCGTGGATTCATACGCCGATGCAATTCATCATATTGATACATACAGTTCACATCTTACAGACTCAATCGTGACTGAAAACAAAACAACAGCACAAACATTTGAGCTCGATATTGATAGTGCCTCAGTGCTCGTGAATGCTTCAAATCGATTGACCGACGGAGGAGTGTTCGGTCTCGGTGGCGAAATTGGTATCAGTACGTGTCGTATTCACATGCGCGGACCAATGGGGCTCGAAGACCTTACGGTAACGAAATATATCGTCGAGGGCGACGGTCATATTCGTTAATCCTATGAACAAAGACCTCTACATCATTAAAATTGGAACGAATGCGTTGGTGAATACTGACGGCACGATTATTGATTCGAGTGTTACTGAAATTTTGCAATCTGCAAAAGAAGCGATGAGTCGGGGAGTCAATGTGCTTGTCGTTACAAGTGGGGCAGCTCGTCTCGGAAGACTTGCTCTCAATGATCTTGCTACTCCCAAAAAAATTGCAACTTGTGTCGGTCAGCCGATTTTATTCAGCGCTTGGCAGGAACGCGCAAAAAAAGAAAATATTATACTCGCTGAATTTTTAATTTCACGTTCTTCAATCATCCGCAAAGAACTATTCATGTTGCTTCGCGATACATTCAATTGTTTGTTTGAGCGTGGCATTATTCCTGTCGTGAACGAAAACGATGTGATGGTCAACGGCACGAACCTTTCGTTTGGAGAGGGAGGCAACGACAGCCTCGCCCAAGTCCTTGCTGTCGCACTGAAAGCGACCAAGCTCATAATCGTCTCAGATATTGAAGGGCTGTGTGATAGTGATCCACGAGAGAATCCAAATGCAAAGGTGATCGCCGAGGTTGATGACATTACGGAGAAATTCATTAGTCTTTGTTCAAAGAGTAAATCGTCACACAGTACTGGAGGAATGCTTTCGAAGCTTAAATCAATTCGTATTTGTACAGCAGTAGGTATTGAGTCATACATTGTGAGTGGCTTAAAATATGGAAATCTAACAAAGGTTGTTCGTGGAGAACAAGCTGGAACAAAGTTTCTTCCTCGGCCACTCGGTAAAAAAGTTACCGAACGTGAACGATGGATATTGGCTGCAAAAAGTTCGACAGGTTCACTTGTTATCGACAAAGGGGCAGTCGAGGCTGTTCAAAATGGGGCGAGCCTGCTCGCTGTTGGTGTGAAGAAAGTCTACGGATATTTTAATGAAAAAGAGGTGATCGAGATCGTAGACCAAAAAAATCAAGGCATCGCTTTTGGTATTGTTGATATGTCGTGTGTCGATATCGACACCATGCTTCGCACGAAAGACATGCACCAAAAATTACTCGTGCATGCGAACAATTTATTTTTGTTAAAATAAAATTCCAATATGAAAAACCCACAACATATTTGTATTATCGGTGCTGGAGCAATGGGCGGAGCTATCGCGGGGGCTCTTGCTATCGGTGCAGTGAAGAATGATTGGAAGATTACGGTGATCGCTCGACATATGGAAAAGCTCGAGCAGCTAAAACGTGCTCATCGCTTGATTGGCATTTCAACTCAGTACGATTCACTTACACATGCAGATATTGTGATTATTGCGGTTAAGCCGCAGTCATTTGATGAGTTGGCAAGTGAGATATCTTCAGCCTTGAATAAGAATGCGTTACTTGTCTCAGTAATGGCTGGCCGTTCGATCGGCAGTATAGCCAAAGTTTTTTCAAACAAGCGTATTGTTCGTGCTATGCCAAACCTCGGTGCACAATTCTTTGAGTCAATGACTATCTGGACGGGAAGTGGTTTAACAAAGAAAGATACGACATTTACAAAAAAAGTTTTGTCGTCTATCGGTGAAGAATTGTGTGTCACAAATGAAGACCTTGTCGACAAAGCAACCGCAGTGTCAGCGAGTGGCGTTGGATTTTTGGCATACATGACTGAGGCCTATATCGAGGAGACTGAAGCACTTGGATTTTCTCGCGAAGATGCGGAACGTGTTGTGCTCCAAACACTCAAGGCGACAAATACTATTTTACAAAAGAAAGAAAAAACGCCTGAGCAACTTCGTGTCGCGGTAACCTCGAAGGCAGGAACGACGGAAGCTGGACTTTCGGTTTTGATGGGTAAGTCACTTCGCTCGATTTTCGAGAGGACATTCAAAAAAGCATACCAGCGTGCAAAAGCGCTTGCACGATAAAATGAGTACCGTATAATAGAAGGGAAACATGCCCAATCGGGTAATTTATTAGTAACGTTTCGAAAAAATAAATTATATGATGAAAAAATGTATGTGTATGCCTGCGAAGGTCGGTGGTCTCCTTGTTTTCGTCGGAGGTTTGAACTGGGGTCTTGTTGGTCTCGGTATGTTCTTCGGTGGTAATTGGAACCTCGTCACTTTGCTCCTTGGCTCATGGCCAAAGCTTGAGGCTCTCGTCTACGTTCTCGTAGGTGTTGCCGCTGTTATGATGCTCTTCGGATGCAAGTGTGCAAAATGCAAGGCTTGTATGACTGGTGCTGCACAGCAGTAATTGACGGTTTTGCTTAGAAAAAGGCCGGTTTTCGCTCCGCGAAAACCGGCCTTTTTCAATGGATTTCGGAGCAATTTTGTGCTATAATACAAAAATACCCTTATGGAGCAAGTGTTTAGCTTTATATTCTATATTTTCACCTTTCTCGCCGTTTACGTCGAGGTTTTTTTTCTTGTCACATACCTTGAGCGCCGCAAAGACATCGTTGTTCGACTCGATGATAAGCCCAATCGTGTTTACCCAAGCGTAACGGTTATTGTTCCGTGCTGGAACGAACAGACAACTGTTCAAGGTACAGTTGAATCATTGCTCGCGCTTGATTACCCAAAAGACAAAATCAAAATAATGCTTGTTGATGACGGCTCTACCGATAATACATGGAATGTATTACAACAATTTGCGCATACTCCTAATATCGAAGTGATCCACAAGGAGAATGGTGGCAAACATACAGCAATGAATCTTGGTATCGAAAAAGCAACAACAGAAATGATTGGTTGTTTGGATGCTGACTCATATGTAACACCATCCGCTTTGAAGCGAATGATTCCATATTTTGATGAGCCAGGTGTGATGGCGGTTTCTCCTTCGATTATTGTCAAAGATCCAAAACGACCGATTGAGTGGGCACAAAAAATCGAATACCAGCTCTCCGTATATATTAAAAAAATGCTTGGGTTGATGAATGGTATTCACGTAACCCCTGGGCCATTCTCTATCTATCGTATCGAAGTATTCCAGCAACTTGGCCCGTACCGCGAAGCTCACAAAACTGAAGATATGGAGATTGCGTATCGTATGCATGAGGCTGGTATGCGTATCGAGCAGTGTCATGATGCACAAGTCTTTACCAAGACTCCGCCAACTGCTGTAGCGCTGTACAAACAACGCAAGCGTTGGATTTATGGTTTTATCAATAACACTATTGATTATCGCCGTTTGATATTTAAAGAAAAGTACGGCGCGTTCGCGCTCTTCACGATTCCAGCAGGAGTTGTTTCGATTTTTTCCGCAATATATCTGTTCATTTTTATGATCTATACGTTTGTAAAATTTATTACAAATAAATTTGTTCAATTTCAAGCCGTTGGCGTTCATGTGAGTACCGTTGTTCAACCACAGCAATTTAGCTGGTTTTATGTAAGTACTCAAGCTGTATTTCTCATCACAGTCCTTTTGTATGGATTCGTATTTACTTCGCTTATGATTGGTGCAAGGATGTCGACGGGGAAGTGGAAGCCGTCATTCGCCATGGTGTGGTATATCGCAATCTATAGTATTATTGCACCACTGTGGATTATGCGGGCTGTGATTAATACCGTGTTCAGACGTGAGACGGCGTGGAGATAACAGAATTAATTTTATATATATGAATCAAAACAATACAACAAATGTAGAACATGATACTGGCTGGTCAAAATACCTCGTTGTTTTTCTTATTACCCTTGGTATTTTTGTAACTATTTTTTATGTAAGTGATGTATTAACCAAGCGAAAACTCGCTGAGCTTAATACTATTCAGAATAATATTTCTGTAGACCTTCTTTCAGCAGAAACTCAGTATTCGCTCCTTGGTGAATTAGATTGTTCTCAGGTAACAAGTACGGTACTTTCTGACCAATTGAATGATCTTTCAAAAAAGATTGAGTATCTTGAGAATTCGAGTGGTAAATCTGACGAACTTACACAGCTTGAAAAACAATATTCATTGCTTGAAATTAAAGACTACCTTCTCATGAAAGAGATCACGAATCGTTGTGGTCAGAAATCAGTTTTTATCTTGTATTTCTATACAACAAGTGACAACTGTAGTGAGTGTGTGAAGCAAGGCTATGTACTTACCGATCTTCGACAAAAATATCCAGCGCTCCGCGTGTACTCATTCGACTATGGATTGAACCTCTCTGCAGTTGAGACACTCATCAAGATTTATGATATTAAGGACACCGAACTTCCAGCGCTTGTGTCTGATAGGCAGGTGTATACGGGATTCCATAGTGTTGCAGATATCGAAAAACTGATTCCGAAGCTGAAGGCGACGTTGCCGAAATAGGGAACTAATGCACAGATTTGTACCTTAATATACTTTCTATTTGCTATAATAGAAGGGTCAGATGTCCTAGGGGGCTTCTATTGACTTTTTAGTATAATTAAGGTATAATATAAGTATGAATAATATCGAACAGTTCGTAGACGAGCTCGTTTCGGCAAAAGGGTTCGATGAAAAAGATCCTGAAGTCCTCGCAGAAATAAAACGCGGGGTAATGAGTCGTTTAGAAGATAGAATCAATGCAATGGTGCTCGCCAATTTGCCAGAAGATTCTCTTGATGATTTCAATAAAGTTCTCGATGCTGATAATGAGGAGCAGATGATTTCATTCGTCAAAAAATACGTTCCTGATCTCGATGAAAAGGTCGCAGGCGAAATGCTTGCTTTTAGAAGTGCTTACCTAGGATAATTTTTATGTCAAATAAAGCACCCGCACCCGCACCCGCACCCGCACCTACACCTGCAAACGAAAAACAGGTTTTTAAGGCTGCTATCGTAAACACCACGAAGATGGTGGAAGCGCATATTACTGATGTTGCGGACGCTCGCATGACGGCCTCAAAAGAGGACCGAAACAAGAATTGGTTTAAACGAAAGATTGATAAAATTTGGAAGCATGATCTCATGCAGGAATTTTATCGTCAACGTGAAATATCAAAAGTTCGAAAGGAAATTGCGGATACGGGCAATTTTTATGCTGGAGACAAAGAGATCATTGATTCAAACGAAGCCAAGGAAGCGATGCTTGCAATTACAGATCGTTTTACCGACGAGCTTCGTGACGAAATGTTGACAAAGGAAGAGAAAGATTCGATTGATGAGAATTCGCGTTCCAGCCAGGAAATGAATGATCTCGTACGCAAATATGCTGATACAACGCATGTAATGTCAGATCAGGCATTTGAGGAAGAAAAGAAGCGTATAATCGCAAATCTTGACCCAACGTACAAAGACAAACGTGAGGTATATGCCGACAATATACTTGAGATAGCAAAAAACGTTCGCCAAGCGGTTGCCAACGGTCAGAAGCTTGAAGAGCTCGACTTTGACGTTGATATTACACTCGGAAGTACCCGTGGACGCATGCAAACAGCAGCGCACCACAATGCCTTTGATAAGGGTGTTGAAAAACTACAGAATTCAAAACTCGGGAAGTTCCTTGTGAATACTCCAGGTGCTATCGCGCTCTCAGCAGCAGTTTATTCAGTGGGCAAATATGCATTTACAAAAGTTGCACGTACTGATGCAGCAAAAATTGCGAGTTTTGGTGGTACGGCAGTGATCTCAGGAACTGTTGCGGCTACAAAAGAAGCTGCACGTTTGAACCGCGAGCGTGCTCAGCATCATCGCGAAAAAGCCAAAGGAGTTACATTTGAGGGTGACGACATGAAGCGTCGTAACTCAATGAATACTACTTCATACGAAACACAAAAAGCTACGGAAGTCACCACACTGCTTGCGGGTGATCTCGCGAAGGTTGAAGCTGGCAATATGCAGCCTGCTGACCTTGATATGATTATCGCGCACATCGCAAATCTTCGCGCTCGAAAGTCGCTTGGAGAAGATCGTCATATTGACCTTGTTACTTACTCTAGTTTAAAGATGATGGAGAAAGAGGGTAAAGAGCTCGACAAAACCGAGGCTAAATTGGTTGTGGCTCTTCGTAAAGGAGTCGAATCTGGAAAGATAGTTTTCGACAAAGAGACAGATGATTTTGATACATATCTGAGTCAGCAAATATATACGCAAGAACGTGCGTTGCTTGGTGGTGAATCTGGTATCGAAAAAAAGGATCAAGCGTTTACTAAAATGAAAGCGAAGCGCACTGCTTGGGCTTTTGTGAAGTCAGCAACACTTGGTGCCGGTATCGGGGCTGTATTCCAAGAAGCGCATGCCCTCCTTTCTGACGATCTCGACGGAGTACTTGAGGGTATGAGTAAACACTTACATCAGGGCACGACAGGTGGCTTTACAGAGCACGCTACAGCGCTTGAGGCACTGCGTCGCCACTTCAACCACGAAGACGTTCCTCGACTTGCAGATACGGGTGCAGGTCACGAGTATCTTATGAATGGTGGTGCAACAACAATGCACACTCCAGATGGAGCAACGGTTACCGTGAATCCAGATGGTACATACAATATCATGCGAGGTAATGACGTGCTTGAGAAGAATCTTCCACTAGAGTTTGATAAGACGACTGGAGATCTTCTGCCAACATCCCGTGCATTGCTTCAAAAAGATGGAATTTTTGCGAACTTCAGCCAGACGACACAGCATGGTAGTGGCCCAATGAGTGCGGAGGATTACATCAAGAGTCACAATGGTGATTTTACCAAAGTCCACCGACATACTTTCTATGACAATAATACTGCTGATAAACCAGACTTGAACGAAAAACGCGAGTATTGGGGCGGCGAGAATGGAACCGGTGTCAATGCGAAAGGAAACTATGAATTTAGAACGGGCGTAAAGGCAGGTGGATCATTCCATGGGAATGATGCATTCGATGTACCTGAAGCAATCAAAAAAGGCGGAATCGTAAAGATGGCATTCTCGGTCACTCGTGGGACTCAGCATGAAGTTATCATGCTTCCAGTGTCATCTGTTGATGAACACGGTAATGCAATATTTGAAATCGACAAGGACAGTGCTCTCGGTAAGGATTTGTTCGAAGTGAACGCGGATGGACATGCCGTTTTCAAAGGCCAATTTGCCGAACTTATTGAAGACTCAGGCAAAGCAGCTGATGGAGCAGAGAACATCAATATCATTGCAACGCACATCGGACTTGGACAAGCTGATACTATTGTTGGAGGGGTAGACAAAGTCGTGCCACATCTTAAACTGGATATTCCTGGTTCGTGGGATTATGAAATGCCAATGGTTGTTCCAATCTTGGGACGTCGTCCACTTGAATCAGGCAAGGCGCCTGCTAAAAAGAAGCGACCAAATGAGGACCCACACGGACCAGCTGATCCAAACGCACCAACGCCACATGGACCTGACGGCGTACCGCTCAAAGCTAAGGATAAACTTCCTCCAAGTAAGTTTACAATTCGAAAATTCGTTGGAGAAAAGCCTGAGGACAAATATTCTGGTCTTACACAGGACTTAGAAGTATATGAGAAAGCTCGATTGGCTGGTGGTTCTGAATTTTCTGTAAATAGTAAGGATTTGAAATCAACAGGCTTCAAAGAAATTTTAAGAAAGCACGCTCAAGTGACTAAAACACCAGGATCGGATGAAGAGACGTATGCCGTTACGCTTGATGCACGCGGAAAAATTGCTGATGCATTATATAAGGCAAATCAGGCTGAGGTCAAAAGAAGTAATCTAAAAGTCCAAGCAATGGGTCACAATCCGCTTTTGGAAGATCTCGATAAGTATGCCCACGAGACTATGAAACCTGTGTCAAAAGAAGATTTTACAAAAAAATATCTTCCAAAGTTGATTCAAGAAGCATTCCGCGGATATGGAAATATCGAGGTGCCTGATAATGCATTTTTGTCCTCGAAGTCACGTGTTCTGCCTGCGAATGAATTCGTCGGGAACCTTGATATCAAAGTGAAGCCTTCGAAAGGAAGCAAAAAGGTTGATGCCAAGATCGACAATCTTAAATTCATAATGAAGGACGGCAAATTGGAGGTAGCGAAAGGATATACATTTACGAATCCAGATGAAACGAAGGATGTTCGCGATACTGTAAATAAGGTATTAACGGACTTCGGAAGCGTTTTCGACAAGGATCTTTCAGGCCTATTCGGTGAAAAACTTAAGAGCTTGAAGATGAATGGAGGTAACGTTGATGTTCTTACAACCAAGAAAGTATAAGGTACATAGATAGACACACAAATAAAAAACCGGCACTTTGTGCCGGTTTTTTATTTAACTTGAGCCGCTTCTCGGACTCGAACCGAGGACCCACGCTTTACAAAAGCGTTGCTCTACCAACTGAGCTAAAGCGGCTTGGTCGGTCGCGTGAGCGACCGAATCATCCTACTATATTTCTTCTTTTTTTGCTAGCCCCGCCTCACCACCTTCTTTACGAATCGCATCTGTTACTTTGTCTTTGTGTGCACGGATGTTTTTGAGGAATCCTGATGGTCGTCCGCCTATAGGGTGGTGTCCATTCTTTGTGATCAGACGAGTGAGTCGATCTTTCACTTTGCCGTCAGTTTTTCGTACCCAAGTTGAGATGAGAATCCACGCCTTGAGTGTAAGAAGCACGATGTGGTGAACAGTAAACTTGGCAAATTCGATGAGACGCATACGAATGCTTTCGATAGAAAGATCATGCCAATCTGCTTCCTCATATGATCCGGTAATAATTTTACCGGTACGGAAAAGCCAGACCTTGTGCCCAATGAGAGCGAAAGCGACTGCTACTGAAAGGAAAAAGAGAATAATAGTGAATACCATGTGAGTATTGTACCGCGTCTATTACGCAGTTGCTACACGAACGAATCCGACGAGTGTCGCACCATTTGCTGCGAGGAGCTTCTCGATCGTTTGGTCAGGATTCTTGATGAATGGCTGGTCAAGCAATGTGCGTTCTTTGAAGAATGTATCAAGCTTTCCTGCGAGCATCTTTTCTTGAATATCTGCTGGTTTACCTGATTTTGCAACCTCCTCCGCGAAGAGTGCTTTGACATTCGTCTTTGCATCTTCAGGAACATCGGCGCGAGTCTTGTATTCAGGATTCATTGCAGCAACATGCATCGCGATGTCTTTTGCGACCTCCTGATTGCCTCCACTGAGACCAACCATTGTGCCAACGCGTCCATCGTGGACATAGACACCGACGACAGGAGCTTCCATAACAACGATTTCTCCGAGCTGAAGATTCTCTCCAAGCTTTTGGATACCAGTTGAGATGAGTTCAGGAGCCATTGCTTCAGCGGCTGCCTTACCTTTTTCGATTGCCTCGTTTGCAAGTGTTGTTGCGATTGCAACGAAGTCTGCATTTTTAGCAACGAAATCTGTCTCACAGCGGAGTGTCAAAAGGAGAGCGAATCCGTTCTTTTCAGCTTTGACGATAACGCCAGCAGTTGCCTCACGGTCAGACTTTTTGGCTGCAATTTCTGTTGATTTCTTTTTGAGGATGAGGAGCGCTTTTTCCATGTCTCCGCCCGCCTCTTCAAGTGCCTTTTTGCACTGCATAACTGAAACGCCCGTCTTGTCTCGCAATTCTTTGACCTGTTCCGTTGTGATAGCCATAGATATAGTTTTTTAATTACTGCTTGTAAGCATCGGCAAGATGTTTGACGATGAATTCGATTGCTGCACGTGATGCATCGTTGGCGAGGATTGGGTAGGTGATTGTAGTGAGGTCACAGTCTGTACTACCGAGGGCGATGACTGGGATACCGAGACGCTGAGCTTCGAGGACTGCGATTTCTTCCTTCTTAGGGTCTACGATGAAGAGTGCATCTGGAAGTCCTTTGAGAGAAACGATACCACTGAAGAGTTCTTCCATCTTCGCAACTTCACGCGCGATGAGGAGCTGTTCTTTCTTGGTGTATTTTTTCTGAAGGTCTCCAGAAATTTTGGCTGCACGGAGTTCTTCGAGACGAGTGAGACGCTTTTTGATCTCAGGGAAGTTTGTAAGGATACCTCCAACCCAGCGACTTGTAACGAATGGAAGATCGAGACTTTCTGCGGCTGTGCGAGTAGCATCTTTTGCTTCTGGCTTCGTACCGACGAAGATAACAGTCTTGCCTTTCTGGCCGAGAGTCTTCATGTACTCAGCAGCTTTTTGGAGCATGACTTCTGTCTGCTCGATATCAATGATGTCGACCTTGTTTTTGGTGCCGAACAAATGTCGGGCGACCGATGGGTGACGGCGAGTTCGGGAATACCCGAAGTGAGCGCCGACACTAAAGAGCTCCTTGAGGAGCGGGGATGCACTGGTGTTCTCTGACATAGACACAATAGCTTGGTTTCTCGGTTCATGACCGGAAAACCTTAATTATAAAGCCGAGCGTAGCTCGGCGCGATCCGTTTTTAAGCATTTCAGCTTGGCATTTCTGCCGATACAGGGAAGGTGACTAGTGTCGGGACTCCCCACGGAAAGCCCAATTACTATAGCAGAAAAATTGGTTTTGGGCAAATGTCTGATGCCAGCATCAGTTCATTTGTAAAAGGCACTTTTTTCCTGTAGTATCCGTATATAGCATAATCTAAAAAACAGATGGCAAATCCTCAAAATCAATCAACTGAAGAGTCGTTCCACATCACTCCTCGCGCAGAGGATTATTCTGCATGGTATCTCGATATTATTCGTGCAGCTGGGCTTGCCGAGCATGGTCCTGCAAAGGGAACGATGGTTATCAAGCCATACGGCTATGCAATTTGGGAAAAAGTACAGACAGTATTGAACGCAAAATTCAAAGAATCAAATGTTGAGAATGCATATTTCCCGATGCTCATTCCGGAAAGTCTTTTGAAGCGCGAGGCTGATCATATTGAAGGCTTCGCTCCAGAAGTTGCAGTTGTGACCCATGCTGGTGGCAAAGATTTGGAAGAGCGCCTCATCATTCGACCGACTTCGGAGACTATCATGTACGAAGTGTTTTCAAATTGGATTCACTCATACCGAGATTTGCCACTGCTCATCAACCAATGGGCAAACGTTGTGCGTTGGGAAATGCGTCCTCGACTTTTTTTGCGTACGACAGAATTTTTGTGGCAGGAAGGACACACGGTGCATGCGAGCGAGGCGCTTGCCGACGAGCGTGCTCGAATGATGCTTGAGGTGTATCGAGATTTTGCAGAAACGTACATGGCTATTCCTGTTATCCCAGGACAAAAATCTGATTCAGAAAAATTTGCAGGAGCACTTCGTACCTATACATGTGAGGCAATGATGCAAGACGGCAAGGCGCTTCAGTTTGCAACATCACACAACCTTGGTGATCATTTTGCAAAAGCATTTCATATTCAATTCCTCGATGAAAACAATGAACAACAGTTTGGTTGGCAAACAAGCTGGGGACTTTCGACTCGCTCAATTGGCGGACTTATCATGACACATAGTGATGATAAGGGTCTCGTGCTTCCTCCAAAGATGGCTTCTATTCAAGCAGTGCTTGTGCCAATTCTCATTGGCAAAGATGTTGATACTGATGTGCTCTCAAAAATGAAAGAACTTGATGCGCAGATTCGCGGACTTTCAATTAGTACAAAAATCGATGATCGCGCACTGCGCCCTGGTGAGAAATTTTATGAATGGGAACGCAAAGGTGTGCCTGTACGTGTTGAATTCGGACCAAAAGATCTTGCAGCAAATCATGCTGTACTTGTGCGTCGCGATACAGGCGAAAAAGAAACAGTCACGCTCAGTGATGTACCAGAACGTATCGGTCAGCTTCTCGAAACAATTCAGAAATCTCTCTACGAGCGTGCAGTACAACTTCGTACTTCAAAAACAAAAACACTCGATACCTGGGATGAATTTAAACAGGCAATCGAAGAAGGAAATTTTGTTCTCGGTCATTGGGACGGTACGCGCGAAACAGAAGCGTTGATCAAAGAAGAAACAGGAGCAACGATTCGCTGCATCCCATTTGATTCAAAAGACGAAGTTGGTATGTGTATTAAGTCTGGTAAGCCATCGAAGCGCCGCGTTATTTTTGCGAAAGCATATTAAGTTTTATGTTTGAACGGGTCTACAACACATTCTCAAACGACATCGGTATCGACCTTGGTACTGCCAATACGCTCGTGTACCTCAAGGGGCATGGGATTGTGATTAATGAACCTTCTGTCGTTGCGGTGAATCAAAAGACTGGACGCATTGTGGCTGTCGGGACTGAGGCGAAGAACATGCTCGGACGAACTCCAGGGCATATTCGTGCGGTGCGACCGATCATTGATGGCGTGATTTCGGATTTTGAGGTGACCGAGGAGATGCTTTCGTATTTGATTGCGAAGGCCGAAAAAATTTCGAAGAAATTTTTTCGGCCCCGTGTCGTCGTCGGTGTCCCATCAGGAATCACCAATGTCGAAATTCGAGCCGTGTATGACGCGGCAAAATCTGCCGGAGCTCGCGAAGTATTCATTATCGAAGAACCAATGGCTGCAGCGATTGGCATTCGTCTCCCCGTCAAAGAACCAGTCGGTTCGATGATCGTTGATATTGGCGGAGGTACGACAGACATCGCTATCATTTCTCTTGGAGGAATTGTGCGAAGCAAGAATTCAAAAGTCGCTGGCGACAGACTCAACTCAGATATATCTTCATACCTTCGCGATGAATTCAAATTACTCATCGGAGAAAAGACTGCTGAGAATGTAAAAATTGCAATTGCGAGCGCGACGGAAGGCAAATTTCAAGAAGCTCAAGTTCGTGGACGCGATCTTGTCACAGGACTTCCACGTGAAGTTATCATAACTGATAGTGATATCCGTGAAGCGATCGCGCCTGCGGTGAATGAACTCGTTGATAGTATCAAAGAGGTACTCGAAACAACGCCACCAGAAATTCTCTCTGATGTAATGCATCGAGGCATTGTCCTCTCTGGTGGCGGAGCGCTTCTGACAGGCCTCGACTCACTGCTTGAAGGAGTGCTTAAAATTCCAATTTTCGTCGCAGAGGATCCGCTCACGGCTGTTGCTCGTGGTGCCGGCGTTGTGCTTGATGCAGTAGATGAATACGAAGAACAACTCGTGAGCTCGACGAACGATCTGCCTCCACGATAGTCGGGTATCTGCTTAAGCACCTTTTGTGCTATTCTAGAAAAATGATTCCGCGTCAGCGACAATTTGCTCCAACTCATACAAAGACTCGCCAATTGCGCGTCATTGGGGCCCTTCTTTTTCTTGTTATTATTTTTGCGATCCCCACTGTTCGTTCGGTCACGCGTCGAAGTGTGAGCGCTGTTGGTATAACCATCGCACGGAGTACACATGCTATTGGAGGATTGTTTGTCACTATCGGCACAACGGTGCGATCAAAGTATTCACTCGCGAATGAAAATGATGCACTCAAAGCACAAGTTTCAGAATTGAACGCACGACTCGCACAAAGTGATCAGACAGCACGAGAGAATGTTAATTTAAAATCTGCGATGGGAAGGAATGAAAGTGCCCATTTCATTCTTGCTACCGTTATCGAAAAACCGCCACATTCACTGTACGACACACTGGTGATTGACGGAGGAAGTTCTGTTGGATTTTCTGTTGGACAGATTGTGTATGCGAATGGCGAAACACCGATTGGTTCGATTGAGCAAGTGTTGCCGAGTACTGCGATTGTTAAATTGTACTCTGCTCCAGGAGAAGAAACAGAAGCTCGACTTATGCCATCAAATATTGACGTAACACTTACGGGAAAAGGGGGAGGTAATTTTTATACAACAATACCTCACGATGTTACTGTTTCAGACGGCGCGACTGTGATGACAAAGGAAACGAATGCGAGCACTATTGCTGTGTTTCAAAAAGTCGTATCAGATGCGCGAGATTCGTTTCAGACAATTCTCCTTGGAGCACCACTTAATATTTATGAATTGAATTTTGTTGAAGTAAGACAATAATTTTGTGAAGCCAATCCAATTTACGATTACAAAAAAAATTCCGAATGCGCTTGGACGAGCCGGAGTATTAGAAACACCTCACGGCACAGTACAGACACCGGCGTTTGTTTCTGTGGGAACGAAAGCAACAGTGAAAGGAATGACGCCTGAAATGTTGAAAGATATGGGCGGGCAAATCACACTTTGTAATACGTACCATTTGTATTTGCAGCCTGGGGATGAATTGATTGCGCGCGCAGGAGGACTCCACACATTCATGGGATGGAACGGACCGATGATGACAGACTCAGGAGGTTTTCAAGTATTTTCACTTGGTGCCGCGTATGGCAAGGGAATTTCAAAAGTGCTACATCCAGCCGAACCATCACAACAAATTCCTGAGCGTTCAAGTGCTGATGATGGTGTTCCTCGTCTCGCGACGGTTGGTAATGATGGCGTGTCGTTTCGTTCGCACATTGATGGAAGTTTGCATTACATTACGCCTGAGAAGTCGATGGAGATCCAACACAATCTTGGGGCTGATCTTATTTTTGCGTTCGATGAATGTACCTCGCCGACAGAAGAACGCAGATATCAGGAAGAGGCGCTCATGCGTACTCATGCGTGGGCGAAGCGAAGTCTTGAGTATCATCATGCACGACCGAATGCTGAGAGACAGGCACTGCTTGGGATTGTACAAGGTGGACGTGATGAGGAATTGCGCCGCCGGTCGGCACGCGAAATATCTCTGATGCGCTCGACCGGCGGCGCCGAATTCGACGGCTTTGGCATCGGAGGTTCATTTGAAAAAGACGATCTACATAGTGCGGTGCAGTGGGTGAATGAAGAATTGCCTGAAGACAAACCGCGTCACTTGCTCGGTATCGGCGAACCAGAAGATTTATTTATGGGAGTTGAGAATGGTGTTGACCTTTTTGATTGTGTCGCACCCACGCGCAATGCTCGCTCAACGGGAACACTCTATACCAAAGAAGGGCGAATGCGTATTATGAACACAAAATATCGCGAAGATTTCACTCCCATCGAAAGTGATTGTGGATGCTATACGTGTACACATTTTACTCGTGCATATCTCGCGCATCTTTTTCATGCGAAAGAAATGCTTGGCAGCATGCTCGCAAGCGTTCACAATTTATACTTTCTGACACATCTCGTTGATCAAATGCGTGAGGCGATTATTGCCGGAACTTTTTATGAACTCAAGGAATCGTTCATGAAATCGTATGCAAAATAACATGGATATCGAAAAAGGATTTTACTATCATTACAAGCACGATCCAGCGGGTGAGATAAACAACTATGCGTATGAGGTGATGGGTATCGCACATCACTCTGAAATTGATGGTCTCGCCGAGAGTGCAATGGTCATGTATCGACCCCTTTATAATGCGCCGATATACCAAGCGGGGAAGCATTGGAACGTACGACCGCGCGCGATGTTCGCAGAAATTGTGACGAAAAATGATATCAACAAGCCACGTTTTCAAAAAATTACTGATGCTACAATACTCGGTGAGCTTGAGAAAATTCGCGATGCCATGTATAACTAACAGCTACGATGTCAAAGAATATTTTTACTATAGAGAGTGACTGGGCGCCGTCAGGCGATCAGCCAGAGGCAATCAAAGCACTCGTCAAAGGACTTGATTCAGGTATGCAAAAGCAGACCCTTCTTGGTGCTACCGGTACAGGAAAAACATTCACGATAGCGAATGTCATTCAACAACACAACAAACCGACGCTCATCATCGCCCACAACAAAACACTCGCCGCACAGCTCGCACAGGAATTTCGAGAATTTTTTCCAAACCACGCAGTGCACTATTTTGTCTCATACTATGACTTCTATCAACCAGAAGCATATCTTCCGACGAGTGATACCTATATTGAAAAAGACGCACAGATTAATAAAGAAATTGATCGTCTTCGTCACGCGACGACACAGTCCCTCCTGCTCAGGAAAGATGTGATTATCGTTGCGTCGGTTTCGTGTATTTATGGTCTTGGAAGTCCAGCTGAATATCAGAAAGTGAATATGAAATTGTCTGTTGGTGACACGATCGATCGTACAGCACTCATGCGCCGACTTATTGAAGTACATTTTACTCGTACGAATGCCGATCTTGAACCGGGAACATTTCGTTCTGTCGGGAATAAAATCGACATCATGCCAATCTCAGAAACGATGATGTACCAGATTTCAGTTGGTGCTCGTGGTATCGAACGTATTACAAAGATTGATCCTGTTTCATCCAAATCACTTGGTGATCAAGAACATTTGTTCGTATTTCCTGCGAAGCACTTCATCACGAATGATGAGAGCAAGACACGTGCCGTCAAAAGTATAAAAGCGGAACTCGCTACTCAGCTCAAGAAATTCGAAAAAGAAGGAAAGCTTCTCGAAGCAGAACGATTGAAGCGACGCACAACATATGATCTCGCGATGATTGATGAAATGGGTTACTGTAACGGAATTGAAAACTATTCACGTCATCTCTCGGGTAAAAAAGCAGGGGATCCACCAGAAACATTACTCTCATATTTTCCACACAAGGCTGATGGCTCGCCAGATTTTCTGACGATCATTGATGAGTCCCACGTGACCTTGCCACAGATTGGTGGTATGTATGCAGGTGATCAAGCTCGCAAGAAAAATCTTGTGGAATTCGGTTTTCGTTTGCCGAGCGCCTGTGACAACAGACCGCTCACATTTCCAGAATTTGAACAACGTATTGGACAAGTCGTCTTCGTTTCGGCGACTCCCGCTATCCGCGAAAAAGAAATGAGTGAACAAATTGTTCAGCAGATTATTCGTCCCACCGGACTTGTTGACCCAGAAGTTATCGTGCGTCCAATTTTGGAAAAGGGAAGTTACCCAGGACAAATTCAAGATTTTATTCGCGAAACGGAACTCACGGTGAAGAAAGGTGATCGTGTTCTTGCCACGACACTCACCAAGAAAATGGCCGAAGATCTTGCCACGTATCTCAAAGACAAAAAAATCAATGCGGAGTATCTGCATAGTGAAATCAAAACAATCGATCGTATTCGTATTCTCACTCAATTCCGCAAAGGTGAATTTGATGTGCTTGTCGGTGTGAACTTGCTTCGAGAAGGTCTCGACCTCCCAGAAGTTTCTTTTATCGGAATTCTTGACGCTGACAAGGAAGGATTTCTTCGTTCAGAAACTTCTCTCATTCAAACGATCGGTCGTGCTGCTCGTAACGTTGATGGTCACGTTATTCTTTATGCAGATGTGATGACCGGTTCGCTCGAAAAAGCGATCGGCGAAACGAATCGCCGTCGTGCGATTCAAGTTGCGTACAATACGAAGCATGGTATTACGCCGATGACTATCAAGAAGGCCATTCGTGATATTGCACAAGAACTTGAAAGTGAACACGAAAAGGCCCTCGGGGAAGAATTGTCGATTGACATGGCAATGCTTGGCACAAAAGGACCAAAGGCATATGCAAAACTCATCAAAATAAAAGAAAAAGAAATGAACGCTGCGGTGAAAGATCTTGATTTTGAGACAGCTGCAATCTTGCGCGATGAGATCCAAGCTCTCCGAGCACGGTAACTTGCGCAAAACCAAAAAGTGATGTATTGTGCGACTATAATAATTAACGCAGGAATTCAGTATGAAAACAATGGATAAGAAATGGTGGTGGGTTGTTGGCGGAGCTGTCGTACTCGTGATTGTGCTCGCAATTGCGCTTCGTCCAAATCGTAAAGTAGAAGCTCCCGCAACAGCACCATCAACTCACGACCTCGAGACCTCAGTACTTCAATCGACTGAAGATTTTAGTAGCGGTAGTGTGCATCAGACACCTACTCCAACTGCTCCTGTATTGACGTACGCCGAGGCACTTACTCAGTACGCGGATGCACGTCTTGAATTTGACTCAGGGTGTCAGGTAAGACCCGTCAACCAAACATGGAAGAATAATACTGAACTCATGCTTGATAATCGTTCGGGAGAAAATCGTTTGATTCACATGGATGTCCTTGGAGATGTTACAATCAAACCGTGGGGATTTAAAATTGTGAAGTTCTCAAGTCTTACAACTCCAGATACAATCATGATCGACTGTGGAAATTTGCAAAATGTTACGACTGTGCTTCTTCAAAAATAATTGAAAGATAAAGAACATCAAAACTGGATACGTGTGCGTGGCGCAAAAACGCACAATCTCAAAAACGTCGATGTTGATATGCCTCGAGACAAAATGGTCGCAGTGACCGGAATGTCTGGTTCAGGAAAATCATCACTCGCGTTTGATACGATATTTGCAGAGGGTCAACGTCGATACGTTGAGTCGTTGTCTTCGTATGCCCGTCAATTCTTGCAACAAATGCCAAAGCCTGAGGTGGAAGAAATTACCGGACTTTCTCCTGCTATTTCGATCGATCAAAAATCTCGCTCGAACAATCCTCGTTCGACAGTCGCAACAATTACTGAAATTTACGATTATCTTCGTGTGCTCTATGCGCGTATCGGCCGACCATTTTCGCCGATCTCAGGACTCGAAGTAAAAAAACTTTCCAACCAAGAAATTTCTGATTTCGTTCTGAAGAAAGTAAAAGATGTTCTTAAGAATTCAAAAGGAAAAGAAAAAACAGTAATGGGTGTTTCATGGGTTGATGCTCCGATTTCAATTTACGCACCACTCGTGCGTGGACGAAAAGGTGAGTACTATCAGTTGCTCTATGACATGCTTTCAAAGGGATATGAGAAGGCGCGTATTGATGGAGCAGAACACAATCTCCGCGATCGAATCGAATTGTCCAAGAATGCAAAACATGAGATTGATATTCTCGTGGATTCGTTTGCCGTGCATGAATTTACTGACCGACCAGCTGATATGGAAATGCGTTTGGCTGAAGCAATCGAGCGCGCGATTCTTGAGAGCGATGGATTGATCCGCATCGTAACCCCAGAAGAAGATTCACTTCTTTCTGCGAAACTCGTGTGTCCAGAAGATGGCTATGTATTTCCTGAAATCGAACCACGTTTGTTCTCCTTCAATTCACCATACGGTGCATGTCCGTCATGTAACGGTCTTGGAACAAAACATTTTCTTGGAGGTGAACCATGTCCTGATTGTAAAGGAGCACGTCTTCGTGAAGAAGCACTCAATGTATTTCTTGGCGGAAAAGAAAATGGAAAGAATATTGTTGATTTTACCAAGATGACTGTTCGTGATGCGCATGAATTTCTAAAGACACTCAAACTCACACCAAAAGAAAAAGAAATTGCAGCAGCTATATTGAAAGAGATCGGAGACCGTGTACAATTCATGCTCAACGTGGGTCTTGATTATCTTGGTCTTGATCGTCGAGCGAATACACTCAGTGGTGGAGAATCACAACGTATTCGCCTCGCATCTCAACTCGGCTCACGCCTTGTCGGTGCCATGTACGTCCTCGACGAACCAACGATAGGTCTCCATCAACGCGACAACGACAAACTCATTGCCACATTGCTCGAACTTCGCGATCTCGGAAACACGATCATCGTCGTTGAACATGACGAAGATACTATTTACGCATCGGACTATATCGTTGATATTGGTCCGGCTGCTGGAGTACACGGCGGAAATATTATCGAAAGTGGCTGGCTCGATACGTTGCTTACGGCAAAAACAAATCCATCAGGCAGTCGTACACTTGCGTATTTGCGTGGAGAAGCAAAAATTCCTGTACCAGAAAAACGTCGCGAAGCAGACAAAGGCAAATTGCAAATTGTCGGTGCGAAGATTCACAATATTGATAATGTGAATGTAGATATTCCGCTTGGTCGCCTCGTGTGTATCACGGGAGTATCAGGTGCGGGGAAGTCGTCATTCATGGACGACGTACTTGCTGCGAACCTGTCTGCTCAATTCGACAAAAAATATCGTTCAAACAATATTTATAATTGTTCAAAATTCCTCGGCCGTGAATACCTCACTCGTGCAATTTTGATTGATCAAAGTCCAATTGGACGTACTCCTCGATCCAATATCGCGACGTATACAGGCGCATGGAGTCATATTCGTGATATGTTTGCTGAGACGGAGGAAGCCCGACTTCGCGGATGGAAGGCAAATCGATTCTCTTTTAATGTGAAAGGTGGACGTTGTGAAGCGTGTGAAGGTCGCGGAGTCATTGCTGTTGAGATGCACTTTTTGCCGACAGTATATGTCACTTGCGATGTGTGTAATGGCAAACGTTTCGACAAAGAAACACTCAAAATAAAATTCAAAAAGAAGAATGTGTTTGAAGTATTGGAAATGACTGTTGAAGAAGCAAATATATTTTTCCGTGATATTCCAGCGATTAGTGATCGTTTACAAACATTGCTCGACGTAGGTCTCGGGTATATCAAAATCGGACAAAATGCGACAACACTCTCTGGTGGAGAAGCACAGCGTGTCAAAATAGCGAGTGAATTGTACCGCCCGTTTATTCACAAGGCGATGTATTTGCTCGATGAGCCGACAGTCGGACTTCACTATGACGACGTCGCGAATCTTGTTGATGTACTCCAGAAGCTCGTCGATCGTGGTAACACTGTCGTCGTGATTGAACACAATCTAGACCTCATCAAATGCGCCGATCATCTCATCGACTTTGGTCCAGAAGGAGGAGACAAAGGAGGAAAGATTGTTGCAAAGGGAACACCCGAAGAAGTAGCAAACAATGCAAAGTCGCATACTGGCTACTATCTCAAGAAAGTACTGAAGAAAAAATAATTGATCGTTTATCGTACGACAAGCATATCGTGGTGATACATACTCCACTCTTTTTCAAAAAGTGATTGGCTTATTTCGAGACGTCCGTATTCAGGATCGTTGACGAGAAGTATCATTTCTCCATTTATTTTTGTTTTATATCCAACAATTACATTTACGTGTGTTGGGATAAAAGGAATTGTTTTACCGCTCGGTGATTGATAGGTGAGGAGTGTTTCGTGCGGGAGATCATCAAGTGACGCAGTCCACACAATCACAGGATTATTGGAATCGATTTCATGAGTTATTGATGCAATGGTATTTTGTGTTGTTGCTTCGCTATTCGGGCGGTATTTTTGTGCGACACTGAGGACTGGTTCTTTGTCTGCTCCCCATCCAGTTGCTCCGAGTGTGCCTAGGCTATTGAAAAACCAACCTCTGACGTCACCGACGAATCCGAGTGACGGATCGCCCCAAATGTACTGTCCGCTTGTTTGTTTTTGTTTTTGAAACGGAAGAGCTTGAGGAATTTCTTTTATGATGTCATCTTGGTTTTTGATTACTCCTTTATACGCGAGTGCCATTTCAAGACTTGCTGCCTCGCACGACAGCGGATAGATTTGTTCAAAAAGGGGAACTGAAAGAACGTGGGTTACCTCGTCAATTTTTGTGAGTGAGAAATTTCCGTTGATGGTAAATTTTGAATCGGAGATCGGTGTGTTGGTATTTGCGGTTAATTCTGTATTCATCATGGCGCGCGTGAGCGCGCCAATAGTACCGGTTGGCTCCATTTCGTGGATCATTTGATACTGTAATACAGCTGATGTTGTGAGTGTCCCATATGTTCCTGTTGGAGAAGGAATAGCAAGAAGATTCTCCCGAATGAGAATAGTTTGAGCACTGATGATTGATTGCTGTGCAAAATGATAGGGAATACCTTGCCAGAGAGAATACACAACGCTCGCGTTTGCGCTACGCGCAAACGCGAGCGTGCAGAACACAATCACAATGAGAGTTCGACGCATCGTAAACTCAATGGTAGTATGCAGACATGAAAAGTCAAGACGTGGCCAAAGCGAAATTGCCAGATACTCCAGGAGTATATTTTTTTCGCTTGGGCAGTGAAATTCTCTATATCGGCAAAGCAACATCCCTCCGTGACCGAACGAAGAGCTATTTTGCCAAAGACCTCATTGCTACTCGTGGTCCACTCATCGTCGATATGGTGTTCAAGGCTGACACGATTACATTCGAACAAACAGACTCCGTACTTGAAGCACTTATTCTTGAAGCAAATCTGATCAAGAAATATCAGCCGTATTACAATACAAAAGAAAAGGACGATAAAAGTTGGAACTATGTTTGTATTACCAAAGGGGACTGTCCGATGGTGTTAGTTGAGCGCGGAAAGAATATCAATTTTGAGACGGGGACTACCTCAAATAGTGTGGTGTTGAGTGATTGGTACGGACCATTCACGAGCGGGACACAGCTCAAAGAAGCACTCAAAATTATTCGCAAAATTTTCCCTTTTGTCGATGCCTCGAGCGCGAAGCGCGACAACTATGAATTTTATCGGCAGCTTGGACTCACGCCCGATGTCTCGGGTGAGGAAAAGCTCACGGCATATAAACGCAGTGTTCGTAACCTGAAGTTATTTTTTGAAGGAAAGAAAAAAACAATAGTGACCGAACTTGAACGAGAAATGAAGCTTGCTGCAAAGGCTGAGCGTTTTGAGGATGCGTCGCATATTCGCAATCAACTTTTTGCACTTGGTCATATCAATGATATCGCACTGCTAAAAAGTGATCCAAGTATTCGAAAAGAAAAAGCTGGTTTTCGGATCGAAGCATATGATGTTGCGCATATGAGCGGAAAAAACATGGTCGGTGTCATGACGGTCATGGAAGATGGTGAGGTAAACAAAAAAGAATACCGTACATTTACCGTGCGAGGATTTACGAAAGCAAACGATACGGGTGCTCTCGAGGAAATTCTCTCACGCAGACTTCGCCATACGGAATGGGGCATGCCCGATCTCGTGGTGGCCGATGGAGGAGAGGCTCAGCTTCGTGTTGCTCGTCAGGTGCTTGATCGGTATCAACTAAAAGTTCCCGTTGTGTCTGTGGTCAAAGATGATCATCACAAGCCAAAAGATTTTTTGGGTGATATGGATATGGTAGAAAAACACAAAAAAGAAATCCTGTTAATGAATTCTGAGGCGCATCGTTTTTCGATTCGTCTACATAAAAACAAACGAGACAAGAATTTTTTGCCGTAATGCGATATACTGAGTATATGATTCGTGTTGGAGTACTTCGTGGAGGAGCAGGAACAAATTACGAGCAATCACTCGCGAGTGGAGCCTACGTACTTAAACATCTTCCTTCTGATCGCTATGAATTGATTGATCTGTACATCGACACCGAGGGGACTTGGCATCTTGGAGGTCTTCCAGTTTCAGAAGAACGATTGCGTCATCGAGTAGATGTCATTTGGAATACACTGCTTGGTTATTTTGGAGCAGATGGGAAAGTGCAACAATTGTTGGAACGGCTTGGAATTCAGTATACGGGGAGTGGCCCGCTCGCTTCAGCTATTGTCGCTAATCGCAAGTTACAAAAAGATCGACTCGCTACTCTCGGGATACTTACTCCCCGCGGAGTCTTTATTGAATCATGGGGAGAGGGATCATATGATGAAAAGGTTGTTGATGGTGTCGTTGGAACAATTTCAAAAAAATTTTCTCCGCCATGGATTATCTCGCCACTGTATCCGAGTGACGATCCTTCGTCGGTGATTGCAAAAACCCGAGTTGACCTCACTGACATGCTTCAAGAGAAATGTCAGAACAAAATTCCAGTACTCGTTGAAGAAGCGGTATTCGGACAAAAAGTATCTGTTATTGCCTCGAGTGGTTTCCGCAAACAAAAAACATATACATTTTTACCTGTTGAAAAAAAAGATGGTGCCTATCGAAAATTAAGTAAGAAAGAACGCGATAGTGTACAGCACATTGCGAAGCATTTGCATGAGAGCCTCGAGCTCGGTCCTTATTCGTGCGTACACGCGATTGTTTCTACGAAAGGGAAGGTATATATTCTCGGCATTGATACGGTGCCAGTCCTTCATTCAGAATCCGTACTTCATGAAATGCTCTCGTCCGTTGGCTCTTCGTTCGGTGAATTTTCGGAACATATGATCACTCATGCTCGTACGCGAAAGGTCTAGACCTCTTTTCCACATCCGGGTCGAGTTTTTTATGCAAGAAGAGTATACTTATATTACTAGTAATTAATTAGCAGTATTTATGAAAAACAAACAAGCTGGTTTTACCCTTATTGAACTTTTGGTTGTTATCGCTATCATTGGAATTCTCGCAACGATAGTCCTTACATCACTTGGAAGTGCTCGTGTGAAGGCAAACGATGCGAAGGTCCAAGCACAACTTTCTTCCATGCGTGCACAAGGAGAAATGTTCTTTGGTGATAATTCTAGCTACGGCAGTTCACAGTCTTCATACGGAGATTGCCACACAGGTGAGTTGTTCCTTGCTGGATCAAACACGCTCTTCTCACTTATTTCTGCAATACCATCAACATACACTGTTACTTGTTACGAAGATCCATATGGCTCAGGAAGTGCAACTGCTTGGGGCGTCACTGCTTCGAACGGGCTCGCGATTGGAGGTGCTTCGTGGTGCGCGGATAGTACTGGCCAGTTTAAGAACTACTCAGGATCAACTCCTGCGACCCCGTTGCTTGCTGTTTGTCAGTAATGAGATTTTTTGATTAACACGCAGTAAAAAAACGCCATTAGGCGTTTTTTTACTGCGTGTATCGTGTTGTCGAGAATCGAACGGTTGTGGACCCTAGGAGATTCGAACTCCTGACCTCCTCTTTGCAAAAGAGGCGCTCTACCAACTAAGCTAAGGGCCCAAAAAATAACTTCGGTATTGTAGCTTAGATTTATCTTTTTCGCAAGAAATGACTATTTTAATCAGACTATTTTAGGGCAAGAAATTCACTTATTTTCCTTTCTGTATATGAATTTTTCTGATAAAATGTACCTATGGACTGGCTTTCCGATTTTGCTAGCCGCATCCAAGAGAAACTCGATAAATATATGCGAGAGTTTTTTGTCGTTACTACTCATTTTTTGAATCGAATTACGAAACGTTTTGGTAGTTCTTTTACTTTCACGAAAGAAAAAACACGAATATCGGTAATTGGGCTTGTTGTGGTTCTCGTCACTTCATCTGTTTTTTTTGCTCCACATAGTTCTGCGACCGTTTCTGATTTTTATCCAGGTACTTGTTCTGGTGGGTGGCTCAATCCAGAAAATGCGACAGGTCTTCCGAATCTCGATGGAGTACAACCTGCAAATAGTTACACAGAAAAAAATTCTGCTGTTTTGAATAATTCGCATTCTGATATTGTTTGTAATAATTTTGCTGGGAATATTCCAAGCGGAACAAATCCAAAAACATTTACGGTTAAATTGCATTGGTCAATTGATGACGGATCTGTTCCTCATGACGGGACGGTGACTCCTGCGCCCACGACAACATCGGATGTAATTTCTGCGCCAGCAACAACAAATCAATCACCAAGTGACACCACCACATCTACTCAAACTACAACTGATACAAAATCAACAACAGACACGACAACTACTACTCCAACTGATTCAACGTCAACCACACCAGATACGACAGCTCCTGCTTCAACAACTTCGTCTGATACTCAGTCAACACCAGCACCAACTACACCAGATACAACAACTCCGGCAGTTACGACACCAACAACTTCGTCTGATACTCAACCAGCAACAGACACGACGGTGTCGGCTCCAGCATCGGCTCCATCACCAGCGCCTACAACTGATCAGGCGGTGACACCGGCACCTGCGCCGGCAGCGTCAACGACCGACCAAGGAACAACAGTTGCATCCGCATTTAAAAAAGCACTTTCAACACTCAATGCGCTTGCAACAGATGCGTTGAGTGCTGGCGACACAACGATGTTTCATTCTCCGAGCGACATTTTCACTGTTCGCTATTCTGCAGATGGAACCACCTGGAATGATATTGGCACGGTCAATGCTGCAAACTGGCAGACTGCTACATTTACGATCTCAGGCACCGACATCGCGGGATGGAGTGATCTTTCAAAATTGCATATTGGACTTTTTAGTCTTTCTCCTGATGGAACACAGCCTGCTGTGTATCTCGATGCGATTGAAGTTGATGTTGATTACTCTGACGTTGCGACATCGGTTATTGTTCCAACAGTTAAAGTTGTTGATCCTTCGATCTCAATCGTTGCTCCACAAAAAGATAATTTTACTTTGGATGAGGCGCCAGTTTTTTCTATCACAAATCCAAATCTTTCAACTGCTCAAATTTTGAATCTTGTTCAGAGCGATAAGGCCGTTGTTGTCGACGATCACCTTGGGGTTTTTTCTGAGACAACACCCAAAACGATACCAACACAACCTTCGACGAGCCAGACAGATACAAGTGCCACGAGTTCGACTTTGACGGCCCCAGCTCAATCACCAAGTGACACCACCACATCTACCCAAACTACAACTGATTCAACATCAACCACACCAGATACGACAGCTCCTGCTTCAACAAATTCGTCTGATACTCAGTCAACACCAGCACCAACATCAGAACCTGCACCAACTACACCAGTAACTTCACCTGACATAACAACTCCGGCAGTTACGACACCAACAACTTCGCCTGCTACTCAACCAGCAACAGACACGACGGTGTCGGCTCCCGCATCAGATCAAGCGCCAGCATCGGCTCCATCACCAGCGCCTACAACTGATCAGGCGGTGACACCGGCACCTGCGCCCGCTCAACCAGTTTCTGATTTGAATAGTGCGATTTCGACGAGTACGGCAGATTCTTCGAGTCTTGGAGCATTTGCTGCGGGAGCACTTGGATCAGATATGATCGGTGTTAAAGCGTTTCAAAAAATTGACTTCAAGCATGCGTTTGCGAATACTGTTCTCCGTTACTACAGCATGATGCGACAAGCGTTTCGCATGTCATTTGCGAACGCACTGCTTGCGCTCGCAGGTGATACACCATCATCGCCGATTGATGCCGTAGTCCTGGATGCTTCAGGCAATCAAACGACGATCGCAGTTACCGTACAGCATGTAGTCGTAAACGGGGCTGATCAGGATCAAGTGGTTGTCAGTAAGCCTGACAATATGTTTCGTCCTGGAAAATATATACTCCAAGTTACTTTGCATACTCCAGACGTGAATATTATTTCCGAACAAGATTTTTCGTGGGGCGTACTTGCAATCAACGTTGATCGTTCGATATATCACACAGGTGATACCGCATACGTGCAGATGGGTGTGATCGACGACTTCGGACATACGATCTGTGACGCTGACATGACACTCGTCATTACGAGTCCTCTTGGCGTTGATCAGACATATACGACGAGTGATGGGACTGTCGTTCGTGAACCACAATGTGGACCGGACAATTATATTCATGTTCCTGACTACTATGCACATTCTCAGATTGGAGGTGAGGAAGGTGTGTACCACATGACACTCACTGCAAATACAAGAAATGGTATTCGTACAGTACACGACGCGTTCACTGTAAGCTCTGATATTCCATTTGATGTTGTGCGTAGTGGTCCGACACGTGTGTACCCAGCAGATAAGTATCCGGCAGAAATGCAGGTCACTTCGCCTGTTGATTGGAAGGGTACGATCGTTGATACCGTACCGAGTTCGTTTAATGTCAGTGCACTTGATGGCGTGACTCTGTATGACACAGTCACAACGACAGGTGATACGACGACGGTGACGTGGGATGTATCTCTCGTCGCAGGAAAAACAACAACAATCGGATATTCATTCTTGCCACCACCGATCAGTCCAGAATTTTATTTGCTCGGACCGCTCACTTTTTATGACAAAGGGGACGACATTACGACAGCAACTCCAGTATTTAAAGAAATGCGCCGTTGGCAAATTGCAGACGATGCTTCATGTACATACATTGGTCCAGCGATCGGGTTCTGGAACAATGCGAGTAACTGGAGTTGTTCACGCGTGCCCACAACGGGTTCGAATAGTGATACTGTGACAATTCCAACGGGAAATACCGTTAAACTTGATACGAATGCGCAAGCTACCGGTGGTTCACTTACTTCACTTACCATTGCAGGAACACTAAAAACAGGATCTGCCGGTGTAGATTACAATATAACTACCACGACCTTAACTATAAGTAGTGGAGGTGTTTTAGATGCAACTTCGGCTGCCTCGGGTTCAGTAATTATTATTAATGGAAGCGGGACAGGCGTAAGTCGCCCTTTCCTGAATAGCGGAACATTCACTCCTGGGACATCTACATTTCAATATATTACTTCAGGTACTGATATAGAGGCTGGCACATATTACAACCTTACCATTAATGGTGGAGGTGGAAACGACACTTTATATGGCAATACTGTTGTTACCAACAATTTTTTGGCTGGAAACGCAAGTAGTGGTGTCGTATTATCTACGTCAGCAACTAGCAATTATCACCTTACTGCAGGACATTTTACACTAGGTCCTGTTAGTGCAGGTAACATAACCTTCAATGCGAATGCCTCGACTATTACCCTTACTGGTGATACCTCTTTGCCACTGTTCACGAATAGTGTGGCCGGGGGTAGTGTGGCTTTTGTCGCTGGAACCTCAACAATTTCTGTTACAAGTGATTATAGTGGAGTAACAATTTTTGGAGGGCTGGTTACTAATTTTTATAATGTGACATTGCAGCCAAACTTTTCCGCTGCTACTTGTGCCTCTGGAACGTGTAATTATTTAGTTGGTGTTTTGCCGACAATGGCAGCCGCAGGTTTGTTTGACATAAAACCAAATGGATCAGGACATACATTGACAGTTGATGTAAATACGATTGCAACGACTTCAAGTTTTGGTGCTTCAGCTACTGTTAAGGTAGAAGGGACCGCGGGAGCTTCTGGTGTCCTAACAGGGTCAGGATGCGTGTATACGGCGGGTACACTGCCAACGTTTTATGGGGTGATAACAACTTTGAATGGATCAAGTGGACTAGGAACATCATTTACAGTTAATTCGTCGGCTGGCATTGTTCCGGGAGAACCATTACAGATTGACAGCGAACAGATGATTGTGACCACTGTTGTTGGTACAACAGTTAACGTTACTCGTGGGTTGAATGGAACCTCGATTGTGAGTCATGCGACTTCTGCCATAGTTATTGAACCATATCAGCCAATGGGGACGCCTTGTTACACAAAAACAATTGATGTCGAGTCCGGAGGCACGTTTAGCGGATCGTCGACATTTTTTGAGGTCTCAAATATTTTGGTTGGGAGCGGAGGACAATTTAATGCGGGTGCATCCTCATTTATTTACACAGATGACACTGTTAGTCAGAATCAAATTGTGATTTCAAGTGGAGGTACTTTTAATGGAGGAAGCAGTGTTATAGATATTGGTGGAAATAATGGATTATCAAATATTTCTGTTACAAATACTTTTATTACGAATAACGGTACATTCACTGCTGGAACCTCAACAGTCTATTTTAACCTCGTAAATAGCGGTTCGAGTATTAATCAAATTTACAATGCTGGTTCATGGACAGGGAGTAATAAGTTTTATAATCTTGCTCTGAATACGTATGTTCCAGGTACGAATAATTATCAATTGGGAGCTGATACTGAAGTTGCAAATATAGTATCATATGGTAGATGGGGATCTCGATTAGACACAAATAATTTTAATTTAACTGCTGGATATATTGATCTTTGTCATTCGTTGACTCTTGGAACATTTATTGTTACCAATGCTTCGGGCACCAAAAGTGTAACGCTCAACGGCGCATCGGGAACACTATTTAACAATACGAATAGTGGTACAGGCGCTTATACAAAAACATGTACTGGAGCGGGAGGTATGACTGTGACCACTGCGAATTTTGCAGTAACGAGCAATGCGAGTGTGACTATATTTGGGGTGTCTGCAATTTCATTTACAAATTTAACCTTCGCTCCTCCTGCACTGCTCGCTGATACAACATACACAATGGGTATTGTGCCGACACTCTCAGGTAGTTTAACAAGTAATCCATTGTCGCCGAGTGGCACCCCAACGCTCTTACTTTCTGGAGCATTAACAATTCCAGCAGCAAAAACGTTTACGGTTTCTGGAGATAGCCACACAAGTACAAAATTGTTGAGTAATTATAGTGTGGGGCTCGTCTCAATTGCGTCAACTGGTATTCTTCTGGCAAATACTACGACATTGACGATAACAGGTACATCTGGAACTTTATTTGCAAACAGCGGAACATTTACGCCTGGGACTTCGACTGTGACGTTTGGTGGAGCGAGTGTAAGCGCAACTTTGGACTCGGGCAACTTTGCTATTAGTGGTACCTCAACAAATAACTTTTACAACCTCACGATAACTGGCACAGGTACATTTACTCTTGGTGCGCCAACTGAAGTGACCGGTACTTCTGGTATTTCTCTTCCAACGAGCGTAACACTCGATGCTTCGCTTTCGGCATGTTCAGGTTTAAGTTGTAATATTACGGCAGCAACTATTTTTATTTCAAATTTTGTTAGTTCAATATTTAACGCAAGAAATGCAACTATCAAGTTGACTGGTACGGGAGCTCCCGCAACACTCTTCACGCGTGGGTCCTCTGGAGTGTTCACCGCAGGTAATTCAACGGTTCAAGTCATGACTCCGTCAGGAGTAGCGCGATTCCTATCGGGTCCAGGAACGACATTCTATAACGTGACGATCGGGGATACCGGAGTAAGTGCTACGGTTGTAAACGCCGGAGACAATTTTACGATTGCGAGTGGAGGCACGTTCTATGTCAAAAACGGTACGTTTGATCTTGATGGAACTCCTGTTGTAGTGATTACTGCGTCGTCATCAACGACGATGCGCATGGATTCTGGTACGCTCTTTTGTATTGGAGGTGTGACTGGCGCTACTGCACTTGCTGACTGTACCGGTACAGGAGGAGGTACGGCTTCTACGGGGGCTCTCGCATCTGCTCCAGCGTTCACAACGTTTACATTTGCTGCAGGTTCAACAATCAAATATCTGAATGCTGCCGCACAAACAGTCTTTACCGCATTTCCATATGTGAATCTTATAGTCGCACCAATCGTGGCAGCCGTTACGACATATGCGATGACGGCTGCATCCATGACTGTGAACGGTAATCTTACCGTCAACCCAACAGGATCTGCTTTTGCGTTTATTTGGAATATGTCTGGTGCGATTGCGATAACTCCTCAGGATGCGGTCACGGGTGCGGTAAACGAAATGTTACTCAAGAAATCAGGTTCGGTTACAACAGTTACGATAAATACAAACAACAATACGATTACGACAGGTACAATGGATATCGAAACGACCGCGACACTCAGTGCAGGTTCGTCGAACATTACGGTGCCGGGCAACTGGATTTGTAATGGAACACTCACTTCAGGTACTTCGAGTGTGCTATTGAGTAATACGATCACGACACTTCCATCATCAACACTCACCACCGGTGGGGGAATCAACAATGCCGTCGTCTCATTCTCTGTCGCGTCTGCGACTGGGATTGTTGCAGGAGAAACGATACAGATGGATAACGAAATGATGCAGGTGACAGCAGTCAGTGGTACGACAGTTACGGTCGCTGCTCGTGGAGCAAACGGGACAACCGCTACCAGTCATTCAGCGGGAGTGACTGTGTCAGTCATCGTCGGCGTTGTATCGGGAACAACATCGTTTGCAAACCTGATCATCTAAAAGTATGGTACTATTTTCACGCACATCTATGTTTGGAAAAAAAATACAAAAAATTACTTTTTCAATCATCATCATCTTCTCCTTACTGTTTGGGTTTTTTCCAAGTGATACGTATGCACTTGTTGCATTCTGGACCGCATCGGCAATTCCTACGTCTGCTGGAACAAAGACCGCTATCGCAACATCAGCGGACGGCACAAAATTGCTTGCAGGAGAAGGAGGAGGAACGAACGGAAAATTGTGGCTGTCGACAAATAGCGGTGCCTCATGGACAGCACTGAGTACTGCGACTTCGGGATTGACGAATGGAAACTGGTTTGCGACCGCGATCTCTAACGATGGCCAAACAATGGCTGCTATTGATACGAACGCAGAAGGTACAACAACTGGACACGTTTGGACTTCTGTCGATGGAGGAACGACTATGGTAAAACAAAATGGTACGAATGCACCATTTGCTACTTTGCTCGGGTTGGCTATGGCAGTAAGTGGATCCACAATCACAATAGTTGCGAGTGGTAGTAACGCTGACTTTTTATATACGGGCACCTGTTCAACCTCGTGCGGAAGTACTGCGAACTGGACCTGGACCAAACTATCATCTGCCGGTTCAGGAACATGGCGTGGCGTGGCAATAGATTCAACTGGAACAAAAATTGTTGGCGTCTTAAACAGTGGCGCTATTTGGACAGGTACGTATAGTGGCTCATGGACAATGACTCAGCAAACTGGAGCGGGTTCACGTGCGTGGCTTGGCGTTGCTTCGTCTCAAGATGGGAGTAGACTTGCAGCCACCGTGAATGGTGGAGACATTTGGACAGCGCAAGCTGTCGGTACCGGTACGTGTACAAGTAGTGTGACAGGGTATTGCTGGACTGACCAAACGGGATCGGGATCGAGTGCTTGGTATGAGATTGCCTCGTCAGCTGATGGTACCAAGTTGCTCGCAGCTTCCTCGTTCTCAGGCTCATCAAGTGTGTATGTCTCAAGTGATAGCGGGGTGACATGGGTCGCTCAACCTTCTGCTGGTAGCCGACCGTGGCGCCAACTCGCGATGTCGTCTACTGGTCAATATATGTATGGCGCAGATCTTAGTACTTCGACGAATGGAACGATCGTCTCTGGTTACTCTCCTCAATTTTCTAAGATCGTGCAATTTAGCGGAAGCGTCACAACTTCAAACTCATTTTCAGTTACGGGGTATAGTGGAGGGCTCGTCAAACTTTTTTCGACCAAGCCTACCACTACGTGGTCGCTCACTCCTGCCCTAACGGCGAATAATTCGGTTTCTTTTGCTGACGTTCAAGATAGTAGTTGTTCCAGTGCCGGAAGCACGAAGGTGATTAACGCGATTTCGAGTACGAATGACGGAAACAATTCGCTTACCGGTACTGGTGGATGTTGGAACTTCACTCAACCATATTTAAACTTTTCACTTTCAGCGACAGCCGTAGATTTCGGATCTCTTCCGATCGGTACCGCTCGGTATGCGACAGGGAATGCTCTCTCATTAGGATCTTCTGCTGATGTTGCTGCTCATCAGATTACAATCGCGACAAGTGGATCGGGGGGTTTTAATTTATATGCGCAAGGTCCATCGCTTACATCTAGTACTCATACAATTCATTCGATTGGTTCAACCAACACAAACGTTTCCTCATTTACGACAACGGAAGAATTCGGAATTCGTCTTGTTCGAACTTCGGGGCCAGGTACAGTTGCAGGTGATGCAGGTCTCTCTCCGCCAACAGCATACGATTATGGTGGAAATGGGCCGGGGTACACATATAATGGGGACGTTACTACCCCCGTTATTGCGACATATCGTGGTAGTTTGTTGACTACCACGATATATGACGTACACTATGTTGTTTATGCGGTGGGTACGACGCCATTAGGAAATTATTCTACGAATATTACGTATCTCGCCGTGGGTAATTTCTAGACGGAGTTGAAGCGTTGCACTTTTTTGGGAGATTTATGATATAATTGACAAGTAAAATTAATATGAAAAGTAATATTATGATTAAGAATAAATTTGTGCGATTTTTGTCGCCATTGATGTCGTTCGTGCTCGTTCTTGCAACGGCAGGATTATTCAATGTTTCCGTAGCAAGAGCCGCATCTCTGACTCTCTTGTCAGATACCCTTACAGATGAGACGACCGCTGCTCTAACCAACAATGATATTCTTTTTACGACAAGTTCAACAATCCCAACAAGCGGTACAATAACGCTTTCATTTAGCGCTGGAACTGTCACTACAATCTCTACCTCAGACGTATTTTTGTCCGTTGCTGGAGGTGGAAACCTTGCTGTGGTTGGACCAGCTGACGCAACACACTGGGGATTTATTCGAACAAGTGCAACTCTGATTACAATTACAGCACCATCAAGTGGTTCAACTTCCTCGAGTGCTATTGAAATTAAACTCTTAAACAACAAATTTACGAATGGTGCTGCTGGATCTACCGTGTTGACAATCACGACAACGAACGCAGCATTTACAGCTTTGGACACGGGAACAATAGCAATTCCAATTCTGTCACCAACTACAACAGGTGATCAAGTTGCTGTCACTGCGACAGTGAATCCTACGATTAGTTTTTCGCTCGACTCAAACTCGGTTGATTTTGGTGCACTTACTCCTGGTACCGGGAAATGGGCAACGTCACCCTCAGGTTCTGGAGGTTCAGGGTCTGATGTTGCGGCTACAAACATGACGATTTCGACGAATGCTGCACATGGATACACCCTTACATATACTGCGGCCGCTCCACTTACCTCAGGATCAAATACAATCCCAGCTACAACACTTTGTAATACAGTGACCACGACAGGAGGTACATCAACATCGCAGTTTGCGATGAGTGAGGTTGTTACTGGTTCTGGAACGCCGGTAAACAGTTATAACCACGCGAATGCGACGACGACAACTCTTTCAGGAAGTAGTGGTACGTCAGGAGCAAGTTGTACAGGTTCAGGAGGAACTCACCCGAATTGGAACTTTGTGTCAGGAACTACTACAACATTAGCATCAGCTACGTCTGCTGTCTCAGGTGATGTTGTAGCTATGCACTATATGGCGAATGTTTCAGGCCTTCAGGCTCCAGGTACGTACAACCTTACCATTACTTATCTTTTAACGGGTAATTTTTAATTCTTATGAAAATAAAGACACTCCAAGGTGTGATGTTCGCTGTGTTGCTTGTGTTTGGTTTTGTATCCCCACAAATAACTCACGCGCTTACGATAACTCCTTCACGCCTTGAATTGAGTGGAGACCCGGGTACGACTGTCACTGAAAAAATGACAGTAATTAACGACCAAAATATCCTCGGAACATATTATTCTTCGTATGCGAACTTCGAAGCAGAAGGGGATACTGGAACTCCAGCTCTAGTTGATGCAAAGGATGATCTTGGTACTTGGATGACTACTTCAGATTCGATTGTTGTTGCACCAGGTGGATCAAAAGATGTTGCAATAAAGATTGCGATTCCTAAGAATGCTACACCTGGAGGTCACTTTGCGGCTATTTTCTGGGGAACTCAACCAACAAAAAACGCAAATAAAAATATAGGTATTGGTGCAAAAACAGGAATGCTCGTCTTGCTCACAGTGAACGGAAATATTCCAGAGCAGGGAGGAGTGACTGAATTCAATACTGTTGGAAGCACTCACTATTTCAATGCACTGCCAATTCCTTTCTACTATCGTTTCCAGAACGGAGGAGGTGATCGCATCAATCCGAGCGGTGATATCCTTATGAAGGATATGATTGGTATCACTGGTGCGAAAGTTCCAGGAAATCCTGTTGATGGAAACATTCTTCCACTTAGTACACGCAAATTCACGACCACTTGGTCAGGTGGTGCTGGTGAAGAAGGTGTTCTTCCAAAAGGATTCTTTGCCGCTGCAAATTATGAGTTCCACAATTTTGCATTTGGTCGCTATACTGCACACCTCAAACTTTCATACGGAACAAAAGGCGCAGTTACCGATTCAGTCGTTCACTTCGTTGTTTGGCCATGGCATCTTGTTGTCTTTGTTCTCTTGCTCGCAGTTGTCATCTTCTTGGTTATCCGTTACGCAGTTCTCCATGGTGAGAAATGGGTAGTCAACAAAGCAGAAATCATGCTCGAGAAAGATGAAGAAGCAAAGATCGAAGAGCGTGTTGAAGAAAAATTGAAAGAAATCGAAAAAGAAAAAGAAGCGAAGAAGTAATACAATCAAAACCGCCACCCGATAGGGTGGCGGTTTTGATTTGAATGCGTTAAAATATATCTATTGTGAAGCACTCAATTTTTCCATCCAAAATAAAACGCGCGTTCAGCCTTCTTTTCGTAAGTACTTTTATTCTCGGGGCATTACCAGTCACTTCATTTGCCAATCCTTCTCCGATTTCAGATGGTGTTACTATTTCAGCCGAAGTTGTTAGCGTCGGTTCTGTTGTGCCTCCAACGGTCAATACAGATCACCCGCTTACTACAGTGAGTGAGAACGGAGCAACGTTGCTTGGAACTCTTTCTGATGGAGGAGATTCTGCAGTAACAACGGAGGGATTCGAATACGGACTCGCGACTCCTTCATACGGCACGACAACGACTTCAACGTCAGTCGGATTCGGTAATGGACAGTTCAATGCGATTATTACTAGTCTCGTATGTGGCACGACATACCACTATCGTGCATATGCAGTGAATAGTGCAGGTCGTGCGAATGGTTCAGACGAAACATTTACGACGAGCGATTGTCCTGTGAATGTACTCCCTGTCACGTCTCCAGGGAATGGAGGCATGCTCACAGCCTCAGTCGTAAATTTTTCTGGCTTTGCATATCCTGGCGCGACGGTAACAATCTTGCGTGATGGTGTTGTTATATCAAATGTTCTCTCTGATATGTCAGGAGCATTTATGGCGCCGATTTCGGGTATCACAGCAGGTTCGTATGTCTTCTCTGTGTACGCAAAAGATACAAACGGTCTAGTCTCTGCTTCCAATACATTTCCTTTTGTGTTGAATGGAAAATCAGTGGTGAATATTACGGGTATTCTGATCGCTCCAACAATATCGGTAGACAAGATCGCGGTGCAGTCAGGGGATATGCTGACTGTTTCAGGTTTTGCTACTCCGTACTCAAAGATTTCAATTACGAGTAAGCAATTCTCAAGTGTATACAATGTAACTGCTGATTCTTCTGGACAATATCAATATCAAATCGACGCATCTGTTCTTTCGACTGGGGCATATACGTTACATGCGTTGGACGTTGTCTCTGGGCAGAATAGTCCGCTCAGTAAAGGGGTTTTGTTCTTGATGGGACTTTCGACAACAAAAGTAAAACAGACAACGCTTGGGTGT
Source organism: uncultured bacterium (assembly GCA_903894565.1). Classification (GTDB taxonomy): domain Bacteria; phylum Patescibacteriota; class Minisyncoccia; order Phycocordibacterales; family UBA9973; genus CAITQP01. Next base: position 105,152 of record CAITQP010000005.1, read on the forward strand.
TCCGGAGGTGATCTCAACGGCGATGGCAAAGTGGATATTATCGACTACTCGATCATGAAATATTGGTACAAGAAATCGAATCCTCCAGCATGTGTCGATATTTCAGGAGACGGCGTGGTGAATCTCAAAGATTTTAGTATTCTTGCCTCAGATTGGACAGGTTAATTCTATGATGCAAACTACACTACACAAATTTTCATTTGTTTTCCTCGCTGTTGTTTTTTCAGTGTTTATTTTTGCGCACACAACAAAAGCTGCGAGTATTACATTTCAGACATCGTCAACGGTTGTGCACCAAGCACAAAATATTTCTATCGATGTACTTCTTGATCCACAAGGTCAAAACGTAAACACTGTTTCAGCAACGGTTGCAATACCAAATGATCTTGATTACGTTGGTGTTGATGACAGTACTTCTATTGTTGGATTGTGGGTTGATGAGCCTACGTTTGATAAGAAGAGCCGAACTCTGGTACTCTCCGGTATCATTCCTGGCGGATTTACAGGGTCAATTGATCCATTTAATCCGTCTGAATACAAACCTGGTACCATTATTCGATTGTTACTTCGCGGTCATACTGCTGGCTCTGGATTGTTCTCCTTGCCTGACGTACAAGCATTTTTGAATGATGGTCTTGGTACTGAAACACGCGTTTCGTCTGGATCGCTTCCTCTTGTTGTCGATGAATTATTGCAACCAGGATCTCTTGATTTCTTCCCAGATAATCAGGCTCCACTCGAATTCCAACCAGTCGTTGAACGAGATCTCCTTTTGTACGACAATCAACGCGTACTCATTTTTAATACCAAAGACAAAGGATCTGGTATGGACCACTATGAAGTGAAGGAGGGGAATGCATCATGGGTTATAGCTGTAAGCCCATACTTATTGAAGGATCAAGAAATGAAGGGCGATATTCTCGTAAAGGCAGTAGACCGTGATGGTAATGAGCGCATTGAGGCTATTCCAGCTGCCAATCCTTTCAACAAATGGCAGATCGTTGGATTGTTTGTGGTCTTTATTCTCCTCGTCGTGCTTACGATGATGCACTTGTCTCACCACATGCATTATTCAATCAAAAAGCATATTGAAAAAAAAGAAACTGAAAAGAACGACGTAATCTCAAAAGTGTAGTATGCATATTATAAACGTACTTTTAATAATTGTTGGTCTCGCGATTTTTGAAATCGTTTCGAGTATCGACAATGCAGTGATCAACGCAGAAATTCTCGACACGATGAGTGCGCGTGGTCGCAAATGGTTTTTGCTCTGGGGATTTTTGTTTGCAGTATTTGCTGTTCGAGGATTACTCCCCTGGATCATAATCTGGGCGACGAATCCTTCGCTCGGCGCGATTGGTGCTCTCACTGCTACGTTCTCAAATGATCCACGCATTGCTGAATCAATTGCACAATCGGCACCGCTGTTACTTTCCGGCGGAGGGATGTTTTTGGTGTTTCTTTTTTTACATTGGTTGTTCTTGGAACCAAAACAAATTGGTCTGCGTCATGAACGTTTCTTTTTAGAGCAAGGTATTTGGTTTTATGGCGTTACTGCAGTGTTACTGTCTGTAGTTGTTTGGTATGGGTTACAGACGAATCCAATGATGGCGTTCGGTGCAGTCATTGGATCGACGGCCTTTTTCATCATGCATGGATTCAAAGAGAATGCAGAACGCGCTGAAGAGAAACTCAAAAGTGGCGAGGGGAATCGCTCTGATCTCTCAAAAATCCTCTATCTTGAGATTATTGATGCCTCGTTTTCAATTGATGGTATTTTAGGAGCGTTTGCGTTTACGCTCAGTGTGCCATATATCTTGATTGGAAACGGAATTGGCGCATTCGTACTTCGAGAGCTTACAGTCAAAAATATCGATACGATCAAGAAATACGTATTCCTCAAAAATGGCGCGATGTACGCCATTGGAGCGCTTTCAGTCATTATGCTTCTCGGTGCCTTTGGTCACCAAATCCCTGAATGGGTCTCACCACTCGTAATGTTGGTAATTGTTGGGTACTTCTTCCTCAAATCGAAAAGGGCAATTCGGTAAAAAGTCGGAGAAAATTTTTAAAATGCACTTTGCAAGGCACCAGCGTAAAATCCTGAAGGATTTTCGCCTCACGCTCGCGCCG
>CAITQP010000006.1 GCA_903894565.1 uncultured bacterium
AGAGAAGGAGGGTGCGAAGAACCGTATCATAAATGCACTTGGAGGTGTTGTTCTTGCCCTTGCTTCATATCTCATACTAAATACCATTAACCCGAACTTGGTGAACATTACTGTTTCTGCTCCTCAGGCGGTTTTGGAGTTGGGGGAAGAGGGTCTTGAAAGCGATGATAGTACACTTGTAGTTCCAAGTGATACCCAATCAAATATTAGCGTCGCTGTTCCTTCTGGTTCGGCACAAGATCTCGCAAAACAAATTCTTCAGAACTCAAACATCACACTCAGTCCTCCGTGGGGATCACAAGACTCAAAATCAAGTGTACGACAAAACATTACCGACACAGCGAATGGTGCACCTGCGTGGACAAGCCCATCAAGACAAGGGGGACAGATCCAGGCGAGTCTTGATTCACGAATGCTCGCAGGTCTCCTTGCTGTAGCAAACAATGTTCCATCTCTGAACGTAACTGAAATCTTAGGTGGTCAACACACGACAGGATCTGCTCACTACAAAGGTCTCGCCTTTGATATTGGGGGAGCCTCATTTTCATACGACGTAGCAACTGCAAAAAAAATCATGGACATCTGTAAAGCAGCAGGAGCAAAACCTCGACAAATATTTGGTCCATGTAACGGTGTCGGAAGTGGCCACAGTGAATTCGTTGCGTGCTCAGCGACAGGATACAGAACAAACAGCCAACATGAAAACCATGTGCACTGTGGGTGGTAGCACTCTTTTCTCCGTGGTACAATAAAAGTACTAATGTCTCGCCGAACACTTCTTGTTATTATCGCCGTACTCTTACTCCTTCTTGGAGTTTGGTTCTATTTTTCTTTGCAAAAAAATTCAGCTACCCCTGGTTCTTCATCGGCACCATCCTTTAGTTCGCTTTTTCCGTTTGGACCAAGCAAGACAACCACGCCGACGACAACCACGCCGACAAATACTGACACGGGAAGTACTGATACCTCAACAAACCCTACTCAAACCCCCGTCGTACCTCGACTGCTTCAGCTCTCGCCAAAACTTACAGCTGGGTTAACAATCTTAGAGCCTCAGACGACAAGCCCCGTAAGCATCGTTGATATCAACGATCCAACAGGCACGCAAAAACAAGCTCCGTTACCTCTCCCTGTCGTCCGATTTGCTGAAAAGGGAACTGGCTATATCTATGATATTGATGCACGAGGGAAGGGGCTCATAAAACAGTCCGGAACAATCATCGCTCGTACTGTCGAAGCAATTTTCGGTAACACCGGGACGTCGATCATCTTTCGCTATGCAAAAACAGACAACATGACGATCGCTTCGTATCTTGGACAACTCACTCCCTCGACAAACCCGACAACAACAGGAACTGTGCGCGGGGATTTCCTTCCAGATAATATTTCTGAAATCATACCCTCAGTTGATTCAAAAAACTTTTTCTTCTTACTCCCAACGAATTCAGGTATCGCTGGAATGACCATGAAGGCAGATGGTTCTTCAAAAAAACAACTCTTCGCTAGCCCTTTTTCAGAATGGCTCCTCGACTGGCCAACAACTGGCCCTGTCATCACAACAAAAGCTTCTGGAGGTGTTCCAGGAGACGCTTACTCTGTTACAGGCAACGGTATCTTTACAAAAATAGTAGGGGAGGTAAACGGCCTCACAACAAAAATGAGTCCTGACGGGAAAAATGTCCTTTATAGTATTTCAAAAAATAACTCCGTTGTCCTTTATGTAAAACATCTCAATGACGGGCTCGAATTTAATACGGGCCTCTCTACACTTCCCGAAAAATGTACTTGGAATACAAAGAGCACAACTATCTACTGTGGATCGAGTATTGATATTTCGTCAGGGACATACCCCGACAATTGGTACCAAGGTTCAGTTCATTTTAATGATTCCCTCTGGCAGATTAATCCGCAGAATGGAAGAACAACACTGCTCGACAATGGAGAGGGCAACGCTCTTGATGTCACAAATCCTGCTCTTGATAAAAACGAACGATATCTTTTCTTCGTTAACAAAAACGATGGTTCACTCTGGTCGCTCGACATGACCCCTCCTGCAAACTAGCCAAACTCGAACTCAGGCACGCACTAAACAAAAAAACTCTTGGGCTATCCAAGAGTTTTTTTGTTTATATTCCGCCAGTATATTTGATAACAACGTGACGATTTTTGCCTTCTCCTTTTGATTCTGTAGTAATGTCAGACATCTCGGAAAGAAATTCGTGTACAATCCTGCGTTCGTGGGGAGCCATTGGCTCAACTTCGATGCTTGATTTAAAATATCGTGCGCGTTCAGCCATCATATGCGCAACGGCTCGAAGATTATCAATTTTTTTCTTCTCATGACCGTTTGCATCAACAACAACGCGAGGCCGATTCTGCTCTTCATGGAATAACTGCTCAACTAGTTTAGTTGCGACATGATTGAGTGCTTGGAGAGCCTCTCCGTCTCGATTAAAGAGGAGACGAGTATGTGGGGAAGTGATCGCAAACCAGTAGGTATTTGTTTTCTCGTCGTACGAGATCTCAACATCCTTTTCTCCATACCCGAGCTTCTCGAGTAGTCCTTTGATATGTGTATGTACCTTTTCGTTATGCATATGATTTTTGAGAAAAGAAAAGCCCGCGGTAGCGGGCTTTTCAGAGAAGATTAGGCAATTAATCCTGCCTTTTTCATCTTGCTTCTCGTATAAAGCTCCTGACCTATAGTAAAGATATTACTCGTAATCCAATAAAGCGCAACCGCTGCTGACACACGGTAGGCGATAATGACAATCATTACTGGAAGCACGTAGAGCATCTGAGTCTGCATTGTCTCAGCAAACTGATTGCTCATACCACTACCAGATGGCTTCCCTTGACGGCCTTTCGCCAAATACCCTTGAATATACTGAGTAATTCCAGCAACCACAGCAAGAACGATACTACTCTTCGCGATATCAAAGAATCCAAGGAACTTCATATTAAACACGGCTGGAGCGTGGAGGAATGAATATGCAGGAACCGTTCCAGTTCCAAGACCTTTCAAAAACACCCAATAGAGAGCGATGATAACGGGAAGCTGAATAAGCACAAGAAGGCAACTCGAGAAAGGGTTTACCTTTTTCTCCTTATAGAGTGCATATGTTCGCTTGCTCTGTTCTGCCTTATCTGTGACAGTTTCCTTGATCTTGGCAATCTCAGGCTCAAGGGCCTTCATTTCAAGCTGTGAATAAATAGACTTCTGAGTAAGTGGGAAGAGGATGAACTTTACGAGCAGAGTAAGCACGATAACAGCGACACCAACATCGCCGTGGGGAATAATAGAAATAAAGAACAAGAGAACGTTATAGAGAGGGCGATAGAAGATCGCAGTCCAAAGTGTATGCATGGTGCTATTCTATCCTAGCCACACATGAAATGAAAGCGTTACGGCTTTTTAGGTACTAGGTCAACCCCTGGTGAATGAAACGGATTACACCTCCCAATACGAGCAACCGCCATCCGGCCACCCTTGAGCACCCCATATTCTTCAATTGCCTCTTTTGCGTACACTGAACATGTCGGATAATAGATACAAGTTGGCTTATTCCGCCCAAAGAGGGTAGGGATAAAGCCAGTATCAGGCGAAAAAACCTTTTGATATACCCCGATAAGGAAAATAATAGTTTGTTTCATTCTTTACCTCAAAAGACCAGCCTTTTCAAAAATACCCTTTATTTCTAAGGTTAAATCCTTAACCGGCGTCTTGGTATCAGGTGTAAGATATGAGACCAAAATAAGGGCACTTGGGGATAAGTCGGGGATAAGTGCCTTAATTGCTGCATAACCCCGCCGGCGAAGCCGATTTCTTAGAACCGCTGTGTTTGCAACCTTTTTTGAAACAGAAAACGATACCTGAGGAGCTGTTACCCCAGCCATATTGGTATACATAACAAGAAACCGCGAAGTTTTTATCCTTCGGGCTCTTAGTAACTGCTTTTCTATAGTTTGCTTCGATAGGCGAGAACGCTTCGGAAGCATAAGTTTACTTTAGACAGCGAGCTTAGCGCGACCTTTTTGACGTCTCTTGGCGAGAATCTTGCGTCCAGATGTGCTCTTTGAGCGGACGAGGAAACCGTGGGTCTTTGCGCGCTTGCGCTTTTTTGGCTGGTAGGTGAATGACATACTGAGCCAATATAACATAAAAGATTGATTTTGCAACAAGAATCTCTGAATACCCGCGTGGGGCAAGCACGATCCATGGTATGATAGTTCTCCACAGGTTTTCAACAGAGATATGCAGTTTTATTTATTATCCACAGACCCGAGTACATATATAATCTGAATTATGGATACAAAAGAGTTATGGAATCATTGCCTCGTCGAGATCGAAGTAGAAGTATCGAAGGCAAACTTCAGTACCTGGTTTAAAAATACCTCTATTGTTAAAGAGGATTCAGGAACTGTATTTGTTGGAGTCCCAAACGAATTCGTTAAAGACTGGCTTTCAAATAAATTCCATAAACTTATTATGCGTGTTCTTCGAAACGCATGGGAGCACACTCGTAGTGTGGAATACATGGTTATAAAAACCGATGCGAAGAATCAAAAAATAGAGGTGATGACTCACCTAAAGCCTGATTTCGCAATGAACCCAGAGCTCCCACTCAAAGATCTCTATATAAACAAAGACGACAACCTTAATCCTCGTTACACATTCGACTCCTTTATCGTTGGTCCTTTTAATGAACTCGCGTACGCCGCTACTCAAGCAGCAGTAGCACGGCCAGGGAAACAATATAATCCGCTTTTTATTTATGGTTCATCGGGTCTTGGAAAAACTCATCTTATCCAATCTGTTGGAAACGCAATAAAAGAAAAACATCCTGACAAAAAGGTGTATTACATTACTCAAGAGAAATTCACAATTGATTACATCAACTCCGTCTCAGCAAATAGGGGAGCGGGAAACCTTTTTAAGGAAAAATATCGCAAATATGACGCGATTATCATTGATGATGTGCAACTTGTAGGAAAAGCAGAGAAAACTCAAGAGGAACTCTTCCATTTGTTTAATAGTTTCTATGAAAACGGGAAACAAATCGTATTCTCTTCTGATAAACACCCTAATTTTATCCCAGGACTTGAAGACCGTATGCGTTCACGCTTTGCTCAAGGAATGATTGTGGATATCACTGAGCCTGAATATGAGTCGCGTTTAGCTATTCTTAAGGCAAAGATGCATGATTCAGGAATAAACCTCCCTGACGAGCTTGTAGAGTATATAGCGAGCGTTATAGTTGGTAATGTCCGAGAGCTTGAAGGTAGTTTGAATGCTATTGTTCTCCAAACACAACTAAAAGGACGTTTCCCAACACTTCTTGAAACTAAAAATCTTCTTAAGAACAGTATAAAACAAAAGAAAACTGCTTCTGTAAAAGAGGTTGTTAAAACAATAGCTGACTTTTATAGTATTGAAGAAGGTTCGATCTATGAAAAAACCCGCCGAAAGGAGATTGTGAAGGTTCGCCAGATTGTTATGTATATTCTGCGCGAGGATTTCAATGTCTCATACCCATTGATTGGCCAGAAATTAGGTGGAAAAGACCATACGACAGTTATTCACTCTTGTTTAAAGATTAAGAATGATATGAAGAATGATATGTTGATAGCCCAAGAAGTAGAACAAATACGCGCATTGTTTAAATAGGTGTGGAAAACAACTGGGATAGTGTGGAAAGAAACTGAATAAGTGCCGATAAAAAAGAGAGAAAATTAAGGGGGTGTTGGTAAGTGGTTTTATTCACAGAAGAAATTCACAGAAGGGAAGGGGTTTATGGGTTGATGAATAAGGTTTTAAATAACTTATACACATATCCACACTGTTAGTAGTAATAGTATTTATTATATATATGATATTCGAAACCACTGTTGAGAAACTCGTAAACGCAATTGAAAATGCGGATCGTGTAACAGCACGAAATGCATCACTCCCAATACTCAGTACTGTTTTAATCCTTGTCTCAAATAAAACAGTAAAGATTCGAGCTACAAACCTGAGTCTAGGAGTTGAATTTGAACTTTCTGTTAAAGCCGAAGCAGACGGAGTTGTTGCACTCGATGGGAAGACACTCTCAAGTTTTTTAAACACACTTCCTAAAAACGAAAAAGTTCGCCTCTCTCAAAATGAAACAACCCTCCATGTTACGGCTGGAAATAATAAAACAACAATCAAAACCCACCCATACGAGGATTTCCCTACCCTCCCTACAATTTCAGGTGTTGAGGTTGTTATACCTAAAGACGAATTTATAAGAGGTATTAAAAGTACTTATTTTGCAGCTGCGAGTTCTGATATTAAACCAGAGATTGCGAGCGTGTATTTAACTGTTGATAAAAACACACTCTATTTTGTGGCAACAGATTCATTCCGTCTTGCTGAGAAAAAAGAAATAATAAAAAAACAGGTTGAATTTCCTGCAATCATTATTCCTTATAAAAATATTATCGAGATGGCCCGAATTCTTGAGCCATTAAATGATGAAATAACACTTACGATTAATGAAAACCAAGTAGCTATTACAACCACTGGAGTTTACATAACATCACGTATTGTTTCAGGGAGTTTTCCTGATTATAAACAAATTATTCCAAAAGATTTCTTGACTGAGGTTATTGTTTTAAAACAAGATCTTTTAAATACACTAAAAGCAGCGAATATATTTTCTGATAAATTTAACCAGATCATATTCTCAATTTCCCCAGCAAAAAAGAAATTCGAGTGTGTTGCTAAAAATAGTGATGTTGGAGAGTATTCAGGTTTGATTAGCGCGGCTCTCACAGGTGATGATGTTTCTATCTCAATCAACCAAAGATACCTCATTGAGTGTTTATCAATGATTCCTCAGGATAGTATTATGATTGGTTTAAATGGAGGGAATAAGGCTCTTGTTATACGAGGTGTTTCAGATTCGTCATTCACTTATTTGTTAATGCCAATGAATCGATAATTCTCTATGAAAAGGATTGGTGATTTTCTTGAAAAATTCACAAAACTCGCCCAATCAAGCGACGAGGCAAAAAAAACAATACTTACTGTACTTAAAATACACTCAATTACAGTAATTGATATATCAAAAATTTCTATCAAAGGTACAAGTGTACAAATAAAAATGAGTGCACTTCAAAAAAATGAAGTTTTTTTAAAACAACAAAAAATACTAAGTTCCCTAAAAGAAAACCCAATTACAAAACACATCACACGAGTCTCTTAATCGGTAATAGTGATTAAGAGACTCGTTGTAACAGTATTACCAGCAGTGTCTGTCCCCGTGACACTTAATTTGTTTTCACCAACAACAACACCAGTTACTTGGCTTGGGGTGAATGTGAGTAGTGGGGTACCGTTCTGTGTTGATCCAACAAAAGAATTGTTTAAAAATACCTCAATTTTTTGAAGGGGGAATTGTCCTGTTTCACTCACAATCACAGGAATTTGATCATCTTGTTTAAACGATTGTGTGTTTCTTGGGCTCCCTATTGTGATGTGTGGTGTGTTTGTTGATGTGTGAATATCGTCAAACCCTGCTGGTTTTTGTGATTCTGTAATACTTGGATATTTTGAGTAATTTTGAGCCCACCAATTTTGAACAGCTGTTTCAAAATTATTATACAAAGCATCGTTTTCTGGATTTGTTGGTGTGCCATTTGTTGGATCTGTTTTGTTTACCCAATGTAAAATATCATGCACATCAGTGATTACATATTCTTTCTGAGTTGAGAGTGGTGTTTTGTCTGTCGCGAGTTTTCCTGAAACAGTATCAACAATAAAACTCTTCCCTCCTTGCCAATACCCACGAAGTACTGGTGGGAGAGAAGTGTAATTAGGATTTATTGCTGGTTTATCAAATGTTTCATTTGGATATTTTTTAAGTGCATCTTCCATGAAAGCATGCCAGACAGGAGAGGCAGTTACCGCGACTGGCATTGAGGTATTATCATTTTTGCCAACCCAAACTCCAGCAGTGAGTGATGGTGTATATCCAATAGCCCAGGAATCTTTGTAGTCGTTTGTTGTTCCTGTTTTTACTGCGACTTGGTGATCAGGGAAATAAAGAGAAGAATTTGCTCCAAATGTTGGAGTACGCGCAGTATTATCAGAGAGAATATCACTCATTGTAAGTGACACATCTTTTGGAAGGACTGTTACTGGATTATCTTGCCATGACTCCAATGTGTTCCCATTTTTATCTTGTACAGATAATACACTTGAATATGGATGACGCACTCCTTCTGCTGCAAAATCACTATATGCACTTACCATTTCCAAGAGCTTCACCTCGCCACCTCCAAGCACAAGCGCGAGACCGTATCGTGATGAATCAGAGAGAGTAGTGATACCCATATCTTGAGCTGTTTTGATGGCATTCTGAACCCCAACCATATACAACATCTTCACCGCAGGTACGTTCATTGACCGAGCGAGAGCTTCACGGATTGTCATTGGGCCATGATATTTTTGGTCATAGTTTTGAGGCATATAACACTGATCAGTGGTGGTGCCTGGGTATGGTTTTCCGTAGGGGTCGCATTTCGCATTAAATTCAGTCGGTACATCAAAGAGTGATGTTTCTGGTGTATACCCATCTTCAAACGCGGTTGCATACATGAATGGTTTAAAGGATGATCCTGGCTGGCGTTGCGCAGTGGTTACATTAAAATTACCGTCGATTTCTGTATCGAAATAATTACGAGAACCAACCATCGCAAGGAGTTGTCCTGTTTTTGGATCAATCGCGATAAGTCCTGCATTTTCTTTATCAATCTGTTTTTTGTCACCGGTCGTATATTCAGTAACCGCTTTTTCTGCGGACTGTTGTAGGTCGTAATCAAGTGTACTAATTACTTTGAGTCCACCTGACTCGACAACGTCAGCCCCGTATTTTTGCTCAAGATAATCTTTGATAAAGAAAACAAAGTGAGGAGCTTTAATCCCATTTGATTGTTGTGGTTTGAATACAACTTCCTCGTTTTTTGCTTGAGTAAATTGAGTATCAGTAATAAGACTAAGGTCTCGTTCGCGAGAGAGAACAAAATTTTTTCGCGTGACGAGATCATCACGGTGCGAACCATATGGAGAGTAGTGGGTCGGCGCATTTGGAATTGCTGCGAGGTAGGCAGCTTCCGCGAGTGTTAAGTCGCTTGGGTTTTTACCAAAAAATGACTGGGCCGCCTCTTGGATTCCATAGACGTTTCCACCATAGGGAATTTCGTTGAGATAGGCTCCGAGTATTTGGTCTTTTGTGTACTCGTGTTCAAGTTTAAGCGCGAGAACAACTTCTTTTAATTTTCGAACAATTGTTTTGTCGTCGGAGAGTAAACTTTTTTTGATCACTTGTTGTGTTATTGTTGATCCACCTTGCACTGCGCCGACATGGGTGATGTCGGCGATTAACGCACGGATCATTGCTTTTGGTTCAATACCAAAATTTTGATAGAAATTTGAATCTTCAATTGCGACTGTCGCATTTTTTATTGCCGTCCCCATGTCGGTGTAGGGGATTGAGGTACGATGGGCATCTTGACCTAGGTCATACAGCACGATTGTTCCAGTACGGTCGTAAATCTTGGTTGAATTCGTGACTTTTCGACTATCAAACGAGCTGAAGTCTGGGAGTTTGATAAGACTGATCCAAACAAGAAGGACTCCACCAAGGAGGGCGCAAGTTCCGAGAAAAGCGAATCCGATATTACGAAGAATATGGTGAGTTTTTGTTTGGTTGTTCATGAAAACAATCATATCACGCGCCCGAGGACAAAAAAAACCTTTTGTGGTAAAGTGCATCGTATGAATACAGTGAATCTTGATGAACTTTTTTCTCGCGGGGTTGCAACATTGATCGACCCAGAAAATACGTTTCGTGAGAAAGTTGCAAAGAAGGCTCGCGGAGAATACGCGGGTGATATTGTAATAAAACTTGGTATTGATCCAACTCGACCTGATATCCATCTTGGCCATGCTGTTATCCTACGCAAACTTCGAGCATTCCAAGATATTGGGTGTAAGGTTATTTTTTTGATTGGTGACTATACATCCCTCATTGGTGATCCAACCGGAAAATCAAAAACTCGCCCAGAGATAAGCCAAGCAGAGATTCGTGCGAACATGCAGACCTACCTTGATCAGGTCGGGAAGATTCTTTCAACAGATCCAAAAGTATTTTCGTGGATTTGTAACTCAGATTGGTTTTTGGACGTCACAGATATTGAACCAAGTGAAACAACAAAGGTTGCTATGAATATCGAGATTGAGGGGAAAAAAACTGAGTATGCTCTCGACCCACGTTCGTTTGTGGGGAAGGCGGTATTGTTTGATAGTACTCGCATGCAGAAAACTACTTTGCACAATAAGCAAATTCATTCTGTCTCCTTCATGCGTATTTTGGGTACACTCCGTCACATCACCCATGCCCGCCTAATCGAACGCGATATGTTTCAAGATCGTATCAAAAGTGGAGCAGAGCTCCATATGCACGAAATGCTCTACCCAGTACTGCAGGGAATTGATTCCTCGCTTCTCGCGAATATCTATGGATCATGTGACCTTGAGATCGGCGGAACAGACCAGACATTCAATATGCTTATGGGGCGCGACGTGATGAGGATGAACAAGCAGACGGAGCAAGCTGTAATAAGTATGGATATTCTCGAAGGGCTTGATGGGAAAGAAAAGATGAGTAAGTCACTCGACAATTATGTCAGTATTGCTGATGAGCCGAATGATATGTATGGCAAAATCATGTCTCTCCCCGATGCGCTTATCCCACGTTACTTTGAACTTACAACATACACACCGCTTGCTGAAGTAACGGAGATCGCCAAAACACTTACTGATAGCCAGGTGAACCCACGTGATATCAAAATGAGACTTGCGCGCGAAATTGTTGCGATTTATCACGGAGAGCCGATTGTGAAAACCGCGGAGAATTCGTGGGTGGAAACATTTTCTGAGAAGAAAATTCCCGAGGATGTTCCCGTTGTTTCTGGTGACTTTGCGACGATCATTGATTTGATGATGCATGCTGAGGTTGCAAGCTCAAAGACAGAGGCTCGTCGATTGGTTGAAGCTGGTGCCGTGACAAACCTTGAGCAAGAACTGAAAGTGACTGATGTTGGGGCCGTTCCACACAAAGGGACATATCGCGTTGGAAAGATGAGATTCTTTCGATTTGAATAAGAGGACAAAAAAGAAACAGCCCGCGCGTATGCGCGGGCTGTTTCTTTGAGTGAGTAGACTAGAGGTCTGCTGCAACCTCGTCCTCTTCATCCTCCTCATCGTCGAGGAGTTCTCCTTCCTCATCAGCTGGAATATCATCGTCGTCAATGAATTCATCGTCTACACTGTCGTCTGTCGGTGTGCCCGTGAATTCTGGATCTTCATCTGACTGGCGAACTTCATCTTCTTCAAATTGCATATACTATATGAATACTATTATTACGAACGACCTTGTACGCATCCATTTGTATCAAAAGCAGTTTTTCTTCGCAACCTCTTTACGTCGCGAGTTGGGGAAAACTATATTTTTTCATAAGCGAAACACGTGAGCGCAATTGCGATTGCATCTACTTCGTCGTCGATCATGGCGCGGTCGGGGAGCTTGATGAGGCGAGGCACCATGTCCATAATCGCATGTTTGTCGCTTTTGCCGTAGCCGGTGACTGCAACCTTGATTTGGAGCGGAGTGTATTCATAGAGCGCGAGCTTTGCTCGCGCTCCCGAGTACAACATCACTCCTCGTGCCTCTGCGACGCTCATGGCTGTTTTTGTGTTTGTTTCAAAATACAATTTTTCAATTGCCATCCCTTGTGGGGACCATTCAGTGACGACGCGTTCCAACTCTTCACCAATCAGTGCAAGACGCTCTGCGTGAGGGAGTTTTGAGGACGTCTTAAAACACGCGGAATAGAGGTGTGTTTCTTTTCCGTTTGTTCGTTCAACGACGGCTATCCCGACGCGTTCGATTCCAGGGTCTATACCAAGAATACGCATATATTATTCAGCGTTGGTAATTACTTCTTGGACTTCTTCGTTTGCTTCAAGTTCTTCGACAAGTTTCATGAGGATGCTTGTGTCTGCTTCTGAAAGAGGAACGGTCATTGTTGGAGTGAGTTCGTTCTCAATTTTTTGAAAGGCCCACATGACGCTTCCAATCCCGGCAAGAGCGAAACCGTTTTTCGAAAGAATGTGACGGATCTCTTGCGCCGCCTTGTTGCGGTTTTCGGTGAGTGCCTCGATGATAAGACCCGCTCCACCAGGCCCATATGCCTCGTAGGCGATAGTTTCGAGGTCTTTCTGCTCCGTAGCCTTGGAGATGGCTCGTTCGATGGTGTCCAGAGGCATATCTGCTGAACGAGCCTTTTCAATTGCCTGGCGAACAAGAACTGCGTTGCGATCGCCTTTTGCTACTTTTACTTGTGCAGAAATCATACGCGAAAGCTTGCCGAATTGCTGAGCTCGTTTTGAATCGCTGGCGCCCTTTTGGCGCATAATTTGTGACCATTTATTGTGTCCTGACATACAAAATCAGCATACCGCTTTTTGATTCTGAAGGAAAGATGCGCTATGATGAGCGCCAAAACCAAAATCAAATTGATAACCGTTGTTTTTTATATAGTAGTGCAAAATGTTCACTACTATTCACCCCGTACCGCAAGGTATGTTATTTCCGGACTTCAAGCATTAGAAGTCTGGACTCGGTGTTTGTAAAGTTTTCTAAGACCGGGTGCCCATAAAGCCCCGGTTTTTTTCTTGCCTATTGTTCCGGATATTCAAACCCAAGATGCTCGTATGCTTTCTTTGTGGCAATGCGTCCGCGCGTTGTGCGGTCGAGTAATCCTCGTTGAATGAGATATGGCTCGATGACTTCTTCAATCGTTGCTTCCTCCTCGCTTGTTGCTGCAGCAATCGTATTTAGTCCAACCGGCCCACCATTAAATTTCTCAATGATTATTGTAAGTACTTGGCGATCGCTTTCCGAAAGTCCTTGTTCGTCGATACCGAGGAGAGAGAGTGCGAGAAAGACAGTTTTTTTGTCGAGGTCTTTTTTGTGTACTTGTGCGTAGTCACGACAGCGTTTGAGGAAATAGTTTGCTGTGCGGGGAGTGAAGCGCGCACGTTTTGCAATCTCGATCACGGCTTCATCCTCAATCGTGACACCAAGTACACTTGCACTGCGACGGATAATTTTTGCGATTTCCTCCTCTGTATAGAACTCGAGACGGAACGTTCCTCCTGAGAAACGTGAGCGAAGCGGTGCTGAGAGAAGGGCGATGCGCGTTGTAGCTGCGATGAGCGTGAATGCGGGAAGATCAAGTTGAATAGTACGAGCACTTGGACCTTTTCCAATGATGATATCAAGCACGCCACTTTCCATTGCAGGGTAGAGGACCTCTTCAATCGTTTTGTTGAGGCGATGAATTTCATCAACGAACAGAATATCTCCAGGTTGAAGATTTGTGAGGATCGACGCAAGGTCTCCAACTTTTTCAATTGCAGGACCGGACGTTGCTTTGAGGGAACGTCCGGTTTCTTTTGCGATCAAATGGGCGAGTGTTGTTTTGCCGAGCCCGGGTGGTCCGTAAAAAAGAATATGCTCTGCTGGATGGTTACGTTCGCTCGCTGCTTGCAACAATATCTTGAGATTTTCTTTGATTGATTCTTGTCCGATGTAGTCGGCGAAGGTGCTCGGTCGGAGTGTGTGATCGAGATATGAGTCGTATTCCTTTTTCTGTTCAGGGTCGTTCATGGGGTGTGGATAGGGGGTTGACATTTAAAACATGATATGCTAGACTACATTTAATTGAATCAATACCCACCTTTTGCACAGGGTATACACACAGTATACCATTTGTTCCCTTTGCGCGGTGCGCAATAGGGAGTACGATAGATGGGTTGTCGTTTTAAAGAAGGCATAAATCTCTAAGTGATCAGGCTCTTGGGCCGTATAGGATCTCGTAAAGGACGTTTTGGCTCCCGGGCTCGTTTCCGGAAGTGCTGCAGCCATCCTCCGCGGTCTCCTTACTTTTAACACCTAGCTGTTTGAAGGATTATTTAGAGATTTATGCTTTTTTTCTTGCCCCACGCACAAAATTAAAAACTCTCTTTTGAAAAGGCAACTCGTCGCGCGTGCTCGCGCGCGAGCTTCTCGGCGCCAAGCGCCTGCGAAAGGCCTTTTTCAAAAGAGAGTTTTTAATTTTGTGCGTGATTCAATAACAAAACTATTCTTCAGTGAGATCAACGACTGATTGGACTTCTTCGATGGAAGTGATACCGGAAAGAATTTTGACCATGCCATCTTCTTGCATATTGAAAATTCCTTGAGTTGCGGCGACGCGTTTGATTTCGCGTTCACTTGGATTGGTTGGAATTATCTTTTCAATCGCCTCATCTGTTTTGATTGCTTCAAAAATACCCATGCGTCCTTTGAATCCTGTGTGATTACATTTGTCACAACCGGGCGCAGTAAAAAGTTTGATTGGCATGTCGGCGGTGAGATTATACGAACCAATATTTTTGTTTTGATCGGACGCTTGCTTCAGGAGTTTGCGGAGGAGTGTTTCCTCTTCTGGTTTTACAGGACGCTCAACTTTACATACGGAGCAGAGTTTGCGCACAAGACGTTGTGCGATAGAGAGCGACAGAGCGGAGACTAAAATTTTTGGATTTACATCAAGGTCAATCAAACGGGGGATGACTCCAGCCGCATTGTTGGTGTGCAGTGTTGAGAACACAATATGTCCTGTAAGCGCAGATTCAACTGCGATTTTTGCTGTTTCTCCATCACGAATTTCTCCCACCATGATGACGTCAGGGTCCTGACGAAGTGCCGCACGCAAGCCATCGAGGAACGTGTACCCTGGCTCTACTTGTGTTTGCGTGATGCCCTCGAGGTGGTATTCCACTGGATCTTCAATCGTAATCATCTTGATTTCAGGACTGTAGATTTTGCGCAAAAACGCATACAGCGTCGTGGTTTTTCCGCTTCCTGTTGGACCAGTGATGAGAATGAGTCCATTTGGTTTTTTGATTTCTGCGTCGATGATCGTGAAGAGTCGAGGCTCGATACCCATGTTTGCGAGGTCTACCTGGATCGATTTTGGATCGAGAATACGCATAACGATTGATTCTCCATAGGAACCGGGAATAGTAGAAGTACGCATGGAAATTTCCATGCCATTTTCAAAGATACTAAAACGTCCGTCCTGCGCCTTTGTAACGATTGTGAGTTTTAATCCTGCGATAAGTTTGATGCGTGAGTTGAGGAGGTGGTAGAGTTTTGGGTCAAGAAAAAGAATATCTTGCAGTACTCCGTCGAGACGAAAACGGACACGAGCTTGTTTTTCTTCTGGTTCGATGTGCACGTCAGAACACTGGAGAGAAATAGCTCCAGCGAGAATAACCTCAAGGAGACGAGAGGTCGCATGTGTTTCGTGTCCGGTCGTAATTGTATCAACGATACGCTTCACGTCGCCGAGTGTTTTGATTTCTTTGGCGAGATCTTCAAGTGTTGCGCTTGAAACATCAAGTCCTCCACGACGAGATTCTTGAGCAAAAGAAATTTCTTTGTAGCGAGCCCACGCATGTTCAAGACTTGCGTGACTTGCCATGTATGGACGGGGAGTCCAGCCTTTGTGTTCGAGTTCTTCGAAGCAAGTTACGACGTCATCGCTCGATGGATCGAGAATTGCCACAAAGACTTCCTTTCCAGAAATTTTGAAAGGGGCGACTTTGATTCTGCGAGCATCTTCTTCGGAAATAAGGCGGAGTGCCTCGTTTTGGACGGCGGTAGTCGAGAGATCAACGTAGGGAATATCGTACTTTGACGAGGCAAGGACGCTCGCAAGCGCCTCTTCTTCCTCTGCACGAAATTCCGCAATACTACGGTCTATTTTGTCATCAAAGTCTTGGGGCATATGGTCTATAAATAGTATACCGCACAAAGGAACTTCAGGCGATACAGGCCCTTGACTTTTTTAAACAAATGATATATAATATGTTCAAATTCAAAGACTAAAAAATTCATTCATAAACAACAACAAAATAGCTAGAAATGAGAAAGCTCTGTTTATTTATCGCCACAATGATTTTAGTGGCCACGTTGTCTGCTAGTGCGCAGACAACTACAGTGACTGGTAACAACAACAACGTTTATAACGGTTGTTGTCATTATCCTCACAAGGGTGGTGGAACAGGAGTTTCTACCAAAAAGTTCAATTCATTAAAGAAAATCGTCACGCAAAACTCGGACGACATTGAAGATGTGAACAACCGTTTAGTTTTGGTAGAAGCAAAGCAAGACGTAGTTATTGCTGAAAACACTGCATTGAAGGCCAGATTGGCCCTCGATGAGAGTATTATAGCGGATAATACTCGTCGGATCTATCGTTTAGAGGACAGAGTTGACAGGCTGGATTCTATGAATTGGGTGTTCCAAAACGCCCTCATTTCAATACAGAACCATCCAGCTCAGCAGGATACTCGGCTAACTGATGAACAGTATAAAACGTTTAGATCTGTTCGAAGGGCAAATACGTGGAATACGATCATTAACGGGGTTTGTTGCCTCGTAAACATTGTTACGGGGACAGTCTTCCGGGTTGGTATTGCTCCTCGAGCAGCACCGAATGTGATTTGGGATAACGAAGGTCACACGCGGCAGTATGTTGCTCAGCAACAACCTCAACAACAGTATTACCACCAAACTACAAACGGAGGTGGTACTGGTCAAGGTAGGCCTCAAATCGGGACTTACAATGACGGAGGAAATATTTTCTCCAATGGTGGAGGCCATTAGTAAAAAACTCACAAGTAAAAAGTAGTTACGTGGCAAGGAACATTTCTTTGCCGCATAATCTAAGTTTTGAACGGAAACGTTGAAGATTTAGATGGTGCGTTCGGTCAGAAGACACACCAGAAGATTATAAGTACAAACAATTATTAGTATGAAAAAAATGAGTATGAAAAAAATATATTCGTATACGCTCGCTACACTTGCTGTGGGAGCTTTTATGATGCTTGCGCCGGGTGCGCAGGCTGCGTCGTTTAACGACAACTCGATTCTCGGAGCAGGCTCCGATTGTCCTGTCGTCATGGTGGCAACCCCGACTGTGGGTCGTCTTCCAAACAATTGTTATCCTACCTATGCTAGTGGAATATCGAGTAGCACGGTAAACGTGGTAATCGATTACCACAATACGGGGACTGATGCGGCAAACAATGTCGTCATCCGTCTTTCTCCACAGACTGCAACGCAGACTTCAAGCCAGACATTCTCTGGTTCGATCTCAGCGACAAATGCAGCTCAAGCTTCAGGAAGTGCTGCAATTAACTTTACTATTCCATCAAACCTTACATACAACTCAGTTGTCTGGTACCCAAACCAAGGTGGTTCATCGGGGCTCTCAGCGAGTGCTCTCCCAAATGGTCAGACTGGTGCTGAACTTTTTGGAAATGGTTTGAGTCTTGGAACTATTCCTGGGTATATGGATTGTCCAGTCACTGGAACAGTTCGAAACGCTTTTTGTCACGAAGGAATGATCTTTGTGAACTTCACGGTTAGTCAGGCGCTCACTGCTTCATGTACCGTAAATCTCACTGCGAACCCTATGAGTGTTCAGAGTGGTAGTTCGACTCAGCTCAACTGGACATCAAGTACTGGCTGTACAAGTGTTTCTGTTACTGGATCAAATGGTTTTAACTCAAACGCATTAAACGGAAATCAATCAAGTGGCGCGTTGAATCAAACAACAACATTCTCGATCAGTGGAAGTAACGGATTCACATCCGCTGTACCATCGTCACAGACAGTTACTGTAATCAACAACCCAACATGTACAGTAGGTATGACTCCAGGTCTTACAACTGTGCCCTATGGCGGATCAACAAATTTGAACTGGACAAGTTCTGGTTGTAACGGAGTCACCGTCAGCGGTCCTCAAGGTACGATCGGATGGGGAGCAACCGGAAACATTAGTACTGGCGCTCTCAATACATCTTCAACTTTCGTTGTTCAAGGATACCGTGCAGACGGAACCCCTGTTCAGCAAAGTACATTTATAACTGTTGGAAACAACGCGATCTGTCGCATCTCTAACTTCACAGGAATTACTCCTGTTGTAAGCGGATCAACATCGGTATTGAGTTGGAATACACAGAATTGTACAAGTATGACAGTAACAGGAGCAAACGTTTCTGATTCTTCAAGCGCAATCGCGCGTGTTTCATCGGGTACAACAATCACGGGTGCAATTTACGGACCAGTGACTTACACGATGACGGCAACAAATGGAACTACTTCAGACTCTCAGGTTTTCACCGTCACAACAACTTACGTGAACAATGTATGTACTGCATATTTGCAGGCATACCAGACACAAGTAGTTCAGGGTGGAACAACAACACTTACCTGGACAAGCTCAAATTGTTCATATGTCACAATTTCTGGACCGAACGGAACTATCTCTTCTGCTTTCAATAGCTCAGCGACAACTGCTCCTTTGTACGGCAGTAATAGCTCAGCAACGTACACACTTGTTGCTGGCGGCACAAATACCGTCAACCAAAGTGTGACAATCTACTCTTCATCGAACAGTGGAACAAACATCGCACCGAGCGTAACTACAAATACGGCAACTTCAACAACAAACTCAAGCGCAACATTGAATGGATATATTTCAAACAATAGTTCGGGTTGTACGTACTACTACTCATGTAACAATAGCGGTACCTACTACTTCCTTTATGGAACAAGTCAGTACAACTTGAATAGTCAGACTCCGACCCAGGTGCTTACAAATAGTTCAAGTGCAGTATCGGCATACCTTACGAACCTCATTCCAAACACAACGTACTACTTTGAACTTGTTGGAACGAATTCATACGGAACAAGTTATGGTTCAACCCTCTCGTTTGTAACCAACGGGGGAGGATCAACAGCTTTCGCTGCGATCACCTCACTTGCGACAAACGTTGCTTCATACTCTGTACGCTTGAACGGTCTTGTTATTGCTTCTCAGCAATACTCGACTGGAACTGTGTACTTCGAATACGGAACGTCACAAGCACTTGGACGTCAGACCTCAAGTCAGACACTCTCAAGTGTGACTGCGACAAACTACTTTGACACAATCACCACAAGCCCAAACACGACTTACTACTACCGCATCGTTGCTCTCTCAGGAGGCATGCAGTACTCAGGTTCAATCATTTCGTTTACGACACCGGATCTTACGAATAATAATCCAGTCGTGATCACGAAATATGTTTCAGGAACAGGTGGTGGTTCATCATACGTATCACTCTCGATCACTGATCAATTCCAGACAGTTGCTCCTGGTGATGCAATCACATACACAGTTAATTACCAAAACATTTCGAGTTCAACACTTTCAAATGCTGTGCTCAATGTGATCCTTCCAACAGGTGTTACCTTCAAGCAAGCTTCACAAGGAATGCTTACGACCAACAATACGGTCGCAGCATCGATTGGAACACTTGCTCCACAGGCACAAGGAACGATCACAATCATGGCGGCCACAGACGCAAACGTAACGAATGGTAACAATCTTGTTACGACAGCAACACTCGCATTTACTGCTCCTTCAAAAGCGCAGGATAGTGCGATCGCGTATGTCTTGAACAACGTTGGAACTCCAGTTATGAATGGTGTCGGACTTGCCGGTCTCGCATTCTTCGGTGCTGGATTCTTCCCAACAACATTCCTTGGATGGATTTTGCTCCTCGGACTTATCCTCCTTCTTATCCTCATCGCGCGATACTACTACCACCGCGCAAATGCACAGCGTCTTGCGACTCAGCCAGTAGTACATCAGTACTATGGTGCTCCTCAGACGCAAGCTCAGCCAATGCAACAGCAGGCTCCGCAGAATGGTTCATACCAGGGCGATCATTTGCCTCACTAAGGTTTCAGGATTGTTTACACTCGGGTCCAAAATCCGATTAATGCCAAACTATACACGGCGCGCTTCCGACAGGAAGCGCGCCGTGTTAGTATTTCCGAAGCACAATGAATACTACGTTTTCAAAAGATGAAATCACGAATGTGGCACGTGAATTGCTCGCTGTGCTTTCGCGTGTTCGCGGGGAGAGCGCGACTATCGTCGCGCTCTCCGGCGACCTTGGTGCCGGCAAAACCACGCTCACACAATCAATTGCCTGTGAACTTGGCGTCACCGAGCAACTCATCTCGCCGACGTTTGTAATTATGAAAAGATATGAAATACCAAAATCTAAAAGTGAGGGAATATTTTCCACACTCATTCATATTGATGCATATCGCCTCGAATCATCACGTGAACTTGAGCGCCTTGGTTGGGCCGAATTAATTGTCGACCCCAAGAATCTCATTATTATCGAATGGCCCGAAAAAGTTCCCGAGCTCATAAAACAAGAAGCATATGTGGTGTCTCTTTCTCATGTCGACGAGACACACCGAAGTATCCTTGTTGACATGAAAATTGTGAGTGATAGCCTATAGACAAGATGCTATTTATAACAATGACTGAACACGTCTCTGTTGGGATTTTGCTCATAATATGGTCAGTGATTATGTTTGCTGTTGTCCTGCATAAAATTGCCGGAACGGAAAAAAATCCTTAAGTCTGCCTATTTTGCGAAAAAGTAGCAGACTTTTTCTTTTTACCTCATTCAAGTAGTATACTTCCCACATGTCCGCAAAAACTACCCCGAAAAACTCTAAAAAGCGTCTTGTCCTCCTCGATGCTCATGCCATTATCCATCGCGCCTACCATGCGATGCCTGACTTCTCAAACTCGAAAGGCGAGCCAACGGGCGCTTTGTATGGCATCAGTGCCATGCTCATGAAGATCGCCACTGATCTCAAGCCCGACTATATCGTCGCTTGTTACGACCTTCCCCAAAAGACTTTTCGTCATGAAGCGTACGAAGCATACAAAGGTACCCGTCAAAAAGCTGACGAAGGGCTTGTGGCGCAGATCATTAGTTCACGCAGAATTTTTGAAGCATTCAATATCCCAATGTACGACGCACCTGGATTCGAGGCTGATGACATTCTCGGCACGATCGTTGAGAAAATGCATGCTGACAAAAATATCGAGATAGTGATCGCTTCCGGCGACATGGATACGCTTCAGCTCGTTGATGGTACGAAAGTACAGGTATTTACTCTCAAGAAAGGGCTCAACGACACGATCATGTACGACGAAGACGCAGTCCTTGCGCGCTTCGGCTTTGGTCCAAAACTTCTCCCTGACTACAAAGGTTTGCGCGGTGACCCGTCTGACAACATTATCGGTATCGCAGGGATTGGTGAAAAAACGGCAACAGATTTGATTACACAATTCGGTTCGATCGAATCAATTTACAAAAAATTACAAAAAGATGAAGCCGAAGTCGCGAAGGTAGTGAAGCCACGCATTGTTGAACTTTTGAAAAATGGAGAAGAGGAAGCGCTCTTCTCAAAGACACTTGCCACGATTCGTCGTGATGCCCCAATTGATTTCATTGTTCCCGAAAAAACATTTCAAGAATCTGCCGACCTCGCGAAAGTCGAGACTCTCTTTCGCGAGCTTGAGTTTCGAGCGCTCACACCACGCGTACAGACACTTTTTGGGGTGAGTCCAAAAAGTGAGTTGAGCGCTGATGGCTCGACAGGCGAGAATGAGCAAAAGGAAACAATCGAGCCCGCACAATTTAAAAAACTGAGTCTCGCATTGTGGCTTCTCAATTCTGATCTTACGAACCCAACTCCTGAAGATGTTTTGTATTATTGTGGGGCAAAAAATCTCGCCGAAGCCGAGGCCAAAATCCTTGCGGATATAAAAGACAGAGGACTTACCTATGTGTACGAAAATATCGAACTTCCAATCATGCCAATCATCGAGAGTATGGAGAAATACGGTGTGAAGCTTGATGTCAGAAAAATGGCAAAGCTCGCCGAGATTGGCCACACTGAACTCGATGGTATCGAGAAGCGCATCAAGGAATTTGCCGGGCGTGATTTTAATATCAATTCTCCAAAACAACTCGGCGAAATCCTGTTTGATGAATTGAAAGTTGGCGAAGGCACCGGAACAAAACTGAAAAAGACTGAAGGTGGCGCGCGTTCAACACGAGAAAGCGAACTCCAAAAATTGAAGGGGATGCATCCAATCATCGACGAGATTTTGCGCTATCGCGAACTCTCGAAATTACTCTCCACGTATATTGATGTGCTTCCGGTACAGGTAGATGAGGGCGGACGAATTCATGCGACATTCAATCAGGCTGGTACGACGACGGGACGATTCAATTCACAAAATCCAAATCTTCAAAATATTCCGGCGAGCGATGGTCTCGCCAAGCAAATCCGTGAAGCATTTGTTGCTGCGCCTGGCTACAAACTCGTAGCGTTTGATTACTCCCAAATCGAGCTTCGTGTTGCTGCACTCATGTCAGGCGATGATTATTTGATCGACACGTTTGAAGCAGGCAAGGACGTGCACTCTGCTGTCGCGAGTCGTGTATTTCACGTACCAGAAAACGAGGTGACACATGAGATGCGTCGCACGGCCAAAGTCATCAACTTCGGAATTCTCTACGGTATGGGTGTGACTGCGCTCCAACAAAATCTTGGCACTTCGCGTAAAGAGGCGCAGGAATTTCACGATGCGTATTTCGCAAGCTTCCCAAAGATTCGTGAGTATTCTGACAGCGTCGTTGAGTTTGCCAAGAAACACAATTATACGGAAACACTTTTTGGACGCAGACGTAATTTCAAAGACCTCCGTTCGCCGCTTCCATATCTCCGCGCAAGTGCAGAGCGCCAAGCAGGGAACGCTCCACTCCAAGGCACAGCCGCCGACTGTATCAAGATAGCAATCCGAGAAGCAGACGAAGCACTCCGCAAGGAAAATTTGATCGAGTCCGCACACCTCGTCCTTCAAGTTCATGACGAACTCGTGTATGAAGTCAAAGAGAGCGATGTAGAAAAAGTTTCCGTGCTTGTCGAGAATGCTATGAAAAATGTGTTACCGAAAGAGTTCCTTAAGGGCCGACGCTCAGTTCCTTTCGAAGTGCATGTTTCGGCGGGCGACAATTGGGGAGAGTTGAAATAACATGGAAAAAATTATTCTGTTAGCGTCATGCGGTATTGCTGTTGTCGGTGACAGTCTGTTTGTTTTTTATGCTAAATCAAAAGGGCATTCATCGGCATTCTTGATTGTCGGACTTATTCTCGTTAATATTTCAAGTATTATTTGGGCGTATAGTATGCGAAAGGGTATTGAGTCTTCTATTGCGATTACATTCTACGCACTCTTTACCGTTGCTGCTTGCTCCTCGATCGGAGTTCTTCTTTTTGGAGAGCATTTATCTCGGGTGAACACTTTTGGTATTTTTCTTGCGATCGTCGCGCTCATATTGATCGGAATTTAGATTTGCACTATACTCGACTTGTATCGTATTTCGTATGAAAAAAGTCTGCACAACCTGCTCGAATGAGTTCACGATTCGCCCTGAGGACGAGGTGTTTTATACTCAGGTGGATGCTCCGCTTCCGAAACTCTGTCCTGATTGTCGTATGGCGCGACGACTCGCATATCGCAATGAACGTACTTTGTACAAGCGACCTTGCGATCTGTGTCAAAAGGATAGTATCTCACTATATCCCGCAGGGACGGCCTTTCCTGTGTACTGTCATACGTGTTGGTGGAGCGATAAATGGGATCCACGAGAGCATGCAATGGACTATGACGAGAATCAGCCATTCCTTGAACAATTCCGAAAACTGCAATCCAAAGTTCCACGCATCGCACTGCTTGTGATTGATTCTGTGCGTTGTGATTACACAAACAATGCAGCTGACAACAAAGATTGTTATCTCATTTTTGCCTCGGAACAAAACGAAGACTCAATGTATTCGCGTCTCATAATGCGCAGTAAACAGGTGTGCGACTGCGCATTCGTTTACGACTCTGAACTCTCTTATGAATGTGTGGATTGCCGGCAGTGTTTCAAATGTTTGTATTCAGAGCAGTGTCAGAGTTCTACGGACTTACTGTTTTGTTTCGACCTGCGCGATTCTCAAAATTGTATTTTCTGTACGAATGGTCGTCACATGAACTATTCGATCTTCAACCAGAAATGCACGAAGGAAGAATATGAACAGAAGAAGGCTGAAATCTTGAGTAGCTATGAATCAATCGAACAAGCGAAAGCTGAGTATTCGAAATTGAAAGCGCAATCAATCGTAAAATATGCAACTGCGACCAAGTGTAATAACGCGACGGGGGACTACATGTTCAACTGCCACGAAGGTGTGCGTCTCTTCGATGCCTCTGATACAAAGAATTCTTCCTACATGGCAGACAGTGAACAGCCGATTGATTGTCAGGATTGCAACAACGTCTACTACAAACCAGAGTTGTGCTATGACATGATGGGAATTCTTCAAACGAGCAAGTCAAAGCACTCTATTTATGTTATGTACTCGAACGAATGTGAGTACTCTGACAGCTGTTACAATTCGACAGCATGCTTCGGGTGTATTCGTTTGAACCAGGCCAAGTATTCTATTTTGAACAAAGCATATACGAAGGAAGAATATGACGTACTCAAACAAAAGATAGTTGCGTCGATGGTGGCAGATGGTACGTACGGAACATTTTTCCCGGGTGACATGTCTCCGCACGGATACAATGAAACGGTTGCAATGGAACATTTTCCACTTTCAAAGGAAGAGGCACTTGCGAGGGGTTTTCGTTGGCAAGATATCTCGACGGGTACTTTTGGCAAAGAGACAGTTCCACTTACGGGAATGCCACAAACTATTGCTGAAGTCAGTGACGAAATACTCAAAAGTATTTTCGCGTGCGAGGATTGTGGTAAAAATTTTCGAGTCACCTCGAGTGAACTACAGTTCTATCGACGCCTTGGTCTTCCACTTCCACGCAAAGATTTTGAATGTCGCCACCAAGCTCGTATGAGTAAGCGCAACCCACGCAAGCTCTGGTCCCGTACCTGTATGTGCGACAAAACCAATCATACACACGAGGGTGAGTGTCCGAACGTCTTCGATACTGCGTATGCTCCAGAGAGGGTAGAGCGTGTCTATTGTGAGGCCTGCTATCAAGCAGAAATTGCTTAGCCGTACAGCGGGTTGTCGGGACACTCGCTCTAGTGTACACTTCGCGTATGGATGAACAACTCAAAAAGATAGAAGAAGCTTCGGGGCGGCTCGTTCATGAATTTCTTGCCCACTCCTATTTTGTATACCTCGCCGCCGTTGTTATTGGATTCGGCCTCGACATGATGTGGCCAATCAATTTCGCATATCTATGGACAGAGCCAGTTGGTTTCTTTTTGATTATCCTCGGCACAATTTTGTCCGTATGGGCACAAGCTTCATCTGAAAAGGGTGGTCACGTCCGATTTGAGAGCAAAGAGAAACTCGCGCACCATCACTTTAAGTACGGGCCGTATTCATATACTCGCACGCCAACACAATATGGGCTCTTTCTCATGACACTTGGACTCGCGCTTCTATTCGGTTCCGTTTTTATGGTTATCACGACAATAATTGCCTTTTTGTTCGGCAAATTGTTCTTCATCAAAAAACAAGAAGCACACCTCGAAAAAAAATACGGCGAACCGTATCGTGAATACAAAAAGCAGGTGCGTTTTTAATTCTATTTTCGTTTAATGCTTACTGTCCTTGTTGGTTTAGATACGAGTGCTCGAGCGAAACGTCTCGAGACATTACTTGCGCCAATGCGACGTCATGGCGCAGACATCCGTACATACACGGATGTGAATTTTTCTGTTGACGCTGTTCGAGACACAGCACAAGGCCAGTCACTCTTTGGCGATACAATCGTTTCCGTACTTTTGGGCGTCGCTGATACGGCAGAACTTCGCGACTCTGTTGAGTCGCTTATTTCGCTTCTTGCTGAGAGCCCACATCAATTTATCATTGTGGAGAACGCATTGCTCGTTGGATTTTTGAGAAAAGTTGAAAGCAAAAAGGGAATCGTTGAGAAATTTGATTTAAAAGACAAGCTGAAGAAAGAAGAAGTATTTAATTCGTTTTTGTTGACGGACGCATTTAGTGATCGCAAACGTTCGCTCGCGTGGCCGTTATATCGAAAAGCCATATCGCTTGGTGTGGAGCCACGTGAACTACACGGCAAGATTTATTGGGTAGTGAAATCGATGCTTGTAGCCGGGAACGCGAAGACTGCAGGTGACTCAGGATTGAACCCGTTTGTATATCAAAAAGCCAAACGAGGTGCGGAGAAATTCGCCCGAGAAGAACTGATGGCGATGCTTGAGATTCTGACTACGATGTACCATGAGACGCTTGTTTCCGGGGTTGATATGGAAACTGCCCTCGAATCTTTTCTTTTACGAGTACTCGCAAAGTAGCTGACGCAAAAAAACAGCCTGGCATCAAATTCCGAATTTCTTCAGAACCTTATGCCAGGCTGTTTAGCCTTTAGTGGGGAATATCCCCCTGCCTACAATGTACCGTAAAGATTAGTTCACTAAATAATAGTGTGTGAACATCTTCGAGATGCGGGTCAATCATTCGTGTAAATTCCCAAAGTGGGTGACTTCAATGATTGAAGATTCCACGACCTCTCCTTGCTCACTATTGTACTCTCAATATGTGGATACGGAAGGCACTGTTGGGGATAACCGAAACAAGCCTTACTTTGCTTGGCGTTTTGAGAGATAGAGACAGAGGAACAAAACCAGAAATCCAATGAATCCCATGAATGGAATCGTGATGAATCCATAAGTGAAGACTTGTCGTGTGACGCAGGAGATACCATCCGCACTGCAAGGGATTGGTGATTCACCAACCCATTGAATCATAGAGTGGAATCCTGTGATGAGAAGACCAAAGGCAGTGAGACCGATCGCGTAATCAATAATCTTGCGATCGTTCTTAAAAATCGCTATTGCAAAGAGGATTACTTGAGGATAGAAAGCAACACGAGCATACCAACAGAGGAGGCATGGCGGATATCCAATGACATTTGAGTACACCAAGCTTCCAACTAGGGCTGCGAAGTTTATAAAGAAAGCAACACCAAGGATATTTTTGTGCACAAAGTCGATCACTGCCTTTCCATAAGGAGTTTTTGGCGTAAGGAGGGCAACAATAAGCCCAAAACTCGCGAAAATCCCTGCGAATACGGACACGGACATAACTTGGTCCCAAACGAGAGCAAATGGTGTCATACGATTACTTTGTTACAGCTGAAGAAGACGACGTACCTCCGAGGCTTGCGCCACTTGTGTCAGTCGCGTTTGCTGCCGCTGCTCCCGGGAGCGTACAGCCAGTCTTTTGGGAGAGCTTGGCGAGACTTTGTTCTCCGACATCACGAGTGCCATCCTTGTAGATCCATGTTGGGTAGCTTTGGATGCCTTTGTCGGTACACACTTGGGTTTGTCCGCGGGTATCTGCAGTAGAACATTCAGTATATAGTCCTTCGTTTGCAAGCTTTTGACGTGATGCATCAAGCCACTGTTCTTGCTGTTGGCAGTGAGGGCACCAGAAGGCACCATAGAATTTTGTACCATTTTGGACGAGACATTGTGCGAAATTGTCATATGTTCCAGCGGTCTTTGTCGCCCGAACGACGACACGCATGAGAACAACAATCGCGATGATAATGAGAGCGAAGATGATAATACGCACAGTGAGAGTCTTTTTGTTGCCTGTATCCATAGAAGCTAAGTATATACTGCCCGCGTGCGCTTCGCCAGAAAGTTGATTAAAAGCTTAATTTATGGTACTTTCGAGGTACTTGTGCAAGTATCTGCACAACTTCCGCCCATAGCTCAGCTGGTAGAGCAGCTCCCTTTTAAGGAGAGGGTCGCAGGTTCGATTCCTGCTGGGCGGACAAGGAAAAAGGACGACCCGTTAGGGTCGTCCTTTTTGCGTCCGCCCAGAGAAAGCCGCTTGAGTGGCTTTCGGCCGGAATCGAAAGACTTTTCGTTGTCTTGATGAGCCTGCGAAATCAAGACCGAAAAGTACCCGCGCCCGTGGGGCGAGATTCCTGCTAGGGAAGCGAATTTCGAAAAGATTTTTGCAGAAGGTGCATTCTTGATATCAAGATACTTTTATGTCAGTATCAAGAAAACAGGTGCTAATGATGGCACTTTAAAAACTTGCGTATGAACAGACTCGATTCGGCGACACTCCAGCTTCGCCAACTGAAAGGAGGACTTGCGAGCCTTTTTGTCGCAACCTCGGTTTTCCTCATTTTTTACTGGTTTATGCCAGAACTATGGGAAAAATATGTAGTAACCACAGGATCAGGTTGTCCTGTAGTACTTTTTAACGCCTTCGGAACAGGAGGATTGTATGGGATCGGTATGTCCGTGATCCTTTTAAACTGCAAAGTGTTCGGTGCCGAGGGTGCCCACCACCCTGTGTTTATTATCGTAAACACGGTTGGAGCCTTCTTGCACTTGTTGTCGTTCACCTACTATTTCAATCCGTTCGGGGTGACGCTCGACACGCTGTACACGCTCGTGGGGATTTTTGCTTGGTTCCATCATCGTGCGTGGAAAAAAGACTGGGCGATAGGTCGCATCTCATGGGGGATTGTCGCACAAATTGTAGTTGTCTTTTCAGTAATTTTTGTGTTTGTCTGGAACGTGTGGCCAGGCGTGGAAGTTTTCGCGAAAGCGACGAACTTTCCGTTCCACAACATTGGGTTTGCAGGAGGTATATGTATCCTCGCCTCATTCATTGGGATCTCAAAAAGATGGATTGATTCACAAGGGAGAGTATTTGCGGTGATATATGTTCTTGGTTGCGCCTTCTACATCACAAATCTGATGCTAGACTTTAACCCGTTCACCGTGGCACTCCAGTCAGGACTGATTTATTTTTTTCTTTTTCCAATACGAATTCCAGTAAGAAGATTTGCTTGATTTAAACAAGAAGTTAAGGGCCCTCTCGATTTACGAGAGGGCCCTTTACCATTGCGATAGAGCATGATAGTGTCGGGGAAAGATCCACTGTTTTCTGTGTAGTTTTTTGGTGATACGAGGCCGTTATCCTGTGGCTTCTCATGACCAAAAAACGCATAGAATGAAAACTAAAAAAGAGATTGTTGAAAATTGGCTTCCACGGTATTTGGGTAAGCCTGTCGAAAAAATTGGGAATTATATACTTCTGTGTAATTTTCAGAATTACGTAGATAGTTTCGCTCAAAAGTTTCAAGTTAAAGTTACTACTGATGTTGTTATGTCGTCCGCGACATTTGAAGGAATTACGATAATCAATTTTGGCATGGGGAGTGCTAATGCAGCGACAATCATGGATTTGCTTATGGCGGTAAAACCCAAAGCCGTTCTTTTTCTGGGTAAATGCGGAGGACTAAAAAAGAAAAGTAATGTTGGCGATTTAATTCTTCCTATCGCAGCACTTCGCGGAGAGGGAACAAGCGACGATTATTTTCCTCCTGAAGTTCCGGCCCTCCCAGCGTTTGCCTTACAAAAAGCGGTGTCTACAACAATTAGGGATTTTAATACTGATTATTGGACTGGTACGGTGTACACAACGAATCGTCGTGTGTGGGAACATGACGAGGAATTTAAAGACTATCTCAAAAAGGTTAAGGCAATGGCAATTGACATGGAGACTGCGACAATTTTTATTGTCGGGTTTCACAACAAGATTCCTACCGGAGCCTTGTTGCTGGTATCAGACCAGCCGATGACTCCTGAGGGGGTCAAAACGAGGGAGAGTGATGACACTGTTACGATGAAATTTACTTCACGGCATCTTGAGATCGGTATTGTTTCGCTCGGACAGTTGATCAAAAAAGGATCAACGGTAAAACATTTGCAGTTTTAAATTACGCAAAAGAGCTTCTTACAAAAGAAGCTCTTTTGACTTTTTGCTTCAAAAATGATGTTATTAAGGCAACCAAATATATTGAAAAATGAATAAAAAGAAGATTGGTGTCGACTTCGATGACACTTTTGTAAAAACGACCAAGTATTTACTTAAGTTTTATAACAAAAAACATAAAACAAAGTATAAACAAGGACACATGTACTCGTATGCGTTCGACGAAATACTGGGACTCTCGAGAGTTGAATGGAGAGAACTCGAAACCGAGTTTTATAATTCGGACCTTCATTCGCAAATACCGCTTCGTGCAGGTGCTGTAGAGACGCTTCGGGCGTATTCTAAAAAGCACGATTTTGAGATTGTGACGGCTCGTCCAAAGGAGAACATGGTTTTTTTGGAGAAAACCTTGGAAAAACATAATGCGAGGAATTTGTTTACAGCGGTTCACTCAACAGGTCACATGCAAAATATGCACAAACGTCAAAAATGGGAGGTTTGTCTTGAGGAAGGTTTCATTCTCTTGATTGATGATTATCCTGTGCATTTAAATAAGGCAGCCGAACAGGGTATTCCTGGATTGTTAATGACAACACCGTGGAATAAAAGTTTCCCATTACATAAGGATGTTTCGAGGGTGCACAATTGGAAAGATGTAGGCCATTTTCTCAAGGATTTATGAAATTTTGAATTTAAACGTAATTTTGACACTCGCGCAAGCCAGTGTTTTTTTTATTGGAAAGGTTAATCTCGTAGTATAATTTAAATACAACGAAATTTAATTCAGGACTTGAATACTCGCCGATGCATAAAGACGATGAAAGTGACCACGAAAAGATGGAGGGCGTAACACAGATCGTTCCAGAGACAGGAATGTCAAAGGATTACATGAGCGACTTTATTGGTTTTTCGCCGGTCATTCAGATGGGAGGAATACAAGGTCTTATAAATGCGGTCAAAAGATATAAGTGGACTCCAAAAACATACGAAGAATTTTTTGCGTCGAAGACAACCGAAAATCCTGTGACGGAACAAAATCGGAGTCGTGTTTCGGCGCTCAATCTTGAGGTAGAAAAATTCAAAAAAATAATTGATGAAAATGTCGAGAGCCTAACTCTCAAAGATTTTAATAATTACGCGAGGAGTATTCAGGCTATCATCAAACCTGAAATTGAGTGGACGGATCTGTAGCCTCTTGTCACCATTCTCGTGGTTCGGTATACTGAATGTGTTATTAGTTAATTTAACAAATCGATATGGTTACACAAGAACGCGATTTTCTCGTTGAGGAAGAGCATTTTTCTGACACAGAGCGCATGATTCTCTGGAAGGAAGTGCAGGATTCTCTCGACAACGAAGAAGACAATGAAGCGCCTGTCCGAAGCAAATACTTTTAATTGCGCCGGTCGGCGAGCAATGAGTGCCCTGTGAGCATAAATCCCTTAGCGGGGTTTTTTTATTGCTTGGACACTCATTTTTCGTGACTTTTGAACCAAAAACCCTTACTCTTACGTATATATTATATAGAAGTAAACAATGAAAAAAGTCATCCTATCCATTATCGTCTTGGGCTCGTTCGGTTATTATACGTTTTCCCAAAGTCAGAATACTCCGACGGTGGCATATGTCGCACCTCAAACAGTTGTTACTAAAAAACAGACAACACCCGTCGATCAAACTACAACGCCCGTCACTATTCCGGTTTCTGTACCTGTGTCTACACCTACACCCGTGCCTGTGACCAAGCCGACACCGACCCCTGTGCCTGTCACAAAGAAGGGTCTTTACAATGACGGCACATACACCGGTGATGTAGCTGATGCATACTATGGCAACGTTCAGGTTCAGGCTGTCATTTCGAATGGCAAACTCGCGAATGTTATTTTTCTTGATTATCCGCAAGACCGCTCGCACTCACTTCAGTTGAGTCAGCGTGCAATGCCAATCCTTACACGTGAGGCGATCCAAGCACAGAGTGCAAACGTAAACGGAGTCTCTGGTGCATCTGATACAAGTGCTGCGTTCCAGCAGTCACTCACTTCAGCCCTCTCACAAGCACGTGCATAACAGCACGTTTCAACAAGATGAAAGAAACACGAATCACCATGGGCATGCCCGCGACAATTGAAATTGTCGATGCGAGCGCAACACAGGAAGCACTCAATATGGTGTTCGATTTTTTCAATTCCGTTGATGAGCGATTTAGTCCATACAAAACAGGTAGTGAACTCTCGCGATTTAATCGTGGCGAAATCACCGAGAATAACGTGAGTACAGATTTGAAAACTATTTTTGCGCTCGCAGAAAAAACAAAACAAGATACGAATGGATATTTCGACATCATGCACAATGGTGTTTGTGATCCATCTGGCATTGTAAAAGGATGGGCGATTCGCGAAGGGGCAAATATCCTTCGCAAAAATGGATTCAAGAATTTCTATGTCGAGATTGCTGGTGATATTGAAGTTTCAGGTCGCAATGGAGACGGTCATGCGTGGACCATCGGTATCCGCAATCCATTTAACCGCGACGAGATCGTAAAAGTAGTACACTTGAGTAATACCGGTATCGCGACGTCAGGCACGGCGGTTCGCGGAGACCATATTTATAATCCAAAAGGCGATGCGCGCCCGAATGAGATCGCAAGTATTACCGTGATCGGTCCAAACGTGTATGAAGCAGATCGATTCGCGACCCCGGCGTTTGCCATGGGAAGCGAGGGAATTCAATTTCTCGAAGGACTTCCGAACATCGAAGGATATATGATTGATACGAAGGGGATTGCGACAATGACGAGTGGATTTACTAAGTATACCCGTGCGCTCACATTCTAAATTTATGTTAAACAAAATTGATACTATTTTAAACAAGATAACCATGTACAAGGTCGTGCTCTACTACCTCGCGGGGTTGTGGGTGATTGCACTCGCACTCAGCTTTTTTGGTGTACTTCCATACACACCACTTGCGCTCGGTATCACATTTGCGATCTTACTTGCTGTCGCATGGGCAACGAACGCACTCTTTGCGTATATATTTGAAGTACCAGCGAACGTCGAATCAATTTATATTACGACGTTTATTCTCGCGCTCATCATCACTCCAGGGCAATCTCCATCAGAATATATTTTCATTGGATGGGCGGCGGTCCTCGCCATGGCGTCAAAATACATTTTTGCGCTCAAACACAAACACATTTTCAATCCTGCTGCGCTTGCGGTTGCTATCACAGCGCTCGCCATCAATGGCTCGGCGAGTTGGTGGGTGGGCACACTCGTAATGATGCCATTCGTGCTCGTCGGGGGAGTGCTCGTTGTTCGCAAGATTGTGCGTGCCGATCTCACAATCGCATTTTTCCTCGCAGCACTTGTTACGACACTCGCGTTCACCTTTTTCTCAGGTGGAGATATGATGAGCACTTTGGTCCGCACGCTCACAAGTTCACCAATTTTATTTTTCACATTCATCATGATCACGGAGCCACTCACGACTCCACCATCACGATCACTTCGTATTCTCTACGGAGCATTTGTCGGATTTTTGTTTGCCCCGCAGATTCATATCGGTGGAGTATATCTCACTCCTGAACTCGCGCTCCTCATCGGAAACGTCTTTTCATATATTGTGAGTCCAAAGAGTCGTCTCACCCTTAAACTCAAAAAAGCGATTCAAGTCACAGCTGATACAGGTGAATTTGTGTTTCAGCCCGATAGTCGGATGCAGTTTCGCCCTGGGCAATATTTGGAATGGACACTTGGACACGAGAGTCCTGATAGTCGAGGGAACAGACGCTACTTCACGATTGCCTCGTCACCGACAGAGGATGAACTTCGCCTCGGTGTGAAATTCTATCCGAATGCGAGTAGCTTCAAAACCAATCTTGCCAACATGCGCATCGGTGACACGATCATTGCGTCACAGCTCGCAGGGGACTTCGTCATGCCAAGCAATCCGAAAAAGAAATTGGTATTCATCGCAGGTGGTATCGGAGTTACACCCTTTCGCTCGATGGTGAAATATCTCGTCGACACAAACGAACACCGCGATATCGCGATGGTCTATGCAAACAAGACAGTGAGTGATATTGCGTACAAAGATTTTTTTGATCAAGCATCGGTCTCTCCGCTTGGACTGAAGATGGTTTACACGCTCAGCGACACCAAAGATCTACCTGCGACATGGAAAGGCTACACGGGCTATGTTACCGCTCCACTTATTCAAAAAGAAATTCCCGACTACGAAGATCGACTCTTCTATATCTCAGGTCCTCACAGTATGGTCTCGATGACCGAAGCCATGCTCAAACAGCTCGGCGTGCCAAGTAGCCACATTCGCACAGACTTTTTCCCCGGATTCGCTTAATCTTACTTTGTCGTTGCTTCTTTCCATGCGAGCTCGAAAATCATACGCATCATGTTGTGAATCGTTTCGTCTTCGATGATGACTCCGATTGGTGCGTGTTCGTCGAACTTCGCAAAGAACACTTTGTTTTTGCCGTAGACGATAATCTCACCAGGGAAGGGGAAGACTGCGTGTGAGACATAGCGCGCATTTGCGACGAGGCTCTTTTTCAGTCCTGAATGAGTTGTGTCGGTAAATTGTTTGGCGGTTGGTGTATCAGGGATGATACCGCGTGCGCGAATACCATTTTTTTCTTTGAGTTTAATAAATTCGTTCAGAACTTTCGGGGTCATGAATGCAAGCAACGCATCAGTGTTTGCAAACGCGAGAAGCTCATAATTTTTCTCGAGCGTTTGAGTCATGTATGCAGAGATGACCTGTTCTTTTCCTTCATAGAAAGTGACGCGAGGTTTGTTGTTGTTTGATTGAAATAGCCCCTCAAGTTCTGGTACAAGTTCGGAAGCTTTTTTGTATGCATCTTCGGCGAAACTAATTTTCGATTTCATCGATCGGAGGAACTTTGCCGGTGATTCTGGAAAGTAAAAAAGTTTCTTCTTTTTCTCGACCTCGCCGACGAGTCCACGCACAGAAAGAATCCCGAGTGTCTTGTACACCGTACTGCGGTTGATTTTGGTCGCATCGGCGATCTCTGAAGGGAATGACCCGCCAGTCTCGACAAGATACCCATATATCTGAGCCTCCTTTTCTTCGAGTCCCGTTCGCTTGAGCTTGTCTACAATGAATTCGTTTGTCATATAGTGTTATTTTTTCGTAACAAAAATCTTTTAGTATTGATTATACCTATATTATATAAGGATTTTTTACTAAATCAATGATATTATATTATGACATACTATACATTTATATGCAATACTTGCACTGATAAAAGTTATTTAAAATTCAAAAAAACAAAAAGCATGGATACTATTTTGTCAAAAAAGATTCCGCTCCTTGTCGATGCGGTTCATCGTAAACTGTTAGAAGATAAAGCACTCGTCAGTTCGTATATTGATGATGACGATTCTTCAAAAATGCGCATTAAAGTTGCATGCGGTGAGAACTTTCCCCTGGATTTAAAAATGGTATGGTTGTCTTCACTTCTGAGTGAATACAGGATAACGCTTTACGTAGCGAGTGCTCATGGTAACGGAAGCAGTGTAACACTCATCGCAACAGAAAAAAATATTCAAGTAAAAATTATTGGGCCCGAAGACAAAACTGAAAAAAAGACAGTCCCGCTAAGTAGTGAGGATGAAGTACTTGACGCCATTCAGATTTACGAACTATGGGTTCGTGAATTATTAGAGAGGGAGCTTTGGTAGTTCGTATTTAAAAATGGAAACACTTGTCATGACGGCAGGTGTTTTTTGTAGCCTGGAGCAGAATTTTCGTGAGTGTGATAGATTGTCCTCATGCAAAAGAAGCAATCTGATTCTGTGCTTATCCTTCCCGATATTCGAAGTACCTACAATGTGGGTGCGATTTTTCGCACGGCTGACGCTGTCGGTATTGCAAAAATATATCTCGTTGGTATCACACCTGCTCCACTTGATCGCTTTGGCAAAGTTCGCAGTGATATAGCGAAGTCGGCACTTGGAGCAGAGATGACTGTGCCATGGGAACAATGTGCTCGCATCATTCCGCTCATTACCCGACTTAAAAAGGCAGGGTATACTATTATTGCTATTGAACAATCGGAGCGCTCGGTTGATTACAAAAAGGTCCGCGTGAGCGGACCGACTGCATTCATTCTTGGGAATGAGGTGACGGGAATTTCTCAATCAGTGCTTTCGAAGTGTGACATCATTGCTGAAATTCCGATGCATGGCTCCAAAGAGTCGCTGAATGTATCAGTTGCGACGGGTATTGCACTCTTTCGAATGCTCGGGCGATAGCTACTGGCCGGGACCATACGTCTTGCCGGTGCCTCCGATTGCAGTAGGATCAAGGAATGCTCCTGTCTGAGTTTGTGCTCGGTCAGGTCCGCCAGTGAAATACCACAGAACCCACAGTCCTGCGACAATCACAATAAACCACACGAGCACATCTCCACGATCCTTTTGAAAATAGTTTTTTGCCATAGTTATTTCCACAATTGCTGATGAAGCGGACAGAAATGGGTACTTCTGCCGCCGACGACTATCCGAAGTATAGCACCTTTGCATCCAGATTTTTTGCACGGCGTGCCTTTGAGTCGATACGCATTATGTTCATGACTGAAATTGCCGCGGGTTCCATCAATTTGTCGGTAATCACTCGTCGAGTCGCCACCGAAATCAATTCCTTTTTCAAGGACTGTTCGTACTGCGCGGAAGAGGTTCTCGAGCATATCGAGCGGGATTTTACTTGTGATCGAGAGGGGATGAATACTTGCGAGCCATAATGCTTCATCTGAATATATATTACCAATACCGGCGACAACGTTTTGGTCCATCAACACAGATTTAATTTTTCCTTTTGGTTTGGTTGCGAGACGCGCAATGAATTCTTTTGCGGTGAAGTGTGTATCGAGTGGTTCTGGCCCAATACCATCGAGGTGCTTTGTCTTGTGAGCGACTTCAGTCGAGAGGAGAGTCACCTTGGCAAATTTGCGTACATCGGACAGGACGAGTTGTTTACTATTGGTGAAGGTAATTACGAGATGTAGGTGGCGGTTGAACGGATCACGCAAGGCATCATTTTTTTCGTCAGGACTCGGTGCCCATTCATTCGTTTTTGTGTCGAGCATGTAGTCCCCGTACATGAGATGTCCGGTCATTTTCATATGAATGAGGATTGTGTTTCCGTTGTTCAAATTGATTAGAATATTTTTGGCACGACGTTCAGCTGAAACGACAATCGCTCCATGAATTGTTTTTTGAAAATGCTCAAAAAATGGCGCGTATTTTATCGTGTCGTGATAGTCGGCACGCGCTACGCGCGCGCGAGGAAGATCGCTCCATACATCACGAATGGTGAGCCCGCGGACTGTTTTGTTGAGACCATTGACCGTTGTTTGGACTTCAGGAAGTTCGGGCATGCGGGTAGTATAGCATTCTAAAAAGGTGACGATTTCATCCCCGCAGCTTGCTCGCTTCAAGAGTGGGGGAAGTGGTATGATATGCGGATGGAGAAACAACCTGATGCGAAAAAACCTCGTATTTTTGCTCGAGACCGAAAACCGGCTCCATCCCCACACAATTTTCTCGAAGAAACGTTGACCAGTGAACGGAACTTACAGCAAGAAGCTGGAGTGAGTTTTGACGAGTCCCGACAGGAAATTGAACCGCTTGATCAAACAGAAATTCAGTCAGAATTGAAACAATTGACCGGCCAATACGAGCGAACCAAAAAAATATTGAATTTGACGACTGAGCCATACGCACGTGCGAATCTCATGCACGAACTGCTCACTCTTCGAGAGGCAGCACATGCTCTCAGTGATAAACCTGAAGACCTTGCAGAGTTTGGTCCAACGAAAGCTGAACGCAAAGAAGCTCGAGTGGCACTTGAGCGTTTGCGCATGGAAATGCTAGGTCATCTTTTGCAATTGACCGGTAGTATGAAAGGAGGACCTGAGGTTATTGAAGACTATGTTCGTCGAGCGGAAGAAATTCATCGCGAAGCAGGTCTCGGTGAAGAGGATTATCATCTCCTGAAGCCATTTCACGACGCACGAGCTGAACAGAAAAAAGAAACGCTCCCATCCGCTGGGGCTATCCTTGAGCATTCTTTTGCCAAAGAAATTCCGATGGCACCCGAGGATCTCCTTGGAAGCGCTGTTG
Source organism: uncultured bacterium (assembly GCA_903894565.1). Taxonomy (GTDB): domain Bacteria; phylum Patescibacteriota; class Minisyncoccia; order Phycocordibacterales; family UBA9973; genus CAITQP01. The sequence continues at coordinate 38,036 of CAITQP010000006.1, forward strand.
TTCAGGAACGACAAATCGAGCAACCGAAAAAAGAACGCATGGAAAGTAGCGCGCTCTCACGCTGGGCCGGCAAGTTTTTCCTTGGCCGTGAACCTGAAGTTACGGAGCGCGTAGCGCGAGAGAAAAAAGAAGAGCAGAGGTCACTTCGTGAAAATCTCCCAGCTGTAAAAGAAAAGAAACAGTATGAAGCAAGTAGTGCGCTCTCACGCTGGGCCGGCAAGTTTTTCCTTGGCCGAGAACCTGAGGTTACTGAACGCGCGGCGCAAGAACGAAAGGCTGAACGCGAAATGGAGCGAGAGGCAAAGCATATGGAAAGTAGCACACTCTCACGCTGGGCAAGCAAATTTTTTCTTGGACGAGAACCTGAAGTTACGGAGCGTGTAGCACGAGAAGAAAAGAAAGAGAGAGAACAATCGGCCGCGCAAACAAAGGCACCACAAAAACAAGGAAGTGCCTTGGGTCGCTTTTTCCGCAAAACAGCTTTGGCTGGATTGCTTGGTTTTGCGTCCCTCCCAAGTAGTAACCAGAATCCAAATGAGGCTTTAGAAAAAATGAATCTTCCGAAGCAAGAAGTTGCGACAACGTATGTTATGCCGGCTCAAGAAAAACAAAAAGAAACGAAATCATCAGTGACGTATGTTCCGAAGAGAAATACATCCTCAGTTGAAAAGCTCGCACCGACCCCACGCATCGCCGAAGAAAGTCCAAAACAACAGGCCGCTCCAGTGAAACTTTTTGATTCTTTGGAAAAAGGCTATACCGTACGAACTCCAGACAAGAATCAGGATGCTCTGATGTTTTCAAAATTTCAAGAGTCGATGCAGGGCGTTCACTATTTTGAAGCAAATACATATTCAAAAGCACTTCAGACTATTATTCAGGAATACCACTTGAATGATATTGCTCCCGAGTGGTTTATGAAACTAGAGCTTGAAGTTCCTCGCGGAACGAATGAAAAGAATTGGGATAATCCTCAAGAATTTTTTGAGACAGTTGATTTCCCTGGTGGCGGAAGTACTGTCGGCTTACAAAATTATATGCAACTCTCTACCACTATGCTCAATTGGATGGCAAAGAGCCAAGAGAATTTTAATTGGGGAGTGGCATCACTCACGCATGAATATATCCATGCGTGGCAGAAGGCATCCGCTGGCATTGAGAGTCATAATGTACGAGAGGCGCAGGCACACTTTTTTACGAGTCACCCAAATGCTTTTGCTAAGTTTCGTAACGAAAATTATGCTCCCCTTGGCAAAGATGGTAAGCCGAGCGCAACAGAAAAATATTCCGATGTTTCCGCTACTTTCCCTGAAGTCGACAACACACATAAGTTGATTGAAGCTTTGGAATTTGAGTCATACTACAAACAGTGCACAGAGGCTGAACGTGAGTCTCCGATGATGAAGAAAATGCATCTTGTTTCATTACAAGAAACGCAGACACTTTTTGATAACGTTGATGACTCACACAAGTTTTGGTACGCGAGTGTGTTTGAGCAAGATTACAATACGGCCTCAGTTGAACGAAAAGGGGAGCTTCAAGCGGTACACGAAAAGGTTATGGGGTATGTTGGTGAGCTTGCCGGCATCACTGATCCGAATGAGTTCGGTGCTGTATCGCAGTACTTCTCTTTGTATCCAGAGACTTTTCCTGATTGGCTACAACAAAATGCCCAAGGCAAGACAGCTCCATCAATCACGCTTACGAAGCGCAATTTTAGCGAGACACAGCGACAGCAAATCAGTGCAAACTTTGAGAAGTATTATGCTTCAGCAACTCCAGAAGCCAAGAACAAGTTGAATTCGATGCGCGAGAAACTTGTTCAGGCCCAAAATACGCTCGATGCCCGTGATATGATCGTGAGCCGATAGGAGAAACGACCGAGGGAAAGGCCTTGACTTTTTAGATCATATGTGCTAATATAGGACCAAATGTCTTTTGACATGCGTCTTTGGAAGGTGACTTAAAAAGGTCATATTTTAGGCCTTTTTGAGCCACCTTCCAAGATAAAAACCAAAGAGGAAGTGTGTTTTAGTTTATGAAACGTTTCATGTTATTGCTCATAATGAGCACGATTACGTTATGCTTTGACGCAAAAGCAACAACAGTTACAGCAACTCCAAGCGCTGCTGAAATACTGTACCGTAGCGATACGGCACACTCCAAGGAGGTGTTCTACGCATTTCTGGCCAGAACAATAATGGCCTTATCTGTGAACGAGGAGGAAACGGCTCAGAAGGAGCTCGAGGATGAGTTACTTTTGACAAGAATATTGCACTTGATGAACGAAGAGGAGGTTACGTACACCTGTGAGGCTCTTGATTTGTATGGCCACAAAAAGGGTGGCGAACTAAGCAACTCCAGGCGCATGAAAGTCCTTGAAGTACTACAGCGTAGGAAGGAGGAATTAGTTGAACAGGCGAAGGGCAAAGAGAAGCACAGGCTTTCCGACAAGTTCGGAATCAAAATCGGCCGAAACAAATGGCGTTAAAAAAGGGCTCCACATCGAGGTAACAAAGTTGCCTCATATATATGATGTGGGGCCTTTGTTATTTCTACCGCTTGACTTACTGCTTGAATGATTTATATACTTATGGCATGAAAAATACATTTGAGGGAGGTAACAACGCTCCTCAGGCGGGTGAGGGGAAAGGAGGGTCTCCAGAAAAAAAACTCGCAAGCAACAACTATCTTAAGAGTCTTTTGACGGCAGGTACGATGCTTTTGACAATGACGGGAGTTCTTTCAAGCAAGGCAAACGCACAAACTGGCAAAACGAGCGCAAAGGATTCAATTGAAAATGTCTATCAAAATAAGCTCGATAGTTACAACGATAGTTTGACGCTCTACAATTTTTATAAAACCCAGTTAAAATATTTGGGAAAGGAAGGAGAAGCAGAACCTTTTGACGAGAATGCTTACAACCAAGATGAGCTTGCGTACAATCATCACCTTCTTGATTTGGCAGCCAAACACCGAACAGCGGTGGAAGACTCTCTTAAAAAAGAGTACGACGCAAAGAGAATTAACCAAGATCAATACCTGGCATATCTCGATCTCGCAAAGCGACTGACAGGAGACGAACGACTTCGCAGTCAGGCAGTAAAGGCAGTAGTGAAAGATCCAAAGCATTTTTCAAGAATTGCGGGAGGCAACCTACTGAATACTCAAATGATGCCAACAGAACAATTTACTGATGCTGAGGGGCATAAGCACCCTGACTACCGAAACTACGAACCAAAGGTAAAACCAGAAGAGCCTAAAAAGGAATATATTGAAGTGAAGGACGAGCAACAGTAAGCCTATTTCTTCCCAAGCAGTTTCAGGGCTTCTTTGATTCGAGCGTTTGTTCCAACAATATCGTTTGGAATTTCTTTGACGACTTCGCGAGCTTCATTTTGAGAATATCCGAGTGCCTTGAGGGCTTCGATGATATCGCTCTCGGCACGGAGGACACCAGGCGTTTCGCTCATGTTGCTATGAGCACGGAGTTTGTCGCGCAGTTCAAGCACAACTTTTTCTGCTGTTTTGCGACCAATGCCGGAGACTTTGGTGAGGTAGCTCGTATCGCCGGTGGCGATTGCTTTTTTGAGTGTTTCGGTTGATGTTGCACTCAAAATACCAAGTGCTGATTTGGGCCCGATACCACTGACTGAAATGAGGAGTTCAAAAAAATCTTTTTCGTCGCTTGTGTCGAATCCGTAGAGATCGAGGGCGTCTTCGCGCACGGCGAGGTACGTATGCAGACTTGCGCGCGTATCGAGATCGAGCCGTGCGAGTGTGTCGCTTGAGCACGAGACTTTGTACCCAACACCATTCACGTCGAGGACGACGTACTTTTCTGCTTTGTCTATAATGGTGCCGGAGAGGTGAGCTATCATAATCCATAGTATATAGGAAAGAGCCGAGCGCTGGTAGGGAAGCACGGGATTGCAAAAAAATGCTTTTCTGGTATAGTTTGCGGGTATTGCTTCTTAGCTGTGTCTCGGCGGAAGCGAGAAATCTTTGTATTCTATACACTATTAATCTATTAAGAACATACTATGCCAATCACCAGTTCAGCCAAAAAGGCTATCCGTGTCAGTGCTCGCAAGAAGCTTGTTAATGATCGTCGCACACGCACGATGAAAGATGAGGTCAAGAAGATCGAAAAGGCAGTCAAAGCCGGAATGAAAGATGAAGCTTTGAAGATGATGTCAGTTACATTCGCTGCAATCGACAAGGCTGCGAAGCGTGGAGTCATCAAGAAGAACACTGCAAGTCGCAAAAAGGCTCGCATGGCTCGTCTTGTTAAATAGCTCGCAAAAGCACAAACAAAATATGCAGAAAAAAACACGGAGGAATGGGTCGACCGTGTTTTTTTCTGCATATTTTGTTTGTGCTTTTGCGAATTCTTTGCCGGACTGTATAATCAGGGGACTATGTCATTATTGAATTTTTACGGACGCGAGTGCCCACACTGCCACACGATGGAACCATTAATCACGAAGCTCGAAGAGGAAACAGGAGTCAAAGTGGAACGTCTCGAGACATGGCACGACGAGAAGAACGCCAAACTACTCTCTGAATATGACAAGGATTTCTGCGGGGGAGTGCCATTCTTCTTCAATACAGAAACCAAAAAATGGATTTGTGGCGAGGCGGATATGGACGAACTGAAGACTTGGGCAGGGAAATAGAATAAAGGCGCTCCAATTGTGAAGCGCCTTTATTGCACATTTTTATTTCGTTAGCATTCTCTTTTCGGGGATTGGCCCCATTTTCATTCCACTGAGACGATACACGAGCATTGATCCATCAAATGCATCGGTTAATATCATGATCAGTTTTCCTCCCGTACCAGTCATTATTTCTGGGAGGATAGTTGCTGTATACCCATTTTTAATTAGGGTATCAACGGTTCGCGCTGCGCTTTGACGGGGGTTGTCTACTGCAAGGGACAGTGCATTTGGGGGGAGCAAGTTGGTTGGCTCGTCGAGCCAACCGAGAACTGTCGTGTTATCTTTTAATAACATTTGGTTGCTGGGTCGTGGAGAAAAAGTGAACCTTTCTCCTAGTCCAGCTTCACGGTCAAAAATTTTAGCCAAAAGTATGGCCGTTTTTTGATTCTTTACCCCATAGTAGCGATGGCCTCTATCTGGAAGTAAAGTAAAATTGTTTACGAAATGAACGTAGCTTAGGGTCAAGCTGTATAGCACAAGGGCTACTACTGCGACCTTACGTAAATTGATTTTCTTCATAAAGTACTTAAAATGGTTGACACTCAGTCTAACATATTAATTTAAAAAGTCAAATTTTGTATACCCAGAAACCCTGTATTCACAAGCTTGTTTGAGATATCTTTACTAATTTTCCAAAATAACGTATAGTCTAGCGGTCTTTCGACCAATGGTTTTGTCGTTCAATGGATAGGACACTCCCCTGCGAAGGGAGAAATGCAGGTTCGATTCCTGCCAAGACCACAACGTATGCGTACCATCACCAATTTCTTTCTTGGTATCGAAGAGCGAGCACGGGTGTATTTTGAGCGGTTTCCTTTTATTCAGGCATTTATTGCCGGTATCGGTGTTATCATTTTTTGGCGTGGAGTCTGGGAGCTTCTTGATACCCATGGTATTTCGCCTATTTGGTCAATTGCCATTGGGATGATTTTGCTTGGTTCTGTTGGTGTATTCATTCAAACATTCATTGGTAATACGATCATCATCAAGAACGTGAAGCAGGAAGAGAAAATGGAAAAGAAAGAATTAGAGAAAGTAGAAGGGGAGGTAGGAACAGAAGAAGTCACTGTTCAAGCGCTTTCAAAAAAACTCGACACTCTCATTCAGAAAGTTTCGGAAATTGAATCGAAAAAGTAGTTCCTTCGCCTAGTTTGCTCGTAACATTGATTGACCCACTATGGCTCGCAACGATTTGCTTTGCAATTGCGAGACCGAGTCCACTTCCGGCAGGGCTTCCGGGTTTTTGTGGTGCTCGGTAGAATCGATCAAATATGTGAGGAATATCATTTTCTGCAATTCCGATGCCGTTGTCACTGACAGTGAGCGTAATGGAAGAATTCGTATCGGCAAGTGTGATCAAGACTTTTCCTGTTCTGTTTTTGGCGCGATAGTGCATCGCGTTTGCGACTAAGTTCGTGATCAATTCTTCGAGTAATTTTTTATTTCCCACGATATATCCGCACTCCTCTATCTTTGAAGAAAGGTGAATGTTTTTGTCTTCGGCGATAACTTCAAAATAATCAATTTGCTCTCGAAGGAGTGGAGTAAGTGCGATCGCAGTCATCTCGTGTTCATCGAGCGAATGTTCGAAGCGAACGACACGAAGGAGCTGACGTATAAAACCAGAAACACGGTCAATTGATTTTTGAACGATATGAAGCTGGCCTGAATTCTCACTGTGGTAGCTGAGGAGTTCGATTTCTCCACGGATGACGGCAAGAGGTGTTTGAAGATTGTGTGAAATCGTAATCATTGCTTCTTTTTGCTCCTCTTGCAGTTTTTGTATCTCATTCGTGCGTTGCGTCACGAGTTGCTCAAGATGTACGCTGTAATTTTGCACTTTCTCATGAAGTTCGGCTTTGCTGAGCGCGATAGCTGCCTGAAACGCGAAAGTAGCAACAAGGTGGGCATCTTTTTGGGTGTATGCATCGCCAGATTTCTTTGGACCAAGTTTAAGCATCCCCACGATATTTTTTTCGAACACGATTGGTTGGTATGCGGTATAGAATCCCGCGACGCGGGGCACCTGGTGTATTTGCGTGCCCAAGTCAGTATCAAAGAGAAAACATACTTCGCTTGCTTTGAATGCTTCTTCAAGAATATGTGCGGTGCGCGTAATAATCTCGTTTCTTTCGAGACTTGTGTAGAGAATTCGACTGAGCGAGTGCACTACTTCCGCGTAGTTGTACGGGTTTTTAAAAAATATTGGGTCAGACCATATTTGAAAATATGTTTGAATGATTGGCATGCCGGTAATGCCGAGTGCTGTTGTCGTACCCGCACTTAATATGATAGATGCATCAGTTGTTGCCCCGAGTATAAGTCCAAATAACGTAATGAGGAGGAGATACACCGTAATTATAAGTATGAGTACGATCGTGTACATAAGACTCCGTTGAATAACAATACGGATGTCGAGAAGTTCGTGACGAATGATCGCGTATGCAGTGAGACTTATAAAAATAATTGAGGAAGCTGGCCCCAGAAAACTTAGTTGGAAAACACCCATTGCGGGCAGTACAACATCAAATATTCCAGCAGTCAGGAGAAAGACTGATAATCCGAAAAGGAGGTAGTTCATTTGGAGACGAGCTTGGCCGCAAGATTTTTTGTATGCGCGTATCGAGAGGAGAATACTTCCGACGATCATGAGGATTGATATGAAGGAAAACTCGGGGAACAAGGGTCCCTGTATCGGAATAATGGCCCCGCCCGCGAGAAATTCTGCGCGCTGGATGATGAGATGGAATGGGATTGTGAGGGCCAGAAGAATAAGGGGAATAAATACGAGAAAAAAATGTTTGTTTGGGTTTACTCCGTCTGGAAAGGTTTTGGCAAAAACAAGGAACCCAGTCAAGAGGACAAAGAATCCATAGGTTGCCATTTGGTTGAACGGTTCAAATTGATGATTTGTGACAATGAGCATGATACCGAGACTCCACAAGGAAACACCAATTACAGCAAGTGTAAATGATTGGTTGACGATATTGCGTGGCCTTCGTGCAAAAACAAAAATACCGATTAGAAGATTTAAAACAATGACTACGATAAGCAGTAATTCCTCAAGCGTAATTCCGATAGAAGATGACGGTATCATTATGAAAATTATATGGTTCGATATGCTCCAAATCGATATCCTCGACGGGGGATCGTTTGAATGAAAGATTGTTTTCTTGTTTCAAGTTTTTTGCGGAGCAGTCGTATGTGGGTATCAACCGTGTTTGTAAATGGATCAATATTCATATCCCAAACGTGTTCGAGAATCATTTCTCTTGAGAGGACGGCTTCAGCATGTTGCATGAAATATTCTAAAAGTGCGAACTCCTTATTTCGTAGTTGAATATTTTTTCCATTGAGCGTAACCGTGTGTTTTCGAGAATCAAGAGTGAGTGGTCCTACTTTGATACTGTCGTTGTATAAAATATGGCCTCGGCGTGTAAGTGCTCGGAGTCGTACAACGAGCTCTCGAAGTGAGAATGGCTTTGTTACATAATCATCACAGATGCTCAACATGTCTATTTTAATATCCATATTTTTTTCAGCCGAAAGTACAAGTATGGGTATTGATGGTTTGTATTTTCTAATTGCAGATGAGATCTCGCTACCCATCATGTCAGGCAAGTGAAAATCAAGAATGATTACATCGAATCCACATTCAGATGCGAGAGACACTCCGAGTTCTCCTGTGTGTGCAACTGTTACGACACAGAGCTCAGACTCGAGTCCTTTTTTGATAAATTCGGAAATCTCAATTTCGTCTTCGATAATGAGAACTTTCATGGTAGTTAGCAGCGTTCAAATAGTATCACAAACAAGGTAATCGAAATCTAAACTCGCAATTGAAGAAACCGCCTTATTTTAAGCGGTTTTTCAAGATTCATATTAAAAACCAAGATGTTCCATGACCCGATGGGTGAGCTGCTCCTTGAAGTTTTTTTCTGTGAGACGAGTGAGGAGAAGCTGGCGAAGGGATTCTGGGTCGATTGTGTAGGGGAGTGCGATCGAAATCACTGGGGCCACGATGCGACTGGTCTCGATGATAAGGTGGTTGCCGAGATCGTGTTCGTCGATTGAGAAACCTTTTATTTTTTCGAAAGAATAAAAAAAGTTTTTGATACGCACGCCTTCGTCTGAAATGGAGATTTCGATAATTTCCGGTCTTCGTGCTGCGTAGAATCCAAGAACGATAGCAGCAAGAATTATAAATATAGCAAAAAGTGTATCATGAAAAATCACAGCAATTGCAGCACTCGCAATTGCGATAACTCCAAGTGCCCAAAACCAGTCGGGACCTTTTTCTCGGTGATTGTATTCCTCAATCTCCCAAGAAATTCGGGGTTCTTTGTTTCCTTGTTTCATATACGTTTCTAGTGTATCACGGAACACATGATGTGTGTGGTGAATTACTCGATGATTCGGGGACTACCATGAGCTTCACCCCATACAAATGGATTTTGATACCATGCCTCAAGTTCGGTGATCGTTGCTTCATCAAGTAGTTTTTCAGTTCGTGCAGTTTCAAGGAGGTAAGGAAAATTGATGAGCGGAGAGAGCGCGCATGGTGGAGTCATCATATTGAATTTATTTTCTTGATTTGGAAAATCGTAATAGTAGATGACAGAACAAGTGGAGACAACGGCTCCTTCTCGACGCATTGCTTCGACTGCATTTATGGCGCTACCACCTGTCGAGATCGTATCTTCAATGACGAGAACTTTTTTGCCTGCGAGACCACCGGGGATGTCTCCCTCGACTTGTCTGCCTGCTCCGTGGTCCTTGGCTTTTGCTCGAATATAGAGAAGGGGAAGGCCGAGTTTGTCAGCGAGTGTTGTTGCATGGGGTATTGCACCTGTCGCGACACCTGCAATAGCGTCGTATGATGTACCGCTCTTTGTAATTTGTTCGGCGAAAGCTTCTGCGATGCTTGCGCGAACCTCTGGGTATCCGATGAGGCAACGGTTATCAATATATACGGGCATTGCATAGCCGGAGGCCCAACGAAATGGCTTTTCGGGCGAGACTTTGATAGCACCTCGGGTCAATATTGCTCGTGCAATAGCACTTCTTGGATCTATTTGGTCACTCATGCGTCATATGGTAGCATAGGAATGAAATTATGAAACTACGTGGTATTGAATTTGGATCGTGTATTGGAGCCTCTGGTCTCAATGGCTGGTTTGGTGAAGGTTATCCATATCACAAGGTTTTACATCTCCTCCCCGGGTTTACCTTCGAAGGCGTGACGCTGACTGCCAAAACAACGACACTCGAGAGCCGTGAGGGCAATATGCCACTTCGTAAGGACAAGATTACTCCTCGCGAATTGAAGCCCGCGAGTATTGTAGTGAAGCCTGGAGCTGGGGTTGTGCTGAATGCGGTTGGACTTTCGGGCCCCGGGTTGCGCTATTTGCTCGATCTCGGAGAATGGCAGAAATTGGAGAAACCATTCCTCCTCTCATTCATGTCTGTCGGTGCGACGAGCGCTGAACGTATTGAAGAATTGAGACAAGCGGTGGAGATTTTGAAAACGGAATTGCCGAAATTTAGAGCACCTGTTGGCCTACAATTGAATTTCTCATGTCCCAATGTCGGGCACGCACAAGCAGAAATGGTACAAGACATTCATGAGTCACTCGCAATCGCAAGCGTACTCAATATTCCGCTCATTCCAAAAATTTCAGTTCTGATTCCACCCGACAAAGCAGGCGAGATCATTCGTGATCCAAATTGTGATGCGCTCGCTGTTTCAAATACGATTGCATGGAGTGATTTGCCGGAAGATGTGCAGAAAGTATTTTTCCGCACGACGAAGTCTCCGCTTGCGCGATTTGGTGGGGGAGGAATTTCGGGAAAATATTTGTTACCACTCGTGGAACAATGGTTGTACCAATTCAAAAAGTTTTCTGGTGGCAAGCCAGTGATTGCAGGCGGTGGAATTATGCGTGCACGCGATGTAGATACGCTCGTAGCTGCTGGCGCGAATGCGGTGTCGCCAGGGAGTGTTGTGATTTTGCGACCATGGAAATTGAAGATGATTGTGGCGCGGGCAAAAAAGCTTCTCGAGAAATAATTTTTTTCATGTTTGAAACAATATTGGGCGCGTTTTTTCCTGATTCGTGTTTGGGGTGCGGGGAGAGAGGTTCTTTGTTGTGTGCGGAGTGCTTGCGGAGCTTGCCTCAGGCAAGCTCCGCTGAGTTCTCGTGGATCACTAGCCTTTATGCATACCAGGATTCTCGAGTGCGCAGTTTGATTAAAAAAATTAAATTTAAAAATACACGACACGGGGTAGAAGTGTTTGCTGAAGCACTCGCGTGGGCGGTGACTGAATATGTGGGAGAGGAAGCGATGCTCATTGGCAAACGCACGATTTGTCTTGTGCCAATTCCACTTTCAAAGAAGCGTGCAAAAATGCGTGGGTATAATCAATCGGAACTTTTGGCGCGAGGTATGCTCAAATATCTTGATCGGGACCGCTTTTGTGTTGATACAAAACTTCTGGTGAAAGAAGTTGAAACGACGGCACAAGCAGATATAAAAAGGAAAAGTGAACGACTAATGAACCTTGGCGGGTGTTTTCGAGCGACGAGAGTCTCTCGAGGAGAGTGCATATTTTTGATTGATGATGTGACCACAACGGGAGCGACACTTAGGGCGGCGCGGAGCGAGCTCCGCGCCGCCCGCTTCAATCACATTCATGCCTTTACCATTGCACACTAAAAATAAATACCGTCGTCATGTATTTGCGTGAGCTTCTCTAATCGCGCAAGTACAATCGGGCGGTATCTATTCCATGGTCCAATTGAATTGTAAAAGAATTGTATTTTGACGGCGGTTTTTTGTGATGATGAGTAAATAAAGCGCATCACCCGACAAGTGATACGTGGATCATAGCGAATGAGCGGTCAAGAAATAGTAAAGAAATTCGAAGGCTGTTATTTATTTGTATCAATTTTGTACCCACGCCCAGAAAGACAATGGATGAGGTTACGTTTTCCATGAACGTTTAGTTTGTTTCGAAGATTTAAAATATGTGTTTCAATCGTACGTGAAAAAGCGTCAACGCGCGTATCCCAAACATGTTCAAGGAGTTCGCCTCGAGTTACGACATAGCCGATGTTTTGTAAAAGAATTTCGAGAATTGCGAATTCCTTTCTGGTGAGATACACAACACCGTTTCCACGTGTGACTTTTTGTGTTTCCATATTGAGAGTAATATCGTGGTAAGTGAGGATGGGGAGGATTCGTGCTTTTGGCCGACGAAGAATGGCTGTGATGCGTGCGTGGAGTTCTTCGAAGTAGAATGGCTTCATGAGGAAATCGTCGATACCTGCGGTAAAGCTTTTGAGTTTGTGTTCAAGACTACACATGTTTGAAAGCAAGATGACGGGTGTTTGGCACCCATTCATGCGAATGTACTGACAGAGATTGTGTCCCATTTGTCCGGGGAGAGAATTGTCGAGCACGATGAGGTCGTATGGATTTGATTCCGCGAGTTCGGTAGCGCTCGAGGCATCACTCGCCACATCTACAGCAAAACACTTTTCCTCAAGACGGCGTTTGAGAAAAAGTTGGAAACTCGCGTCGTTTTCAGCAATAAGTAATCGCATACTGTTTCTGTAGTATATCGTGCACCTATTTGTTTGTGGTGAAGTAGTTTAAAAATAGGTTATCTCCATTTTATCAATTTTTTATATAAAAAATGCCGTATTTGAAATACGGGTGAAAACAGTTAGAATACGCCCATATGGAATACCGTACAGAAAAAGATTCATTGGGTGAGGTTCAGGTCCCAGCGACTGCTTACTATGGCGCGCAAACACAGCGTTCGATACAGAATTTTCCGATTGGAGTCGGCACCCACACGATGCCGATTGAAGTCGTGCATGCAATCGCGCTCGTCAAAAAGGCTGTTGCGCAAGCGAATGGGAGCCTTGGCGTGCTTTCAAACGAGAAGGCAAGCGTGATCACTACTGTGTGTGATGAAATTCTTGCAGGGAAGCTCGACGGGGAATTTCCGCTTGTCGTTTGGCAAACTGGTTCTGGTACACAGACGAATATGAATGTGAATGAAGTGATCGCCAATCGTGCGCAGGTACTCGCTGGGGGAGCGCTCACTGATGCGAAAAAAAGTATTCATCCAAACGACGACGTGAACATGTCGCAATCTTCAAACGATGTTTTTCCGACGGCGATGCATATTGCCACGTACACGATGATCGCACGTACGACACTTCCTGCGCTCAAAAAACTTCGTGATACATTCGCACGGAAATCTGCCCAATATATGAGTGTTGTCAAAATTGGACGAACACATACGATGGATGCGACGCCGGTCACACTTGGCCAGGAATTTGGTGCGTACGTGGAGATGCTTGATATGGGTATCACAAGTATTGAGCAGAAACTTCCCGCGCTCGCAAAGCTCGCGCTCGGAGCAACTGCGGTCGGCACAGGACTCAACGCTCCACAGGGCTATGCACAAAAGGCAATCGCAAATATTGTGTCGCTTTCTGGTTTTCCATTCAATCAAGCACCGAATCTTTTTTCAGCTATTGCCTCACATGAAGCACTCGTCGATATGCATGGTTCGCTCAAGACAGTCGCGACAAGTCTCATGAAGATATCAAATGATATTCGTTTTCTTGCCTCAGGCCCGCGCGCAGGTATTGCTGAAATCAGTATTCCAGACAACGAGCCAGGCTCGTCTATTATGCCTGGCAAAGTAAACCCCACGCAGTGCGAAGCACTCGCCATGGTTTCGGCTCAGGTGATGGGTAACGATGTTGCAGTTAGTATTGGTAACGCGAACGGCCACCTTGAACTCAACGTCTATAAGCCACTCATTATTCGAAACGTACTCGAAAGCGCACGACTACTCGGAGAGGCGAGCGCGTCCTTTAGCGACAATTGTGTCGCGGGTATCGAACCGCTTTATGAGAACATCAAGCGCAATCTTGATCGCTCAATTATGCTTGTTACCGCGCTCACACCGCACATTGGTTACGACAAATCTGCTGAAATTGCAAAGAAAGCTCAGGTAGAAAATACGACTCTTAAAGAATCAGCGCTTCTGCTTGGCTATGTTACCGAAGCAGATTTTGATGCGTGGGTTCGCCCCGAGCAAATGATTTAACCACTTGGTTATTTCACGCTAAACGGATTGAAGTTTGTGCCGACGTCGTAGTAGTCTTCGCTCTCGTGCTTTTTCAAAAAGCCGATGACCTTGTAGGTAAGTGGAGTAAAGAGTACTTCGACTGCTGTTTTGAAAATATAATTTGAAACAATGAGTGTGATGATGATTGATGTTGGAAAAACTCCCCAGAAAGCGATGACAATGAAAAGCATACTATCGAGCAACTCTCCAACGATGGTGGAGCCAATCGTGCGGGCCCAAAGCATTTTGCCCTTGGTCCAAATTTTCATTTTGGCGAGAATGTATGAGTTCGAAAATTCTCCAGCAAAGTAGGCGATGAGACTTGCGATGACGATGCGTGGCGTGAGTCCGAGAATCGCGTCATATGCTGCTTGGTTGTCCCAGCCAGCCGCTGGTGGAAGTTTGCCAACGACGATGAAGATAACTGACATGAGCAGGGTCATAGCGAATCCAAGCCAAATCGTCTGACGTGAACGCTTGTATCCGTATACTTCGGTAAGCACGTCTCCGAAGATATAGCTGAGGGGGAAGAGGAGTGTTCCACCATCAAAAGTAAACCATTTGAGATCGACAATTTTTGAAGATGCTACGTCCGAAATAAGAAGAATAGAAACAAAAAACACACTAATTGCCCCGAGGTATTTGTAATTTTTTTGCATAGTAGCGACATGATAGCATATCCGAGAGATATAAATTATGGTACGCTTTAGGCATGAAATTGCGAAAGTATTGGGATGTTTTGGTGATTACTGTGCTTGGTGTATTCATTCACATTCTTCCATTTTTTTTCTATGGTCGCGACTCGCTTGGATATGATGGAGGTTTCTACCGTCGCTATATTATCGAGCACACAAATTTTCTCCACAGCGTTCCTGGGCTCGGAAGTGAAGCCATTGTTCCTAAAATCACTTTTGATATTTTGAACTTTTTACACTTGCCGACGAATGTCATTTTGTATGGAAGTTTCATTGCCCTCTACTCGCTCACAGGAATCATGCTCTTTGTTGTGCTTTCAAAATATGCGAGTAGACAGGTAGCCTTGTTCGCGCTTGTTTTTTGGGTGCTCTCTCCTGTGCAGTATTTTGGATATTGGTGTGTGCTCTACAAAAATATTTACGGTATTATGCTTCTTCTCATTGTCGCACTTCTTATTGAGAAGCGTTCTGCGTGGATGTATCTTGGTGCCGGTCTCATCGCGTGTACTCACCAAACGACGAGCGTTGTGTTTCTTATGTCACTTGCTGTGTTTGCCGTGATAAACAAAAAATACAGACGAGAAGCAGTGTTTATGTTTTGTATCGCTTCCTCAATACTCGTTGCGTTTCGCGCACAGAGTATCGGGGCAGATCTCGTGACGTTGCCACAAGCGAGTTTCTTGTCGTGGCATCAGTATCTAATACTCTCCGCACCTATTCTCGGGCTTTCCGCCATTGGTATCTACCCGTTTTTAAAAGCGATGCGTTTTAATTTTTTGTCCGCATTCTCTCTTGTTGCAATCATCTATCCGATATCACACTTGCCGTTCTATCAAAGAATATTTTTATTTTCCGATCTTGCACTCATTTTGATGGCATCATATGGGGCGACTCTGCTTGTGGGGGAGGATCTCGCAAAACGACTTGCTCCAGACAAGAATCTCGGCAAGATTTTTCTTGCGAGTTTTTTGATCGGGATGAGTCTTATGTTGACGTACAAAGTCTCAACACTTCGCGCGATGGTAAGTGTTGGCCAGCTTGTTGAACTTGAAAAGATTGATTTGGTCATGCCAAAGGGGAGCTACATCCTCACGACGTCACAACTCACTCCATGGGTTGAAGGATTCAGTCACATGCACGTGATTGCCCCAACACTGCTTTACGATCATCATACGAAAGCTGAATGGACAGAGTACTGGAATGCGACTCGGCTCACAGAACGCACGAGCTTTTTGGATAGTTTCCCTAAACCGCTGTATGCTTTCCTCCCTCATAATCAGCAAGATATTTTTATGCCCAAAGAATGTACACTAAAACTCACCACATATATCTCAGTGTATACATGTCAGTAATTTTTACTGGATGCGAAGGGGACAATTGTCTATTACAAAGGTCTGTGTGATAATCTAAGGTATTATCACGCGTATATTCAAGCTCTCGGTATTGTTGGACCATTAACACGAAACGCCATGGCTAAGGTGCTCGGATCAATTCAATAAGAAGGCATTTCTGATGTAATTCAAAAGCACCCTGTTGGGTGCTTTTGAATTGAGGGGAGGGGTAGCAAGGAGTAAATTTCTTGGGTCAACTATCGTTGACCACTGCGATGTCGTAAGGTAAGTTTCTCAACCGACTCTAAAACAATCTTTTGAACATTTTTGTCGAAGATAATTTTGTGGTGTCCTTTTACGGGAACTTCGATGTTTTCAGCACCTTCGAGGAAACTCCCTTTTTCTGCCCAGACGTGGTTGTCGTATTTAGGGCGTATTGAAATGATTTTATGATTTATATCCTGATGTTTTTCTAGATCACGAATTATTTTGCTGTCATTATCCAACTCCTTGAGCGTGTCGAAAGGTAAAAGTTTCGCCATCGCCGAGCCGGAGAATGGTGTCGCAATGGCAACCATGCCCAGTACCTCGTTATCTTTGTTGTAATGGGCGAGAAAATATTTTCCAATAAGACCACCTTTGCTATGAGCGACAAATACGACACCTTTTAGACTATTCGCTTCAATAAACCTTTTGATAACCTCAGTTCCTTTTTCGAGTCTTGGCACAATGTGTCCTCTTTTAGAAAAAATGTGTTTCAGGGAAGCACGAATAATTCTTGCTGAAGATGGAATACTGAATACGTTATATCCAAGCTCTGGAACAACATATACAGGATGTCCATGGAGCGATATTTTGTCTCCAAGCGATTTCATGAAGCTCCATTTACCTAAGATTCCCGGTATTAAAATAACAGGAACTCTCCCTTCCGCTGTGTAGTTAAGGTAGTGTTCGGGAGGCTTTCGGTATATCAAACCTTCGACTGCTCCGCGAAACATGTATTTGTAATCCGAGAGCCAGGCGGATACTTTTTTGTGGAAAATCATACGGTTAGCATTATACAAAAAGCCCTCACTATAAGGAAGAATGAGAGGTGCTGACGAAGAACCATTTTGTCTTCGATTCACTCGGATCAGAGCTATCTTTTCTCCAGACTTTTCAGTACCTGTAAGTATAGATTTTCAACTATTTTTTCCTGGGGTATTCCCAGTTTCACATAGTGGTCAAGACCTGGGGCTGCGTTGATTTCGAGAACCCAGTACTTGTTAGGTTCTTGAGAAATATCTCCATCGATCATTACATCTACTCCACACAAACGGAGATTCATATCATTTGTTAAGCGGACTGCTATCTTTTTGAAATCAGGGTGGATCTCTTTCGTAACATCAACAGAATCTCCACCCGTCGAAAGATTTGCGTTATCCAAAAGATATACTCGCTCACCATCAGGAGGGATAGATCGTACTGTTTTGCCTTGGTGCGCGAGCTTTATTTTGATCCGAGGATCAGTCATTTTTATTTGCGTATCGCGTTTTTCAGTAATAAACTTTTTCTGTTTTTCTTTCAGGAGTTTTTCGATTGTTGACTTTCCGTTACCCGTCACGCTCAAGGGGATTCTTTCATATGCTGAAATTACTTGATCGTCCAACACGACGATTCTGTAATCCTTTCCTTGAAGGGCTTTCTGTACGAGAGCAACGCGATCTCTTTTGAATATTGAACGCAACGCTTGGTACAGCTCCTTCTTATTGCGAACAAGAGAAACTCCGGAACCCTGACTCCCGCTGTTTGGTTTTACGATCACAGGGAAGCCGATTTTCTGTGCGAAAATATATGCGGCGTCAGTATTCTTGTGTTTACTGCCGATTGCCTCTGCCCACTCTTTTGAAAAGAATGTTTTGCTATTGGGCACAACGGGGTACCCTAATCGTTTCATAAATATACTCGCGTAGTCTTTGTCTTTGGCAATATCTGATGCTCCAACGGGGTTGAGATCGAGCGTGTTGTAACGAAAATATGATTTCCTTCCGTTCTTAAAGGTGATTTGTCCTGCGATATTCCACTCAGGCTCAAGAAAAACCGTTGCGCCGATTTTTGGAGCGATTTTTTTTAGCATTTTACCGAGAATGAGGGACTCTTTCTTATTTTTCATAGAGAACAAATACTCGAATCATAGGATAGTCCTAATTATTTTTGCGGAGAGCGTCGTGTTAGAACCAAACGGTTCCTTACCCTGTAAGGCTTTGGGGACTACTTTCAGTATATCATTTTGACGCGTCTCGTGCGGACTAAAAAGTGACAAAAGTGACACTGCATAACTAGGAAAATGAGACAAAATGGGACACAAATCTGGCATTCTGGGACTGTCCCATTTTATATTAAACAACGATTCTTAACTTTGTAAATACTCTCGGGTCATCACGGGTTATGTTCGTTATTTTTGACTAAATTGAATATACGTTGTAATGTATTGGCGGATAGTTTTTTGAAAAATTATATTTAGTGACCACAGCAGGTAGAGCCTTTTGTGGTCACTAAATATGACAAATATGGAATTTCATCCTTTAATAACGCACATTGTTTGCGAATCACTTCCTAACGTAGCTGGGATAAAAAAACAGGCATCTCCGATCTGTTCTTCAACAGAAGATATCGCTCAAAATCATTACTTTTTAGGATATGCGGGTTCACGAAGATTGCATTCAGACGATCTAAACAGTTCCGAGATTTATGCTTTGAAGGAACCTCTGGCTGTCACGAGATTGGCTTCGGTATGGATAGACAGCGATCGTAATGTATATTTGGAAGAACCAAATGTCTCAAACGACCAATGGAAACCAGTAACTAATTTTGGTATAAAGTAAAAATTCACTAAAAAAATCCTTCGAGTAAAGTAGGAGGTACACAGACAAATGAGAAGCATCTTGTTTATTATTATCGGACTTAGTGTTTCGTCCGCAATGTTTTCTGGTGTAGTTAGCCATGCGCTGGCTACCGATAACCAAAAGAGTAATTTCAGAAAAATTAATTCTGCTTATTACTCCTTCGTAAAAGCACGTGAGCACTATTATAATCACGAATCTCCATTGGACAGAAGTGCCAGCAAATTATTCTTGGCAAAGATGAATACTTCTGGAGAAGAATGCTTAAAAGAAATTCAAAGCGGATACGAAAGCGATGAGGCTTTCGAAATCGAACAGGACATAAAAAACACAATGTCTTGGTCAACAATGTAGTGTTGTGTTTAAAAAATTACTGAATCGGCGGATACAATATATCTGCCTTTTCTTTTACCTAAATTGTACAAAATGGTTATGTTTGTATCCAGATACACGAGAGTTGTACACACCCCTTGCGCGAGTCGCATACTAAGTATGGATTTTTAAAACAGGTTCTGTCTATCTCCGACATTGAATCAAAATTTTCCGTGTACCACACCGCTTGTATGCAAGGAAAAATCGCTGGCGGAATCATTGCTGAGGGATTCTCGTTTAACATTCTTCAATTCGTTGAAAACGCTATTACCTATCTTGAAAAGTCGGGAGTCCATTTTTTTTGGAATTCTGGTATTCAAAAAATAGAAATCAATAACGGAGTTGTTGAGGGCTTGGTAAATTCAAATGGAGAACTTCTTGTTGCTGACCACTATTCAATAAACCCCGGAGCATACGGCAATAGCATGCTCGACAATACCCCAGCAAAGGGCAAAATCGGTGGTGTCGCTGGAAGATGGATTATCATGCCCAGACCTAATGGATACGATATGCCCACTAAAATTCACGGCGGACAACGAGAGGGATTCCCTGTAACAGACAACAATCTGACACCGTTTATTCAAAACGGAAAACCCATGTGGGCTGTTGGTGGAGGGTATGTGTATGTTGGAAATAATAGTCAAAATTATCCCGACCAAGATTCATACGGAATCGTCGATTCAGAAAACGAAAGAACAATCAGGATTTTCACGGCTGATTTTTATGAATCAGCAAAAAAGAATAATGGAATTATCGTTTGGCAAAAACCGTGTGTACGATCATTTAGCTACAACGATGCTCCTATTCATGAAATTTTACCGACTTCTCGCGGAGGTAAAATGACAATTACGGCGGCTAGTAACACAGGAACTACAACTATTGCTCCTTATTTAGCTAAATGGACGGCGGACATTTTCAATCAAAGCTAAGCACAAGTACTATCATATAGCCCGAGGAATTTTCCTTGGGCTATTTTATTTACAAAAATTACCAACACCCTGTTGCTGGGTTGGGTATCAAAAGTTTGAATGCAGAACGAAACATACACAGACAAGTCAGTGTATAAAATTAATCTTTTTTGGAATTTGAAACTATGAATCGCGCTCGTTCGAGCAGTTCGTCAAAGGTAATCACCTCTGGTGATGTCATGTTTTTACGGAGCAATTCAAAAGAAGAAAATTTCTCCTTGTTAATTCCATGCTCGGTAATGAACTCTGATAGGCAACCAACTATCAGATATGATTTCGGTTGATAGGAGTACACTATCTCACCGTTCGGGTTGCCGGCATCATCCTGACCGTGAAGTTCTGTGCTCAAGTTCTCAACTGTCTTTTGTGCTGTCTTCTGTGCCTGTGCAATTCCTCCATTGAACTCATCCGATGCTTGCCAGCAATCCGCTCTATAGGCTTCTTTGACGAGTTTAATAAGGGGTGTCTTATGGGTCTTGAGTTCCACGAGGCATAGCGAATTAACCGCTCCTGTCGTTTTGAGCACGGCATCCGATCGTTTTCCAGACCGTGAAAGATCCGATCCTTGCACAACCTGTTCAAGCTTCTTGCCCTCGAGGGGCTGGTTGAAAATGAAGTTGAGGCCATAGCCGAAAATCCATGGATTCGCCTCAAAGAAGTGTTGCCACACTGGTTCGATGCCGGCCTTCTTGATGTCGTGCTCCTTGCGATACACCTCAATGAGAGCGTCATCAGTCATGAGCTTCTCAAACACCTCGAGCTGTGCCTTTCGGTACCCGATGTTCACGATGTCCATGGTTGTAATGTTTCCGCTCCCTATTGCTTCAACCATAAGTGCTTGACCCTCTGCTGTGGACATGACGTTGTTGAACTGCTTCACCGTCTCAGGGTCTAAACTGGGACTGTTGCCGAGTGGAATTCTGCGTTCGTTGATATCATTGAGATTAAGTTTATCCAACGACTGGAGAAAGCCGATGAGTTCCTTAAAAAAGCGAAATGAGAATACAATCTGTTCATCTTGTTCAGCCCACCCCTTCTTGTAGTACTTGAATCGCTTGAATGAAATATCCTTAATGTAACCATCACCTGCTTTCAGGAATGTGAGAGTGGTTTTGATTTTGTTTCGTATTGGCCATGGGTGTTCTGCTTCTACAGAATTTGGAACGTCGGTGTCGTCAGAAGACACAACAGTAAAATATTTACCGTCGCCTCTGCCAAAAGGATTAGTATAGAGATTATCTACACGATAGTTGTTGACTATCTCCGCCTCGCCTGGCTCAGTCAAGGTAGCAGGCATGTCTTCCGTTTCTGAAAAATCTATAAATATTGGTTCGTCGTCGTTCACACCCGAAGCATATCACTCATACTGACCATTCTCAAATTTGCACCTAATTGTGTTCTGAAAGTTACCAACAAATAGGAATTTCAGGGTCTATACTTTCCAGCCGTTCTGCGTCATCCATTAGATGTGGACGACATCGACGAGGTCATAAAAAGAGCCGATCATTACCGTTTTGACGATGCGCCCCGCGCGACGGTTCTGAACGCTATTTCGTCGCTGTCGTCGTCCAAGAAGAATCTCAAACGGTCTATAAAAGAAAGAATCCGATTGCTCGCAGGAGCATATGTTTCGCTAGCGACTTTCGTATCCGATGAAGACTTTGAATATGTGAACGGCTTGCACGGTGAACCAGATCAAGAAAAAGTAAAGGAGGTTTTCGGAAAAGTATTAGTTGAAATGGACAAGCTCCGTAAGGACATTGAGGGCTTCGCTCTTACCGAGACAATAGAAACGTCGCCGACTGCTGAACGCTCTTAGCAGACCTAGTGTTCTCTGTCATTAATTATATATGGAGACATATACCACAGCTCGTATTGGAAAAGAGATCATCGCACCAGTTCAAAAAATTAAGTACGTTCTGTATGCTCGTAAATCGACTGAATCAGAAGAACGGCAGGTTCTGTCGATTGATTCGCAGATCAAGGAAATGCTAGATCTCGCTGAACGAGAGAAACTTGAAATTGTCGAGATCAGGCGAGAATCGCACTCGGCAAAAGAATCGGGTCAGCGACCTGTATATAAAGAAATTTTGGAGGACGTACGGCGAGGACGGTTTAATGGAATTCTGACATGGGCACCTGATAGATTAAGTAGAAACGCTGGCGACCTCGGAAGCATTGTCGATTTAATGGATCAGCAACTACTCATGGAAATCCGTACGTACGGACAGCAGTTCAAAAATTCACCAAATGAAAAGTTTCTTCTAATGATTCTTTGTTCTCAAGCAAAACTGGAGAACGACAACAAAAGTGTAAATGTAAAACGAGGACTGCGAACGAGAGTTGAGATGGGATTATGGCCTGGACCCGCCCCGACTGGCTATATGAAAGAAAAACGAATGGATAGAAAGTGCGAAACACTTCTTGACCCAGAACGAGCTCCCATCATTAAGAAGATGTTTGAAAAAGTCGCATACGAACATTGGAGCGGACGAAAGATATATAACTGGCTCAAGTTTGATCTTAATATGAGAACCGCCGCAGGAAAGAAGCATTTAAGCTTAGGAAATATCTACAAGATTTTGGACAATACTTTCTACTATGGCGTTTTTGAATATCCGAGAAAATCAGGCAACTGGTACACGGGAAAGCATGAAGCGATAGTCACCAAGGAATTATTTGACCTTGTTCAAGCACAAATAAAAAGCAATGTGCTGAGAGTAGAAAACAAAGAATTCGCATTTACTAAAATGATGACCTGCGGATTATGCGGTTCGGGTATATCGGCAGACGAGAAATTCAAGAAGCTCAAGAATGGCGGTGTCGCTCGGTACGTCTACTACGGCTGTACTAAGGCGAGAGGAGTTGAGTGCAAATGCGGATACACCGAGGAAAAAGAAATTTTGAAACAATTTAATGAACTGATAGAAAAAATCAATTTGAACGAGATAGAAGTTAAAGAAAAAATAAAGGCTGATGTGGAGAAATTCACTAAGCTACAGAAATTCCTTTTGGGAACGAAAGAAAAAGTCAGCACCAACAGCGTTGATGTTCGAGGATATGCAAAATTTGTCCTGAAAGAAGGAAGCGATATTGAGAAGCGAGAATTGCTTGGTTGTTTGAAGAGTAGAATCTGTTTAGCGAATAAGAAAATCACCTTGAAACAATAACGACTTATTTTAATTCAGGTATCATAGTCATGATGTCGTTTGTGGTGCTGTCAGACTTTTTTATCACAGTACTTCTTTCCATATCCACAAAATTCCTTTGACCGCCAGTCTTGCAGAATGCTCCCCAGTCACATTTATACTTGAAGCAATCGGGAAATATTCCAATGAAACTAAAGTTCGTATTGTTTTCTTCGTTTACTATTAAATACACGGCACCTGAGTTCGGATTCATCTTTTTTATGTAATCTGAAACCAAAACGTGATCAAAATGCTCTTGTCTTCTGACAAAGCCAACCACCATATTCCCCGCATAATCTTTATCTTGAAGTTTTCTTTTAATTGATTCTTCTATCTTCTCGCCCTTATCAAACTCGCTGATCTCAAATATCTCAACTGGTTGCTCTGATAGGCTGTTTCCTTTGCCGTCAGCGCGGGGTATCAAACGCATCGCCAAAACATCAGGCGGATCTTTTTCAGGTATTTGAATCCACCATTCAGCAGGCTCTGCTTTTGCTCGGCAAATCAAAGCAACCGCACAAACCCATGCTTCCTTGTTTTTATCTATTTTCTTTTGATTTCCCGATTGTACAGTTCTCGCAATTTCACTGATTACGTAATTGGGAGAAAACCAGATATTTTTACTATAGGGTCGAATTGCCATAATTTTATTATAAGACACTCTTTGGTTTGCTGGAAAGCCAGTTAATCAAAGCCCTGAAAACCAGATTTGAAATTGCCCTATGAAAAGCATCTTCGTAAGATTTCTGATACCCCAAAAACCCCATTGGTTCAAAATCTCTAGCAAATACTTTTTCTCCATGAAGCATGGTAGATCTAATATCGTAGATATAACTTTTCTCTTCTTTGGATAGTTTAGAATATTCCTCATTGGAGTATTTTTCCAAAAAGTCCTTGAAGCTTTTTCCTAACCTATATTTGGGTTCGCCACATATATCACATTTTTCTATGGATTTGTCAGTGAGAGCTGATCCGCATTTACATTTTTCTACGTCGTTCATGAGGCATTCAATACTCGTTACTAAACAAACATACGAAACAGAATGTGAAGTTTTCCAGACCTCGCTTGCTGTATACAACCAGTAACAAGAAGTAATGAATTTTGGATAGTCGTCAGTATCCAACGTAAAAATAATATCTAGCAATTTACTGGCGTCTTCAACAAGAGTTAATTCATTGCTTTTACTTTTTCCAAACTCGAGATCTCTTATGTGTTTTGTTGATGAAAATGAATTGTCCGCTTGGAATTTTTTACCGTAAAAATAACCCATTTGCTTAAACTCGCTGGTTGTCATTTCTATGTCTTCGTTGTTTATAACGACCCAGTCAAACTGACCGAATCGGGAAGGGCCATAAAACCTTCTTTGCGATAATAAATGTAACAACGTGATTAGTTCTCGAGATTTCTTATTTTTTCTAAATGCGTTAACTTGAGCGTTCTTTGACGAAATATATTTGTATTCCAATAAAATTGGGTGATGTCCCCACATCTGATTCTCTATTTGAGGTGCCCCAGACGGCATGGGCAGTATCTGAAATAGGTCTTTATATGTAAAATACTCCTCAGCTTTAGAGCCTGTCACGAAGCAAATATCTCTGCCGACCATTACATCCTGAGCATCAATTAGCTCATCCTGTATTCTTTGTTGAATTTCATTTATATCTTTCTCGCTGAGTTTTGAACCATTTTCGATCGACCGAATCTTTCCTTTTGGATCATAAAATATAGTTACAGAAAAATCGTAATCAGTTTCTTCTTTATGATATAGAGATTTGCCCTCATATGGACCACTACCTCTTCCGAAATATGACAAGAGCACCATTTCTAGTTCGTCTTGCTTTATCTTATTTAAATAAAATTTTTCTTTCAGTTCCATGTTATTTCCTGTTTCTCCCATACCATTCTAACAAAAAGAACGGCAATTGCCGTTCTTTTTGTTTATCCATATTTGATAGCATCTCGTGCTACCTGTCAATGGCGGAGGCGGTGAGATTCGAACTCACGGTACCCTTTCGGATACGACAGTTTTCAAGACTGTTGCCTTCAACCACTCAGCCACGCCTCCGTATGCGTTATTTTGTTCTGCTTGATTACATTACCTTATTTCTCTCTTTTTTTCAATTTTTTGAGTATACTAGACATATATATGAAATATCTTGGTATCGATTACGGGACGAAACGGATCGGGATTGCGGTGAGTGATTCTGATGGAATGCTCGCTCGACCAGTAGCTGTGGTGAAGAATATGACCGGTTTTCTTGATGAAATTGAGGGTATTATCGCTCGCGAAGGGGTAGAGGGGATCGTTGTTGGAAGCTCGGAAGGCAATAAAGTCCAGCGGGATATTGAGGAGCTCATTGGGCAATTGACGCTCACTACATTTTTGCCAGTTGAGACTATCACGGAGGCTTTTAGTTCTATGGAGGCACATGGGAAGAAGGGCAAGGAACAGATGGCGGCGCGGGCGACCAAGGCTCCAACCAAGCCCGCTGACCTCGACGCCCGCGCCGCAGCCGTCATCCTCCAGCGATATCTCGACACCAATAGCAAAAAGAAAAAATAGGTTTTTAGATCTATGGAATCTCGCGTCTGCAAAAATTGCACAAAAGTATTTGAGATCACTTCAGATGATTTTGGATTTTATACAAAGCTCAATGTACCGGCACCAACGTTCTGTCCTGATTGTCGAGCACAGCGTCGTCTCGTTTGGCGCAACAACATGTCGCTCTATACACGTCCGTGTGATGCATGTCAGAAGTCTACCGTGTCTGCATATGCACCGACGACCTCAATCGTACAATACTGTAACAAGTGTTGGTGGGGTGATTCATGGGACGCAAAAAGTTTTGGAAGAGAATACGATTTTCAAAAACCATTTTTTACTCAGTTCAAAGAACTCCTTTCCGTCGTTCCGCATATTGCGATGGTGAATGATAATGGTATCGCAAGTATTAATTGCGAGTACACATACGATTGGTGGTTTGCGAAAAATTGCTACATGGCTTTTTCCGGGTGGCAGGTTGAAAATGTTATGTACAGTTTTTATGTTCTTGCAGGTCGTGACATGATGGATTGCACAAGTATTACTGATAAAAATGAATGGCTATACGAATGTATTGATTGTGAGCGATGTTATCAGTTGAAATACTCGCAATTCGCAGTATCCTGTACGGACTCGCAATTTTTGTATGATTGCCGTGGTTGTAGCGATTGCTTCCTTTCTGCTGGGTTGAGAAATAAAAAATACTGTTTTAAAAATGAACAATATTCGAAGGAGGAGTATGAATCAATTCTCGCATCGTATCGCCTTGATACATATTCAGGTGTTGAACGAGCGAGGCAGGAATACCATGCGTTCATACTTTTGTACCCACGCCGTTACGCGCATATTGTGCACAGCACCAATTCCACGGGAGATCTTTTGACGAACTGTAAAAACACTCATCAAGCATTTAACGTTCAAGGAGCAGAGAACTGCAAGTTTTATGACTTTGGGACAATGCCAAAAGATTCCTATGATATTTCAATGACGGGGGAGATGAGTGAATGCTATGAGGGATCGGTAGTAGACCATTCAAGCAGAAATGTATTTGGAGTGTTTAGTGTAAAAAGTCAGGATATTCGATACACACAGCATTGTCACTCAGGGAAACATTTGTTTGGATGCGTTGGTTTGCGAAACGCTGAATATTGTATTTTGAATAAGCAATATACGAAAGAAGAATATGAAGCATTGGTTCCTCGAATTAGTGATCACATGAATGTGATGCCGTATGAAGACAAAAACGGATGTTTCTATCCATACGGAGAAAATTACCCGATTGAATTATCTCCATTTGGGTACAACGAAACATTTGCGAATGAGCGCTTTCCATTACCGCGCGAAGTTGCGGTTGAAAAAGGGTATGCATGGCAAGATGGGCAGCAACGTACAACAGGACGAGAAACGATAGGGAGCGAGGCGATTCCTGAGACTATTGCAGAGACGAGTGACACGATAACAAAAGAAATTTTGGCGTGTTGTACCTGCGGAAGGAATTATAAAATCGTTGCACAAGAGTATGTGTTCTATACAAAAATGAATATTCCGATTCCGCGGAATTGTTTTCATTGTCGGCATGCGGCGCGCTCCGCGCGCCGCAACCCCTTCCACTTGTGGAAGCGACAGTGCATGTGCGAAGAAACAATTCATGGACACGATACAAGCTGTGCGAACGAGTTTGAGACATCATACGCGCCATCTCGCAAGGAAATAGTGTACTGCGAATCGTGCTACCAAAAGCACACCAACTAGGATATACTCCCCATATATGGAATACGTTTCGTACGATGAATTTAAAAAGATGGATATGCGCGTGGGCACGATCCGTGCTGTCGAGCCAGTTGAGGGGACTGACAAACTTTTGAAGTGTCAGATTGATTTCGGAGAATTCGAAGCGGTCGAACTGAGCGCTGCTGTCACAAGCGACGAATCTGCCGAAGCAAGTACTGAAATTGTGGCCGAAGCGCCTGCCCTTGTTCCTAAACTCCGCCAGATTGTCTCAGGTATTCGTGAATTTTTTCCTGAATACGAAAAGCTCGTGGGCAAACAAGTTCTCTATATTGTAAATCTTGAACCACGTATGATTCGCGGAGTGGAGAGTAGAGGCATGCTCATGGCTGTTGACGGCAAAGACGGTAAGCCCGTGTTTCTTTCTCCTGAAGTCGAAGTAAACGCTGGATCACACGTTCGTTAATCTATCAGAATGGAAAAACTTATCCCGCTTATCGAGACAGTTGGTTATATCGGAATATTCGGTATGATTTTTGCTGAGACTGGCTTGTTGGTCGGATTTTTCTTTCCAGGAGACACGTTACTTTTCGCGGCGGGAATTCTTGCTTCGAAAGGAATTTTTAATATCGGTATTCTGCTTGCGGGGGCGTCGCTCATGGCGATACTCGGTGATACGACGGGGTACATGATTGGAAAGAAGATTGGTCCGCGAATTTTCGTTCGAGAAGATTCTCTCTTCTTTAAACAAGCATACGTAGTTCGAGCTCAACATTTTTTCCAAAAGCACGGACGCAAAACAATTTTTTTGTCACGCTACATTCCTATCGTACGAACCTTTGCTCCTGTGGTTGCTGGTGTAGGGGAGATGCCGTATCATACGTTTCTTCTTTTTAATATTCTCGGAGGAGTTGTCTGGTGTTTTTCTATTGGTCTCGCCGGATATTTTTTAGGTGCAAAAATCCCCAATATCGACACCTACATACTTCCAATCGTTGTTGGTATTTTTGTGTTGTCGTTCCTCCCTGTCGTTCGGCAATTTTTACCACGGAAGAAAAAATAGCTTGAATATGCACAGGATTGTTTCTTTCAAAGCTCATTTGTCGTATACTAGTGTTTAGTATGACTGAAGCACGTCCACGGAATTTTCTTTTTTCTCCGCCATCATTTATTTTGATGCCAGCGGTTGGAATTGATATCTCTGACCGAAGTATAAAATACGCTCGACTCGTTCCAGCAGGCGAAGGCTACAACCTTGGTGATTTCGGTTCTGTTCCACTTGCTCCAGGTATTGTTGAGGCAGGAAGGATTATTTCACCTGAGATGCTTGAAGCAGCACTTGGTAATCTCAGACGCGATCACGATATTTCGTTTGTACGTGCGGCACTTCCTGAAGAACAAATGTACTTTTTCCGCATGACAATTCCTACGGGCCCTCGTGATGTGCTCCGAGATACAATCGAACTTTCACTTGAAGAACACGTACCAATTGCTGGACCAGATGCTGTCTTTGATTTTGAAGTAGTGAGTAGTACAGATGCTGATGTTGAGGTCGCTGTTACTGCCGCACCTCGATCAATCGTCGAGAGTTACAGTGATACGTTCTCACGTGCTGGGTTAACGCTCCTTTCACTTGAGCTTGAGGCTGAAGCAATTGCGCGTACCGTTATTCACAACGAAGATACATTTGCTCACCTTATTGTTGATTTTGGAGAAACTCGAACTGGTATAGCGATTAGCTACAAGGGCGAAGTGTACTTTACTTCTACGATTGCGATTGGAGGCCGTATGCTCACTGAGACACTTGCGAAGCATTTTAGTGTGTCAATGGAAGAAGCAGAAAAAATGAAACACGATTTCGGTTTGGATCGTAATGCTGAACACCAGGATCTTTTTGCTCTTCTGTTGAACAACGTCGCCGTGCTTCGTGACGAAATCAACAAACACTTTATCTATTGGCACACACACCCAGATGAAAACGGGAACGCTCGACCAACAATCGAAGAGATTGTTTTGGTTGGCGGGGGATCAAATCTTGCGGGTCTTCCTGACTATCTGTCTGCATCCTTGCGTGTAAAAACATCTGTTGCGAATATTTGGACAAACGTTACCATGCCTGTCGGTGGAGTACCTGAATTATCTCGAAGTGAATCAGTTGGATACGCGACAGCTGTCGGGCTTTCGCTCCATGAAGCATCAAGTGATCAAATCATATGAGTAATCTTCTTCCTCCATCTCAAAAACAGGATATTCTTCGTTTGTATCGTAAGCGACTCGTTTCGATCGCGCTGCTTACTTTTGTTGGGTTGCTCATGTCTGCCTTTGTTCTCGCAATGCCGTCGTTGTTATATCTAAAATCAAGTGAAATCGTATTGACTGCAAAACGCGATACACTTTCGGGATATGAAACAAGCTCGATTGCTCGCACGTTGAGTACTGCTGTCGCCGATGTAAATTCTCGCCTTGCAGTATTTCCTGCTACCGAGACAGCCTCACCGCTCATTGCTGATTTTGTAAATCCCGTCTTGCTCGCAAAATCAAATTCGATTCATCTCGTTGGTTTTTCATACGAAAAGGGAGCAAAACTAAACGAGGCAAAAGTAAAAGTAACCGGAACAGCTGATAGCAGAGTAGCGCTCCTTGCGTTTACTGATAGACTCAAGAAGGTAGGAAGTTTTAGCGATGTGAATGTTCCGATTACGAATTTTATTTTGGATACAAACGTTCCATTCACAGTGAGTGCAACGGTTTCGCTTCAGTAATAGAGAATTGTATGAATAATCAATCAGAAAAACCAATCAGAGTTACGAATACTATTTTTATAGGCACAGTGCTTCTTGCTCTATTCGTCGTTGGCGCGTATGTGTATCTTTTTAATACCATCAAAACAGTTGGAGAACAAAACGCAGCACTTGAAGTAGAAACGACGACACTCGAGGCGCAAGCATCTCAAGTGGGGGAGTTGAAAAAGAATTTGGCTTTAATTCAAGCACGTCGTCCGGTTCTCGTTTCGTATTTTATTGACGCAAGCGACATCGTTCCATTCCTTGAGACAATTGAAGGGTATGGGAAACAAACAAATGTAACAACAAAATTTAACACATTTGTATTCAAAAAATCACCAGACATGCTTGCTGTTTCTATGGTTGCTGATGGTTCTTTTACCGACCTCTATCACTTTATGGCTTTGCTTGAGGCTGCACCCTACGAGATCGGTATGACGAATGTGAACGTCCAAGCACAAAAACCAAAAGGACTCGATTCTGCAAAGGGGCAGGCAGTAGCTCAAGCGGTATGGGAGGCGCAGATTTCACTCGCGGTTACCAGTATTACGGGCGTTCCAAAAGATGCCGTAAAATCAAAATAATATGAATGAAATTCGAGCAAAATTACATAACTCAAAAAAATTCCTAGCGAGCACTTTTATATTTCCAATCAATCCTCGCATGCAGTTTCGTCGTTTGATGATCGGGGGAATGATCTTGTTTATTTTTGTATTTCTCGTGCACATGTATTTGTTCTACAAAATTGAATCGCATTCAATTTTTCAGACAACAGATACCTCCCCAATGAGTGTTCCTGTCGTAAATGAAACGAAACTTGCGACCGTACTTTTGCGTTTTGAGGATAAGGCTGTGATTCGTTCTGCTGCATTGAATCTTGTGCCTGCAGTAGCTGATCCGAGTCAGTAAGAACTATGGAACACTTTTCTTCTGAAAATAGTACCGCCGAAGAAAAACTTTCTCCAGAGGAAAGAGATTCTCGCCGTAAAGAAAAAAGAAAAAAGGAACTGAAAGAAAAAAAGAAAAAACGAGAGAAAGAAAAAAAGGAAAAAGAAAAAATTGAAAACCGCGAAAAAGCGCGTGTTGCAGGTGTTCGAAAAGGGAAGGAGAGCTATGCTCGACGTGTCCTTGAAGAAAAGAACCTCTTTAAGAAGTCGTTTCGAATTGGGTATATGGTTGGGTCGTGGATCGCAAAACGATCAACAGCACGTCTTGATACGAGCACTCTTGCACATCCCAATGTTCATGAAGACGAAACGGATTTTACAAATAAAACAGCAGCTTTTGCTCAAGAGCTAAACAAGGACGAACTTCTGGATCGTACTATAAAGGCGGAGGAGGTAGCCCCAGCAGCGAACGAGATGCAAAAAAAAGAGCAAGTGGCCCCCGCCTTTCAAGAGCGTGATTTTGTAATGGAAGAAATCGATAGAGAACTTCGAGATCTTGGTTCAGAGGATCATAATATTCAAACGATGGATCCAGCTGAAGCATTGAATCTTGTTCGAGTAAAAGAGTTGGAGAAGGAGCTAAAAGGTGAGCAGAAAAAAGAACAGCGGATAACTCCAGATGAGTTGAGCCGTGAACTTGGCATTCTTCGAAAGCTCTGGGGGCAGGCGCTCGACTCGATGGAAGATACGAGTAGCGATGTTCGGATCGTTGAGTTACTTACGTTGACTGCTCGCGCAAAATCAAACCCGAAACTTCTCGAAGAATATCTTAAGAATGAAGGCAAAATGCTTAGTTCTGAAGAACGATTTTTTATTGAGATGTCGATTGAACTTAATTCTTTTAAGACAAAGGCAAAAGAGTTGTTACGTAAGGATCGACAAGGAGATACACAAAGTCTCTCTCCGGAAGAATTTCATACATTTGTAAATGAAAATACAGTTGATGAAAATGTTCTTGATAGGCTCGCACAAAAAATCGCTTCAGGCGGACAGATGACACCGGAAGAGATCGCCCTGTTTCAAGGGAGGCATTCTGATATTGAGAAACGACTTAGAGAGATTAAAGAAAAGTAATTTCTACGATTTCGCAATTTGAACCAACACGAAGTGGCGGACCCCATCCTCCGATACCGCTTGAGACATACACTTGAAGATTACCAAGTGGTTTTAAGCCATACCCGAATCCTTTATAAGCAATATCTGCGAGATAATTAAAAGGCCACTGTTGTCCGCGGTGGGTGTGTCCAGAAATCTGGAATGAGATTCCCGCCTGCTCTGCGACTTCAAGATCTTTTGGTTCATGCTTCAGGAGAATTGATGGAAGGGTCGTCGTATGAGCGAGTTTCTCGAGAAGCACTTTGAAAGCTTCTTTTTTTGTTGCGTGTTGGTAGTCAACGCCGAGAATTTGGAGTCCGTCGAGTGTGATGAGTTTGTCGTTTAAAATGGTGATACCAAGTTTCTCGACTGCCTGTACAAAGGGAGTTGGGTCACCAAATTCTTCATGATTACCAGAAATAAAATATACGCCGCGTGGAGCGATAAGTTCTGAGAGCGGTCGTGCTATTGCGTACGGATCAGGCGCATGGGTTCCGTCGTATAAATCACCACCAATGAAGACGATGTCAGGGGAGAGCGAATTAGAAAGAGCGGTTACTTTTTTAGAAAATGGCGCTCCACGTACTGAGCCAAGATGGAGGTCGCTCATCCACACTGCGGTTCGTCCACGCCACGCCTCTGGAAGATTGGAGAGAGTTACAGATATTTTTTTTGTTACGATCCTTCTTCCGTTCATGTATCCATAGATACTGACGAGAATCGCAATGCCAAAGAATACAAAACCGAATGGGCGAGCATCTGAGACGAATACGGCACTGATATCATACAAAATTCCTGCAATGAGAAGATATGCAAATGAACCAGTCCAAATCGCAGTGAGTCGATACAAGAAACGAGTGAGATAACTTTTTGAAAATCGTTCAATCACAAGCATACCCAGGAATCCCCCCGAAAGGAATGCAAGCATGATTGCCCCAGTAGCACGCGTCGTATGATTGGTGATTGAAAGTAACGAAACGACTGCCATATAGACGACGATATTTGCTTCAATGAGAAGTACAAATGCGACGCTAATAAAGGTAACGAGTGCTTTGAGTGAATGCGGTTTATTTTTATCCATGATTTATGTTGTGCCCCAACCGCGTCTCGGACGAAGTGGTATCAACCAGTGTAAGCGTTCTTTGGTGATTTTCCAAGCGTAATTCTGAGGCACCCGCATAGGGGTCAATTTTCCCAAAATCAGCAGTTTCAAAGAAATTGTGAATGGCACAAATGGCACACAAAACAGCGGTATTTGGCACTGTACCATTTACATTGTAAATGGCATGAATGGCAGGCAAAAACGTGGTTTTAGACACCTTGCCATTCACAAAAAAAATCGACCGAGCCGAATTTGTAAATGTTACAGATGAGACACAAAAAGGCGGTATTTCAGACTGTCTCACTTACGAAATTTTTAAACTAAAAATGTTACGAATGTTACACTTTTTTCACTGTTTTGAAAGTGTAACATTTGGGAATTTAGGTGTTCCATTTGTCTAAAACGAGCCATATTTTTCAATAGAATGGGACACTCCTACCGACATACAAATCGATGTAACATTTCAAGTTTGAGTGTAACATTTGAAATGCCTACAAATGCTAAGAAATGAGACAAATGAGACACTGAAACATGAGGTGTCTCGAATGTCTCATTTGCACAAAAGTTACCAACAGCTAGCCTAGTAGACTCCTCGGCGGGGTTGCGTCATCAATGTGTATATATGGAATACACAACACAAGCACCAGTCGGAAGAGAGGCAAAAGTAGCAACCATCGTAAGCATCAAATACTGCCTGTATGCGAGAAAAAGTACAGAACAGGAAGACAAGCAGGTACTATCCATCGACAGCCAGATCAAGGAAATGGAGAAGATGGCCGCGGCCGATAATCTTGAAATCGTCACCATGAAAAGAGAGTCACACTCGGCGAAGGAGGCAGGACAGCGACCAGTCTTCAACGAAATTGTCGAGGAGCTGAAAGCCGGAAAATATACCGGCATTTTGACATGGGCACCGGATCGAATCGCCCGCAACGCTGGTGACCTCGGCCGAATCGTCGACCTCATGGATCAAAAGAAACTCATTGAAATCCGCACCTACGGTCAAAAATTCATGAACACTCCGAACGACAAGTTCATGCTTATGATTCTAGGCTCGCAGGCAAAACTTGAAAACGATAACAAGGTCATAAACGTGAAGCGCGGACTGCGAACGAGAGCCGCCATGGGACTGCGCCCGTCGATGGCACCGACTGGATATCTAAACTCAAAGAACAAAGACGAGAAATGCCAAGTAATAGTAGATTCCCTCCGAGCACCAATAATAAAAGAAATGTTTGAAAAAGTAGCGAATGAGAATTACTCTGGCCGAAAGATTTACAAATGGCTCAAAGAGATAAATTTTACAAGCAAAAGCGGAAAATATGTCACGCTCGGAAATATTTACAGAATTTTACGAATGACTTTCTACTACGGCGTATTTGAGTATCCCGAAGGCTCGGGCGAGTGGTACACCGGAAAACACACACCGATTATTACACAAGAATTATTCCAAGCGGTACAAGCAAAAATACAAGTTGAAAAGAAAAAAGCATACGGCCGCGAGTTCGCCTTTACGCGTATGCTCCACTGTGCGTACTGCGAATCGGGTATTACCGCGGAAGAGAAAATCAAAGAACTGAAAGATGGAAGCTCGAATAGTCATATCTACTACCGATGCACAAAAGTCAAAAACCGAGACTGTCCGAACGAATCGGTAAAAGAATCAATACTGATTGACGAGATGCTACCGATTATAGACACGATGAGCCTCGACAAGACAGAACTAAAACAAAAGCTCGAAAAGGAGGTTGCACGGTACGCGCTTTTCCAGACCGGCGTGCTTCGGCAGGACTTACCGCAATCGAAAAAGCACAAGGACATTTCAATCAAGACTTTCGCGAAGTACATGCTCCAGCATGGAACGTTGACTGAGCAACGGGAGGTGCTGAGTTGTATCAAGAGCCGGATATTACTGAGGGACAAGAAGCTGACGGTCGAGTAAATTTTTTAGATGCTATACTTTCTCACGTATGCAAAATTATAAAACCATCATAAGTATCCTCGCTGTCGTTTTGATGGTTTTCGCGTATATTCCGTATATCCGAGATATCTTCAAAAAGAAGACAACACCCCACTCGTTCAGCTTTTTCATCTGGGGCTTTGGCAGTTTACTTATCTATGCGCTCCAAGTAAAAGGTGGCGCTGGTGTCGGCGCATGGGTCACACTCGGCGTTTCGCTTGTCAGCATTTTTATATTTTTTCTGTCACTCTGGTTCGGTGAAAAAACGATCACGCGTTCCGATATCGTATTTTTTGTTTTGGCGTTGATCGCACTCCTTCTGTGGGTTGTCGTAAAACAGCCAGTCCTGTCTGTCATTCTTATCGTCCTGGTAGATATTTTGGGTTTTGCCCCGACGATACGGAAATCGTGGGACAAACCTCACTCTGAAACACTTTTTCTTTATGAAATGTCCGCCTTTCGGCATGCACTTGCGATCCTTGCTCTGGAGCAATTCAATATTCTCACGCTCCTCAATCCTGTCACATGGACATTGGCAAACGGACTATTTGCAATTTTTCTGTTAGCTCGCCGAAAACATCTTGCAAAGGACTAAGTTGACTTTTTTGCCTCATCTGATACAGTGAAAATATGTTCAGCCGAAACAACATTGCAATCGCCCTCATTATTATCCGCCCGACACGGGGGTCATTTTTTGTTGTATAGTCACTTTTAAGCAAGTCTAACAAAAAGCCCCCGTGTCGGGGGCTTTTTTCGTGCCAGTGTCCTCGGGGAGTCTAGAACCCCTGAGGACGGTGGTTCGAAAGACCACTATAGCCATAACGCTATGTCATGCGAGGCACAGGTTGCCAGACTTAGACAAGGAGCTCGAGACAGCTCACTGCAACAAAAAAGATCTCAGGTCAGTCCCGCCTGAAGTGGAGTTCTTTAATAATTTAATACAAACAAAAAATGAAAAAGATTATCAAAAATCTTCCGATGCCTTCAAGGCAAGACTTAGTAAGAATATTTTCTTTTGAGCTCTTTGAGAAGAACGATTGGAATCCAATAACCAGTATTGCTCAGCCGATCGATTACTCACAAAAGGTTACGATCGAAATGGAGGAAGCGGACAAAAACCTCTGTATTCATGAAATGCCTTCAATCAAATGGGAGGACTTCGGTGAGTACTTAGCCAGCATTTACCGGAAACTCCAAACAAAGAAGTGCTACAAGATTGGTTTAGAGAAAGTACCGTACAATGAGCTCATGTTTTTCGCTATCTATTTCAGAGTAGATTGTGACAGGCACAACTACATAGGTCGTTTGATATCATTTGGTGAAGTTATTCCGGGGTCAAGTCTCTATCATATTGATTTCAAGGAATTTGGAATTAACGTGCCAGGTATACCGCTATCAAAAGTTTTCTCTGAAGAATCTGGGCGTGAAGCAAAAAGAATTATACACAGTGCAAAAGTGGAAGAAAATATCCCAGTTTTTACTGTTGTTAATGAACGCCCAGGCTGTATGTAGATTATTTGAAACATCAAAAATTCACTCAAAAATCAACCATATGGAAAACTTTGCAGTTACCAGTCTAGAATACCTCTACGTTAAAAAATTTGTAGAGTATATGAGACCAAGAATTCCGCCAATATTTAACATGACCTTCAAAACGTTTGAGAACAGCACGCCTGAAGAGTTATGGAATACAGGGAGTTGGGCGTGGGATTCTTTGGAATACGGGATTCCAATTTGTAAAATTGAAATTTCTTTTTCCAAGAAAGCAACAAAGAAAATCAAGAAAAAAATGTGGGAATTTCTGCCTCCAGATTTTGACCCACAAAATTGCTTGGTTGAATTTGAGCTTTTGTCTAACGAGGTTTTGTATGTCTTTAATAATGTCTTTCATTTACCGGACTCTAATTCATTCCCCTCGATACGGTTTGCTCTCCGAGCCGCGTTCGGCCCGCTTGCGTACAAATCATATGACTGGTCTCCAAAGAATATTCCCAAAATAATGCAGGAATGGAAGGATGACTGGGAAGGTGTCTCTGAGGCTATCGATAAATATTACGAGGAACGACGTGAAAAAAAGAAAAAAAAGCGGGAGACTAAGAAGAAATAAGTTAACACCCAAGAAATATATAGGGACACTCAAACAGTGTCCCTATTCTTTTGTTTATACCCTTAAATTTTCGTTATAAAATTTTCCCCATCCGAGTATCCTTCAATAACTTTTACATTTTCATTTTCAAAATACTCCATTGAGTTAAGGCGGATGGCTTTTTCAAACAGTTGGCTTGAATAAAGAGCAGGTGCGTTTTCGGCACGAGACAGAGTTATGTGAGGATATTTGTTTTTTGATTTAGGATTTTCAACAAGAAGATCATCGCCCATTTCATCGTACGCGCGCCCAATGATTTTTAGAAATGATTCCTTGCCTACTTCAATATCACAAAGGTCGTGAGGTTTGTATTCAATAGTCGAGTGATGCCCGAAAACCTTTTTATGCTTTGGCGGAAATCTGTTCAATAATTCTGGTATATCTTGAACAAATTCGGCAGTATATTGTATTTCTTTTTTCATAAAAATTTTAGGCTAATTACAACCATCATTATTCAAGTTCGATTCGCGGAGGGATACTCAATCCTGAAAGGCCAAAAACCTTGCAAAATATGAGGCCTCCGCGTCGACCTTGGCTGTGCGCTCGCTTGGAATCTAACCATCAGCGTCGCCCTTGTGGGGTAGCTTGTAAAATATAGGTTTTTTGAAGGGTATTTTATAGGTTAAGAAATAAACTTGCCTTTAGTGACCTAATCTAATATAATCTCATATATCTAATACATTAGATTCGATAATATGAATTACAACAAACGCATCAAAAATATACCACAAAATCTCTGGTCGCTCATCAACCAAATTGATGAATTAAAAGGTCGTTGGGTTGGTGGGGCGACGCTCAATCCTCAGGCACTCGGACGATTGAAGCGTTCAGTACTCGTTACTTCGACTGGGGCATCCACACGTATCGAGGGTGCGAAACTATCCGACGAAGATATTGAGAAAATGATGCGCGGACTTTCGATGCAGAAATTCACCGATCGAGATAAACAGGAAGTGCAGGGATATTATGAACTTCTAGAAAATGTTTTCAACTCATACGAAAAAATTCCTTTTTCAGAAAGCACTATCAAGCATTTACATCGAGAATTGTTGAAGTATGCGGAGAAAGACAAACTCCATCGTGGAGAATACAAAAAAATTGAAAACAAGGTTGAGATGATAGACGATGCCGGAAAATCTATCGGTGTGTTATTCGACACAACTCCCGCATGGCTCACGCCAAAAGAAATGCAAGAACTCGTGGAATGGACGCGTGAAGCAATCGGGCTAAAAGAAATTCATCCGCTTCTCATTATCGCCAATTTTCTCGTTGAGTTTCTAAACATTCACCCGTTCCAAGATGGTAATGGTCGTCTTTCGAGAGTACTGACAAATTTGCTTCTCTTGCAGGCTGGCTATGAGTATGCGCCGTATGTTTCGCATGAGAAATTGGTTGAAGATAACAAAGCTGATTACTATCTATCTCTCAGAAAAAGCCAGAAGACACTCAAGACCGAAAAACCATATATAACACCGTGGCTTGAATTCTTTTTCAGGGTTCTATTGACGCAAGCAAACCAAGCCATCGAATTATTATCAAAAGAAAATATTGATAAGCTTCTTTCTCCAAAACAACTTCTTGTATGGAATTATCTCGAAA
This sequence comes from uncultured bacterium, assembly GCA_903894565.1. Classification (GTDB taxonomy): domain Bacteria; phylum Patescibacteriota; class Minisyncoccia; order Phycocordibacterales; family UBA9973; genus CAITQP01. The sequence goes on from CAITQP010000006.1 coordinate 77,250, forward strand.
AAGTATCAGAAGCTACCCCAGGTGAAATTTCAAAAAATACTAAAGTTGCGCGACCGACCGTATCACAGGCACTCGACACACTTCTTCGTTTGAAAAAAGTAGAACGTATTGGACAAGGACGAACTACGAGATACAAGAAAAAGTAAAAGGAACATGTATGACGAATCAAGAAAAACTCGCTTTATATCGTTCATTGTTTCGTGGTCGCGATGATGCATATCCGCGTCGATGGGAAAAGAACGGAAAGAGCGGGTGGACTCCCGCATATTCTTTCGACTGGAACGAGTTTAACACGCATAGGGCGAGAGGTGGCTCAATAAAAGACTTCGAACATAAAACACTTCTGCCTGTGACAAATGAGATTTTGCTAAATCATCTTCTCGGAAAAGATACTGTAGGTATTTACCCGATACTTCAAGACAATACTTCGTATTTTATTGTAGCCGATTTTGATGAAGCCGATTGGAAAGCCGATGCAAAAAAATTAGTTGACGTTTGTCTAAAACAAAACCTATCTGCATATTCAGAAATTTCACGCTCGGGAAATGGCGCTCATGTCTGGATATTTTTCGATGATAAATATCCATGCTGGAAATCGCGATCAATTTTACTCGAACTTATTCGAAAAACATTCAGATATTCTGAATTTGCCAAGGAAATAAGTTTTGATCGGTTGTTCCCAAACCAAGACACTATAACCGATGGCGGATTCGGAAACCTGATCGGGCTACCGCTTCAGGGCGAGCGTGTCATGCACGGCGCGTCTCTTTTTTGTGATTCCGAAAACTTTTTTCAATACCCTGATCAATGGGAATTTTTGAAGACTATTCATAAACATACAACAGAAGAACTCGACAATCTATATGATGAAATTTTCGGGCGCAAGGAATCACAAATTGAATCTACAGCTTTGAGTACATCCGACGTTCATATTACTGTTGATGGTTCGGTAAGAATCAAAAAGCAGGAACTTACATCGGGCATAACTGCTTTCATAAAAGAAGAACTGAATATTTTCAATAAGGAATACGCGGCGAAAAAACGCCTTGGTAAATCAACATTCGGAACTGAAAAATATTTTAATCTGGTGCAAGACCGCGAAGACGAGGTTTCGCTACCGCGAGGATTTTTGGAGAAACTCATTGTATATTTTGAATCTGAAAAAATTCCACATCAAATTATTGAAGAATACAAAAAACATGAAAGTATAAAATTCAAAAGCACTATTACTATCCACCCAGAACAAGAAAAAATACTCAAAACTATTGAAAACAAAACTAACGGCATAATAGTTTCTCCTCCTGGAAGTGGAAAGACGATTGTTGCGCTTGAGCTCGTGACAAAACTTAGATTACCGACGCTCATTCTCGTCAACCGAAACCAGTTGCTTTCGCAATGGGTCGAGCGAATTGATCAATTTTTTGGAATTCCAAAAATACAAATCGGAGTTATTTCAGGTACCAAGAAAAAAGTCGGCAAGCAGATCACTGTCGCCTCATTGCAAACGCTTGTGCGTTACAAAAATCTCAAAGAAATTCTGGGTTCATTCGGAGTAATTATTATTGACGAATGCCATCACATACCGGCAAAAACATATCGTGAACTTATTTGGTCATTCAAAAGCAAATATTGCTTCGGACTCACAGCAACCCATGAGCGAAAGCACGGAACGGAGAAAATAAGTGAGCTCATGATCGGGTCAGTCATAGCAGAAATGAAATCGGAAGATATGCCAGAGGTTAAAACATTTGAAATAACTATTCATCCGACAAAGATAACTCTGCCCTTTCGATATAAAACCGACCATTATGAAGCACTGGCGAAAGTCATATCGTTTGATTCTGCTCGTAATGAATTAGTCACCAAAGCAATTTTGAAAGAGGTTAAAGCAAAACGCAAAGTGCTTATACTTACCGAGCGCAAGGAGCATCTTGAAATACTTAACCTATACCTGCGTGGTGAAATTGAAACTATTTCCATTTCCGGTGACGATTCAGCACGTTCACGAAAACTTAAACTCGATCAGATTAAAGCAGGTAATTTTCGATTGTTGCTCGCAACAGGCCAATTACTTGGCGAAGGATTTGATGTTCAAGGAATTGATACTATTGTGCTCGCATTTCCTTTTTCATTCGAGGGAAAACTCACTCAATATATTGGCAGACTGCGTGGCGAAGGAGTGAAGCATATTATCGATTTTCATGATGAAAAAGTAGAATTTCTTGATCGACAGTTTCAGAAAAGAAAAAGATTTTACAAAAATAAGCTTGGTATTGTCTTAACCGAATAAGATTACAGGTTCGATTCTTTGCGGGGTGCTCGATTTCAAAAGGTAAAAAACCTTGCAAAATATGAGGCCTCCGCGTCGACCTTGGATGTGCCCCCGCGAGGAATCGAACCTCGAATAGCGGCTTAGAAGTCCGCAGTTATATCCATTTAACTACAGGGGCGAATGGGCACAGTGGTAGCATACAAAAAACGCTCGTATTTAGCTAGCTATTGGCGGAGTATGTTCGGGTGCGCGATGCAGGACTCGAACCTGCGACCTTTCCGGTGTAAACGGATTGCTCTACCAACTGAGCTAATCGCGCGCTTCATTGTTATACCTTAAATATGATGAAATTACAACAGGGCAAAGGGAGGTGGGTAGACAGGAAAGCGAGATACGAATATAGTACTAGCATATGGAATATACAGACTACCTTCCGTTTGCGCTCGACCTTGCTCGTGATGCCGGTGGCATCATGCGACAAAATTTCATGCTTGGCATGAAAAAAGAATGGAAGAGCGATGCAACTCCGCTAACAGAAACGGATACCAAGATTCATACACTTGTATGCGATTCGATTGCACGTGAATTTCCAAGTCACTCCGTGCTCTCCGAAGAGGGGGATGAGGAAGCCAAAAATCCAACTACTGAATATGTGTGGGTGTGTGATCCAGTTGATGGCACACACAATTTTGCTCATGGTATTCCGACCGCTACGTTTGCACTCGCACTTGTACAGAACGGTAAACCAATCGTCGCTGTTATCTACGATCCGTTTATGGACCGATTGTTTTATGCAGAGAAAGGTAAGGGTGCGTTCATGAACAACAAGCAGATTCATGTATCCGACAACCAGACCGTCAAAAAAACAGTCATCGGTATTGGCAAGTGGTCAAACGAAACAACGAATCTTTTTCCGGTTGGTGAACAATTGCGCGAGCGTGGCGTACGTCTCGTTACAGGACTTTCGATTGACTATATGGGAGCACTCGTTGCAGCAGGAGAGTTTTCCGCCACAATATTTGGGGGCACATCTCCGTTTGATACGGTCGCAATCCAGCTTCTCGTGGAAGAGGCAGGGGGCAAGGCAACAGACCTCACTGGAAGCACTGTAGAGCGCTACGATCGGGAAGTTCCTGGACAGCTTGCAACGAATGGCTTGGTTCATGACGAAATTTTGCAACTCATAAAGGAATATGGAGCACGATCCTAAAATCGAAGTAAACATTCCCATCCTCTACGAGGATGCGTACTGTATGTGCATCAACAAACCTGCCGGACTTGCAGTTCACGGTGATGGAAAAGCAGATGAGTTTACGCTTGCTGATTGGATTCTTGAATATCACCCAACGCTTGCTCCTGTGGGTGAGCCACTACGTGTTCGAATTGGAGGAGAAGAGATTACGGTCCCGAAGCCAGGGATCGTGCACCGACTCGACAAAGATACCTCGGGAGTCATGGTGCTCACAAAAACTCACGAAGCATATGAATTTTTCAAACAGCAGTTTCAAGAACGAGAGATACAAAAAATGTATCTCGCCTTTGTGTATGGATGGATCAAAGAAGATGCGATGGAAATTACAGGTTCGATCGGTCGTGATTCGAGTAACATCAGGCGCTGGACTGTTTCCAAAAACGCACGTGGGACTCTGCGTGATGCTGTAACAAATATTCGTGTTGTGAAGCGATTTGGTCATTCTACGAATGGGGGAGAATATGATGGCAAGGGAAGTACCGAAGAGGGAACGTTTTCAATCGTTGAGGCTCGTCCAAAGACAGGAAGAACACACCAAATTCGCGTGCATATGCGCTCTGTGAACCACCCAATCGTCGGAGATTCACTGTATGCGCCAAAGCGTGCTCAAGGGCTTGGGTTCGTGCGTCAGGCGCTCCACGCACGCGAGCTAACGCTCGCGCTCCCGTCCGGCCAAACCATTACAGTACAAGCCCCATACCCCGAAGACTTCCAAAAAGCCCTCGAGGTTGCAAATGCATAAGCAGTGTGTTAAAGTACGCCCTGTTATGGCATTACAGCTCACACCAGTAAAAAAAGCAGATCGCACAGCAGTCGATTTTTCTTCAGGCGACACAGTGCGCGTCTGGGTCAAAATTCCTGAAAAAGGCAAATTTCGCCTCCAGGCTTTTGAAGGTCTCGTACTTGCTCGCAAGCACGGCACAGAAATCGGCGCGACTTTCACTGTCCGCAAAGTAGCCTCAGGTGTTGGAGTAGAGCGTATCTTTCCTCTCTTCTCACCAATGATTGATTCAATCGAGGTCATCAAGCGTTCTGGTGCTCGTCGCAGTAAACTTTACTATGTTCGAGAGAAGGCAGTCCGCGACATCCGCAAGAAAATGAAGAGTGTCCGCGTCGTCGCAAGTGACGAAGCAGATGTTCCGGAAGTCGAAGCAGTAGCCGAGAAAACAGAAGCCTAGTATACTAGGGAAGCTGTCCGCAAGGATGGCACATGCGCAGGTGGCGAAACTGGTAGACGCACTACCTTGAGGTGGTAGCACCCGCAAGGGTATGGAAGTTCAAGTCTTCTCCTGCGCACAAGGAAAATAACTCTTACATTGTAAGGGTTATTTTTTATCCCTAAAACAAAGTTTGAATTTTTGATATACTAAGAACATGGAACAATTTCCTGGAAAAAATCGTCTAGAAAAGGCTACAGATTTTTTAAAAGAACAAAAAAAGAAAACCATTATATATGGTAGTCTTGTTGCTACTCTTGGAGGTCTCGCTGTCCCGGAAAAGACCCAAGCACAACAAAGTTCTGTCGACACTAGCATCTTTAAAAAAGTCGACATGAGGAATGAATATAGATTTACCGATCAGGACTCTTTAGTAAGTGACAGTGCTTTTCGTTCAAAATTAGAATATTTTGAGAATAATCCTCATTTGATTTTAGATGAATCAATAGACTCATTAGAAAAACAGCGTGATTGGGTTTTGGATAAAATGGATGACCCTGTGTATTTGATGCGTGCTACAAAATACGAAGGACTTTTAATTCAAGATATTAATAAAAGAAAAGAATATCTTAAGAATGCAAAGATTGTTTTTGTTGAGTCGGATAAAATTCGCTCTACTGAAGTTGGCGATGCGGCAGGACATACATATGGATATAGAGATAATGCAATTATAGCGGTGGCCACTAAGTCTAAAAACTTGAAAAATAAAGTTCCTGTTGTTGTTCATGAATCTGCTCATGCAAGACCAACAATGTCTGCTTATGCATATAATCTTTATCAATCTGCATTTTTTCACGTCGAGGACTCAATTGCAGCTTCGAAAAATAAAACATACGGCACACCTGATTGGGGTTTTACAGAAACATCCATGGACACAAAAGAAGAGCTTATTGCGTATCAGAAATATTTTTCTCAGGCAGAAGAATTGGATGCATCAAGACATGTATTTGAGTACGAGATTGAAAAATTGGGTATTAAAAAATATGGAGATGAATTCACGGATGAAACTTTTGATAAGGTTTTACGCGCGATAAAAGAAGGCAAGTTGAGCAATAATGCCGTTGAATTTTTTACCCATATTAATCCAGAAGAGCATGGTAAATGGATTAAGCTTATAATGAATACGATTGCATAGGAGTTTGCTGACAGATAAGAGTGATTTTTTTTACGATACTGACGATATTTTCTCAGTCCTCCATATATCCACGATAGGAAACCAAGTATGATCTGGGTTTCTAATGAAATAATTCCTAACGTCGTCTAGTAGGGAGCACAACGAAAAACACCCTTACATTGTAAGGGTGTTTTTCTATACAAAATTGAGGTTGGAACCTGTGTTAGAATTTATATATGGAAGAATTTAAACCTGATTTAAACAATGCGCAACCAAAACCAGAGGAATCATCCCAGGTAAATGAAAGGCCTATTAGTCCCGAGGATTTTTTTTCAACTAAAATTGAGACCTATCGTCTTACCAAAGATAACTTCTATAAGCTCATCAAACAGCGGAATCCTGAAATGGATGACGACAAGATATGGCAAGCAAAGGGAGTTAACATGGAGATGAACGGAAAAGTTATAATACTTCTGAGAACAGATAAATACCCTGAACAGTATATGCCGTACTTGGAGACCCATGAAAAATGGGAAGCATATATTGCTCGAAAAAACGGATTTAATTTATGGGACAGATCTGTGAGGCGATACAAGGAAGACAAGGAAATTGATTCTTTGGAGGGTGACAAGCTGAAAGAATTTTTTAAGGAGCTGGAAGTTTATAATTATGATTTTCGTCATGAATACGCAATATACAAAGAATATCAGCAAGCTCTAAGTGATGGCAGGTTGGAGGAGTATCATAAATGGTTTATGGAGCTGCGTGAGACAGAAAAATCGGGATCGAGTGAAGCAAATTTAAAGTTGATAGAGAATGACACCAACATACGAGAATCAATCTATAAAAAACTAACTGAAGGCGGTACTCATATATTTACGCGTAATTAGTAATCGGTGCAGACGATATTTTTTCAGCTCTCCATAGATCCACAATAAAAATGCTTCAATAGTGATTGTTTCTTGTTCGACTGGAAAAGCTCACGGAATAGCTCAACATATTTCGAAAACATATGACACGGGCGTGGTCGGTCCGAAAGTGACGACAAGTCTCAGGAGTCTCAGCGCTTCTTTCGATGAAGAAGGGAAAATAAAAATCGATGGGACATACCAGGAGGAAAAAGGCATAGACCCCAAGCAAGTATATTCAAAAGGAAGACCATTATAAACTTTTATGTAATCTCTGAGCTTCAGCCCAAGCAAGTTCATATATTTTTTTCATAGCATCAGCAATCTCAGTACTTTCAATAATGATGCCAAGCTTTTCTCTCCACGAAGCTATCATGACTTTGTTGTCATAGATATTGATTTCTGGATGGAATCCAAATTGACTTGAGGGCACTATCAATGATTGACGGAGTTCTTGTTTGTCTAAGCTTGCTCGTTCTCGAGCATCAGCAGATTCAGGGAAAATTGCTCGGATTGAGATTCCTTTCTTTGCGCGTCGTTTATAGTAGTCAGGAAAATAATGGGGCAGGGTAGGCTTTATATCCTCTACACTGGCGAAAGCTCGAATTTCTTCATGTGAAGTCAGAGTGTCTTCGTACACTTTTTGCAGACCTTCTTTTCCTTCGTAAAAAAGTACTTTCGGGCGGTTGTTTATATTGTGTATTGATTTCAATTCGGGAATGACAAGACGCGCCTCTTCAAGATATTTTTTTTGCTTTTCTAATTGCTCTGATATAAGAACCTCGATCTTATCGGGAGATTCTGCTACGAACTCTTGTTTCGGTTCTTTGCCGGATACCTGAACAAGCCCTTTCGCGGTGAGGGAGGCGAGCACATGGTAACCACTTGGACGATTTATTCCAGCTTTTCTTGAGATCTGAGTGACACTACCCGCGCCTAATTCTAAAAGAGCTATATATACAAGGATTTCTTTTTCACTAAAACCAATGAATTCAAGGCTTTTTTCGATGTGTAAGGTTTGGTTAGACATAATATAAGTATATAGGAAAGGATAGTTATTTGTCAACAACTATCAACAGAATTTTAATCTAACTTAAATACACATACAAATTAAGGCTATTTAGCAAGTATATTGATTATACTTATTGACAATATGTATATTATATATATAATATGGTCGAATTTTGTTAACTTTTAAAACCAAATAAGACAAATGAAAAAAGCAAAAAGTATCATCGGAAACGCTGTACAGCGTATGGGGATAATCATATGTATTATCTCAGTTGCCCTCATGGGTATGTCGTTCACTCCTGAGAAAGTACTTGTGCTTTCGGGGAGTGGGTATGAAATGAGTATAGAGCATTATTTACCATCAGGAGAACGCGTTCGTGTTCCTAACGGATGTAAGCGCGAAGTCGTCGGATTTGACTCTTGTATGTCAGCTGTTCGTTTGTGGGGAAGTGGATGGACTACAAATACCCGACATTCAGAAAAAAGGATTAAGGTGGGATTTAAATCGTCTTATTTTAAAAGACAGGAGAAGATGCTATTCGCTGTTGCTCCTGTTCTTGGACTAAGGCAAAAGCGTATCCTAGTCATTCATTTAAAATACCCGTATGGAAAATCTCAAATTTACATGGGTGGTTCAACTATCTCTGTTATGGCGCGATTTAAACACATGGGTTACGAGGTTGATTATCTCGACTTAAATTTTGATCCTACTCCTGGTGATGATATTGGTTCATTTCACAAAGCCAAAAATGCTGACATTATTGCAATCTCTGTGACTGGGGCGCCGTATGTTCCTTCACTTATTGATTTGACCTGGGAGCTCTCTCACTTTGGTCGGGGGAAGCAGATACTACTTGGTGGGCAGGTAATTGAAAGACTTGATTCTGCGCAATTCGAATCTCTTTTCGGTAGTAAAATGTTTGGCAATGTGAAGCAAATTGTAACAGACGCTGATTTTGCAAAAGCACTTGATTGTACTGTCGGTGAGTTGCCGAACCCGTACGCCATATCTTTTGTTCCTGCATGGGAAAGTATTGGTAACGAGCGACTCAAGAAATATCTCTCAAACGAGATGACACTGGTTCTTTCGCAAGGGTGTCACTTTCAGTGTGCGTTCTGCGCTGCGAGTAAGGCCGAGAGGGAGAAATTCAAAATGATGGATTGCTTCTCAACAGATCTTTTGTTTTTGACTTCAAAAGCAAAAGAATTTGGCCTAAAGGAATTACAGTTCTACGCAACATCTTTGGATTTTTTTCAGAATCCTAAAATTGTAGCGGGTTACCTTGAGGAAGTGGGGAGGATTCAGTCAGAAACAGGAATCAAGATTAAGATTCGCTGTCTATGTTGCGCTTCTTCATTTCTGCACGCTGCGAAGGTTGTGGGTGAACTGCGGCTTAAGACGTTGATACAGGAATCAGGGCTATGGTGTATTGGTTTTGGAGTGGATGGAGCGGACGCAGATGTCTGGAAAGCTCAAAAGAAGCGTCAGAACAATCTTAATGAAATTAAGGACTGCCTCGATCTCGCTACAAGAATGAATATACGCTCTGAGATCTTGCTTGTTATGGGTTTTCCTCAGGATACCCTAAAGACCCTCGCAAAATGCGTTATCAATTCAGTACGATATGTTTCGCATTGGCCAAACATAATGCTCAGACCGTATCTTGCAAAGGAGCTTGTTCCTGGTAACGACGGATGGAAATCCGGCAATCCCGCCGTGAATACTTTTATCTCAGACCCTAAGAAATTCTACAATTTGGATTTCTGTGCGATTGGCTCGAAGAGTACACATCCGAGTTTCATGCATCGTATGTGGAGTAATCTTTCCTACCTGACTATTATCGGCATCTTTACTCCGTTAGGTAAGTGTTGCACGTCTCCATTATTACCACAGGGCGATGCAGGTCTGTATGGAAGGTTCGCAAAGTTCTTTAATCGCATCGTTCCGATGGACCGTTAAATTAATCTATTCCAACAGCCCCGATTTCTCGGGGCTGTTTATGAAATAATTCCTAATCTCGTCTAGTAGGGAGCACTACAAAAAATAACTCTTATTTATAAGGGTTATTTTTTTACTGCCCAATACCCGCGTATTCGTTTTCTATAAATGAATACAAATGGGCATCATTGAATCGGTCGAGTTTTACTCCGTTTGCCGGACAGAGGTCACAACGACTCATAAGGTCGGACAATACTTGTATTCTCGATGCAGAAGTATTTTCGAGCGAACGGAAATAGAGGTCCCTCGTTTTTCCACGGAGCTCGATATACTCATTAGCAAAAGTTGCAAGTTGTGCCTCGCTTAGTACGTTCAGTGCGAATAACTCGGAGGTAAATTTTCTGCTTTTTGATTTTCTGATTACCTTCTCCACAGTTCGTGGATCCGTAAGATACTGAGATTCGAGTATCTTTTTTAAGAGGGGATTTGGAGACGTTCTGCCGTTGGATCGGGAGAAGACTGCGTCCATGAGGTCATAAAACCCATTCGGGGTTTCATGGTAAAGTCCGCCAGAATATTTGTATTCCATACCGGGCTTTAGGAGAGCACTTACCTTACAAGCAAGTCGAGCGAGGTCGTTCGCTTCCATTGTTTTGTAATGCCGAACTAGGAGCTCGGCTATGAGATCTGGACACTCACTTGCGTCCGCGATTGCAACAATGTCCGGTGTTTCCGCGTCTTTTGTAAGAGCGATTACCACTGACTTAAGGGTTACGTTCGAATTTTCGAACCCCTTGATCTTCTTTAATGTCGAGAAAATACTTACTACCGTATGCATATGGAGTTGTTAGAGAATGTTTAAAAATGAAAACCCTGTCCCAAAACAATTGGGACAGGGTTACGTTCGAGCTCGAGTGTTGCTACGAATACAATCCTTTCCCAACTGAAGAGGGAAAGTGGCGATGGCTTTTGAGTATTTTCGGTGTGCCTTCTGTAAACATAGGACAACTTTAGCAAATCAAATTACTTTAGTCAAGTAAAGTAATTTTGGCTGCCGTGTGTGCTTATAGTTGAAGCCTAGAGCTGGTATACTTCACTTATGGAGGAATTAACCACAGAAGAAAAAAGAGTCATCCTTGAAAAGGGCACAGAAGCTCCATTTACGGGGGAGTATGTGAACACCAAGGAAACTGGTGTGTATGTGTGTCGCCAGTGTGGCGCGCCGCTCTATGATTCAAAAGACAAATTTGAATCGACTTGTGGTTGGCCGAGTTTTGATGACGAGATCGCTGGTGCAGTACACAAAAATATTGATGCTGATGGTATGCGTACTGAAATTACGTGCGCGAAATGCGGGGGACATCTTGGCCATGTATTCAAAGGGGAGCATTTAACAGAAAAGGATATTCGTCACTGTGTGAATTCGATTTCACTTCGATTTATCCCTGGGAAATAATATATGATACAAAAAGCTGTATTCGCGGGAGGATGTTTTTGGGGGTTGCAGGATTTGATTCGCACACAACCAGGAGTTGTTTCGACGCGTGTGGGGTATACCGGTGGAAGCATTCCAAACCCGACATTCGAACGCCATACCGGGCACGCCGAGGCTGTGGAGATCACCTACGATACAGAAAAAACATCGTACAAAAAACTGCTTGATTTTTTCTTTCAGATACATAATCCGACCACACTGAATCAGCAAGGGAACGATCGTGGTACTTCGTACCGCTCCGCTATTTTCTATGCAAATGATGAGGAAAAGCAAGAAGCTGAATCTTTTATCAAAATCGTAAATGATTCAAAGCGTTGGAAAGACCCAGTTGTTACAACGCTCGAACCACTCACCGAGTTTTATCTCGCCGAAGACTATCACCAAGATTATCTACAGAAGCATCCAGGTGGCTATACCTGTCATGCAATTTGGTTTGAGAGTTATCTCGCATAAAAAAGGAGAACAAAGCCCGCCGGAGATATCTCCGGCGGGCTTTGTTGACAGGGGAGACAGAACCCTGTATATTGTTAGTATAACTAATAGTTAGATAAACTAACAATATTGCCATGTCACTACCAAACCAATCATTCCTCGAGGATCTGATCCTCACCTTTCGAAGGAAAATTCTCGAGAGCATGAGAACAGAATCGTTGAAACACGATCTATCGTTCTCTCAAACTGAAATTCTTCGGTTCATTGGCCTCAATGAACAAAAGACAATGAAGAGCATCGCCGATCATTTAAAGATCACTCCTCCCTCAGCAAGTGTACTTGTCGCTCAAATGGAGAAGCGGGGGCTGGTTCGAAGAAGGAGCGATCCTATTGATCGCCGAATTGTTTGGATCACGCTCGTACCGAAGACCAAGAAATTGATCGACAGTGCCTGCAAAAAGAAACAACTCATCTTTAAAGGAATGCTTTCGAAATTGACTGAGAAAGACCAAAAAGAACTTGAGCGAATTATCAATATCCTTATTAAAGAATAAATAGTAGTAATCAGTATTTATGAACACATCACTTATCCATCAACCAAAGAAAGTTATTGCCATTTCACTCGTGCTCGCACTTGTGATTGGTATTTTTGTATACGTTCGGATTAATCGTGCTCCATCGTACACATTTGTCACGGTAACGAGTGGTAAGATTAGCGGCACAGAAGGAGGCACGGCTCGTCAGAGTAATTTTAGTCTCGGATTTCTCGCGAGTGGGCGAATTCAAACGGTCGCAGTAAAGACTGGTGATATGGTCAGTACCGGACAGGTTCTCGCTACGCTTGATGCAGGGAACGCACTTGGTATACTCGCACAGGCAAAAGCTGCTCTCTCAAGTGCTGAAGCAAATTACCAGAAAATTATAAATGGAGCGACAAGTCCGGCCATTGACGTTGCAAAAGCCGCGGTCAACACTGCTCAAGTGAATGTTGATCAAACCGCGAAACAACAGGATGTTCTTGTTTCAAACGCATACAAAAATCTTTTGAATTCGACACCAGAAGCGGTTCCTGTGACGAGTGGCAACACTGACACAACTGCTCCTGTGCTTTCAGGTAGCTATACTCTTGGGCAAGAGGGGACAATGACTATTAATACATACTCGACTGGTGACGGAGCATATTTTAGTGTTTCAGGTCTTGTGAGCGCTTCGGGTATTGTTTCAAAAACAGTTGCTGAGCCAATTGGAAACTCTGGACTTTTGATAAAGTTTCCATCTGGTTTCGGTTCAACCACGAGTTGGACAATTTCTATACCAAACACAAACGCTGCGAATTATCTCTCAAATTTTAATGCGTATCAGACTGCGCTTCAGTCCAAGAGTCAGGTGACAGCAGGAGCGCAGGCTACACTTGATCAGGCGAAAGCGTCACTTGCAGCTCTTGTTGCGACAGCACGACCAGAAGATATCGCTACAGCAAAAGCTCAAGTTGATACGGCGCAAGGTGCAGTTACGATCGCGCAAGCTTCATACGGAAATACTGTGATCACTGCTCCGAGCGCAGGTACTGTTACTTCTGTCGCTATTACTGTTGGTCAAATCGCAACGCCAAATATACCAGTGATTCAAATGCTGGGTACCAGTATCACAAAAGATGTTACTGCAATGATCCCAAACACAGCAATCTATACTCGTGATGGTGTGTCATACGTACACAAAAAATCAGGAAGTGGGGTCGTCGAGGTGCCTGTCGTTACCGGTATAACTGATGGTACACATATGGAGATCGTGAGTGGATTAACAATTAGTGATGCAGTCGTTACTCAATAAGAAATACTTTTATGCAAGAACAAGAAACAAAAAAAGAATCAATTTTGAAGAAGCCATGGTTCCAGAGTGTTACGGCTCTTGTCGTTATTTTCGGAACATTACTCGTGTTTATTTTTTGGCAAACTGGTCGCAACACAGTTTTGATTGAAAACTCAATACTCCAAGCTCCTGTCATTTCACTCTCACCAATGACTCCTGGGGTATTGAATGCGCTCTATGTGAAAGAAGGAGATCATGTCGCGCCGAACACTCAGATCGCACTCGTGGGCTCACAAGTTATTACTGCCCAAGAAGACGGTGTTATTTTTTCAGCATCGAATGTTATCGGCACCTATTTTGCACCGGGACAACCTGTTGTTTCGATGGTAAAGACAGGGGAGATGAAAGTCGTCGGAACTATTGACGAGACAAAGGGATTGAAAGACATTGCTGGGGGTCAGCTCGCTACCTTTACAGTCGACGCATATCCAGGCAAGAAATATGTTGGCGTTGTTGATTCAGTAAGTGCTGCTGCAGATAATACTGGAGTGGTATTTTCAATCTCTGACAAACGTCCTATCCAGAAATTTGATGTGAAGGTTCGTTTTGATACAACAGCATATCCTGAACTCAAGAGTGGAATGTCTGCGAAGATCACGGTCAGTACAAAATAATTCATGGAAAACAAAGGATCAAAACTGCGTTGGTGGATTCTCATCACCGTTATTGTCGGTACATTCTTAGGTCGTCTTGATCAGACGATTGTGAATCTTGCGCTTCCAAAAATCATCAACGATTTTAGTATTAGCGTGAGTGCTGCTGGATGGATTGCGACTGCTTACATTCTCGCGAATGCAGTGTTTGTGCCTATCTGGGGCAAACTCGGCGATACGATTGGCCGCAAGAAAGTGTACATGATCGGATTTGGTCTTTTTATTTTTGGATCGGTGCTTGCTGGGCTCGCGTGGAATCTTCCCTCAATGATTGTGTTTCGCGTCATTCAAGCGATTGCAGGATCAGCTGATTATCCGACAGCCATGGCAATCATCGCCGTAACATTTCGCGAAGGAAAGGAACGTGCACAAGCGCTCGGTATTTGGTCCTCATCATTTGCTGCGGCGTCGGTATTTGGCCCGCTCCTCGGTGGTCCACTGATCGACAATTTCGGCTGGCGCTCAGTGTTTTTGATCAATCTTCCAATTGGTATTCTTGGCATGCTTATGGCAATGCGATTCATTAATGAATCACGTGAAGAAAAGAAGACACATTACTTCGATTGGTGGGGTGCTTCAGTCCTTGGAGGAATGTTGTCATCACTCGTGTTGGTACTCGACAAGGGAATGGATTGGGGCTGGATGTCAGCATCAAGTCTTATTTGTTATTTCCTTGTCGTTATTCTCACGGGAATTTTTATTCGTATCGAAAATACTGTTCCTGAACCAATCGTTGATCTGAAGTTTTTCAAAATCCCTGCGTTCGTCAATACGCTCCTCAATAATTTCGTCGTCTTTATGGGAATGATGGGTGCGCTCTTTTTGATTCCTATTTTTGCACAAACATTTCTCGGCTATGATGCGACCGAGACCGGTTATCTTTTTATGCCGATGGCCGCAGCACTCATGCTCGGAGCTCCTATCGGGGGAGCGCTAACTGGTCGCATACAATCTCGCTATGTTATTTTTGCAAGTACACTCGTCGCCGCGGTTGGTGTATTTCTCTTTTCACATCTCGATCCTCGCTCTGGTCCGCTCGATATCATTATTCCGCTTTCGATCATGGCGTTTGGACTTGGCTTTGGAATGGCGCAACGTACCAACGTGATCGCCTCAGTCGTCGACCAACACGAAATTGGTATTGCCTCATCTGTACTTGCGCTCACGCGTAATGTCGCTGGTGCCTTTGGTATTGCGATATTTGGATCACTGCTTACGAATCGTATCGAAGAGAATGTCCTTAGTATCAACGGGTTCAGTCATTTGTATAGCCACAAGCTTGCGGATATAAAGACATATATTGCACTCATCGAACTCAAGGCCCAGGTGAACGCGTATGACTATGTATTCCTTGTTGCTTCTGCCCTTATATTCGTTGGCTCCTTTGCTGTTTTGTTCATGAAAATCAAGAACGAAAAAATTGGTGTGACCGTACACGTGGAATAAGCGAGAAGCGATCTTTTTGTGTATAAAAAAGCGGGGGGGGATTGTAATCTCCCCGCTTTGTCGTACAATATTGAAGTATGTCACTATTTGATCGAATAAAAGGCAAAACATTAGAATTAGAAGAACAAGAAAAAGAGCGTGAGCTCCAGAAGGAGCTTGAGCGTAAGGAACAGGAGAGGCTTTTAAAAGAGGCTGAGGAGAGACGAAAGCAATTGGAAGAGATCGAGAAGGCTGGAGAGAAGGAGCAACTAGATGTTGCCGAAGCTGTTCGCCAAGCCGAAGAAAAAGAGCAGCAAGAAGCAGAGATACTCCCAATTCGCCAAAAAATCAAAGAACTTCAAACTTCGATGAGTCAACTGCAACTCATTAAGAACTCTATGCAAGATCAGCATGTTGCTGATTCCGATGGAGCTTATACTGCTGAAGGAATGAAGACTTACGCCGTAAAAACGGGACAAAAATGGAGTACAAAAAAGCAAGAATTAGAAAAACTTTTCACTACAGACAAGAAGGCTCTCGATTCAATGGGCATAAAGAGTTTTGACCAGTTGGTCGGGGCAGAAGATTTTCAGGAGGAGCCAGAAATAAAAGATTACAAGCAAGCAGACAAGGAAGTTATTCATCTTCTGGGTGCGGATGAGGCTCTCGTCCATAGGCTCGGTGATCTTAAAGTTGTCCTGCCTGAAAATCAATTATTTTCATATGAGGCTGTCACAAGGGCGATTGATGCAAAAATTGAAACACTCAAAAACGAGTTAGTAGCAGAAAATCTCAAGACCCCTGAAGGAAAGGCGGAGGCTGTTAAAGCGAAAGTTGAAAAATTTGCGAACTCAATTCCTTCCATCGAATTTAAAAGAATTCCGAACCCGAAAGCCGGAGCTCCTACCGCCGAACTCCTTCTTTTTCCGAAGGATTCTGTTCGTCATGTGCCGATTGAGCTGTCGCCAAAAGGTGTTAATTTTAATAATTGGGAAAACACACGTTTGCTCCCGCCTGAATTTGCGACAATTGAAACGGAAGTTGGTTTTTCTGTCGCACGGGCCGTGGTTCAAAAAGCGTACGAAGATAAGATTGATAAGGCGTTCAAACACTTTGATTCGATGAACGATCAATTGGGAATTGCTCCCGAGATTTTGGCAAAGGCAGATCCTGAAAAGGCAAAAGGTGCCCAAAAAGCTTTTGACCAATTTAATACGATGTATGGTCGCGAAGCCTTTAAACAGGAAGTCGAAAATAAAAAAAAGGCAATTGAGGATAAGGGAATTAATACGCTTGGAAGATATTTGGGAGATACCAAAAACGAGTTGGCCGGTATTTCGAATGAAAAGGACCTCCTTGAGGCGTTTCGAGACACGAATCGATTTCCGCCACTCTATGAATGGGAGTCCCTTCAGAAAAAAATCGAGAAACGCATAGAGCTCAATAAACGATTTTTGGAATCATTTGACGCTGTTTCGAACCAAGAGGAATTCAATAATTTTATAGAGGTGACTGTGGAAGCAATCATGAAGGAGTATCGAAATAACGATAGTTTTAGTCCATATCGAGATGATTATGACGAAATGAAGGTCTCGTTTCAGAAAATTATTGGCGTTAAGTACGGGAACGGAGCACTTGAGAATATAAAAAAACAAGGAGAGAACTATTATGATATAAAGCGTTCAGTCGCGGAGAAGCAGAAAAATCTTGATGAACAAAAGGACCTTGTTTCAGAATCTCTTTCAAATGTGCTTGAAGCGAAATTGCTGCAATACGAAATGGCAAAAGTCCTGAAGGAGAATGGTTTCAAAAATTCGGTAAATGAAGAACTTAGAAGTATTGAAAACAATAGAAAGGAGGGTATCGCCATCCTCAGTGAGCTGACGAAGATAGAACAAGGACTGCCTGAGAACGAGGAATTAAGACTCACCGGTGATTATTTGGTACGTCCAGATATCGAAAAGCAAATTTCAGAACATAAGGCCAAAATTCCCGGAAAAGAAAAGGAGCTTGCGAATGCGCAGGCTGTACTCGACGGAGAGGGATCTCGACCAAAAGTATTTGGTAGAGAAGCATGGGACATAGATCATAATCGCAGAGTGTTGGACCGTGATACCTTGAGTACGCAGCTTTTTGAGATGAAAAATACTGAGCTGAATGAGCTTAATAGGAAACGTTTGATTTCGACATCTGGGTTGAAAAACTATGTTGCCTGGGGCTCATATTCTGACTTAATAAAGAACCAGAATGTTACTGGAACAAAAGAAACAATCTTTACGGCACTTCGATCGGGAGTTGAAGTTATAATGAACAAAAAACTTCCTGAGGAAGTGATAAAACTTCAAGAAAAATACACGGAGCTCGAAAAAATAATTAATAAAAAATAAAAACATTTCCGTTCTATGAGAAAAGAAGTTCTTGATTTTGTCGAAACACAACGAGTGTGTGTGCTCGCGGTTGAAATGATGGATGGGTCTCCTCACGCAGCTACGGTGCATGTGGCAAAGAATAGTAACGCGTCTGCATTTTATATTGAAACGTTTCGCTCGTATCGCAAAGCCGAAGCACTCTTTGGGCGCAGAACATCACGTGCCTCGATGGTTATTGGTTTTGACGAACTCGACATGAAAACACTTCAGATAGATGGGGAAGTTCGGTTGCTCGAAACAGAATTGGAAAAAACTGAGTTTGAGAAATACTATTTTGAAAAATTTCCAAACAAGAAGACAAGTACTCCAAATCCAGATTTCGTCCCCTTTATATTCGTTCCCTCGTGGTGGCGATTTACTGATTGGACTGATCCGAGTGGAAAAATTGTTTATAACACTGTTTCGTAGATAGTTTCCAGAGACCCGTTTTTTGCGTATACTAGTCGTATGTTGAAACTAAAAGAAGCACAATGCGTGAGTTGTGAAGGGGGAGTGGAACCACTCGCAAAGTCTGCGGTCACACGTCTCATGACTGAGCTTACTGGCTGGATGCTCTTGAAGGATGGACGATCGATTGAGAAAAACGTAGAATTCAAGAACTTCGACAAGGCGATGGATTTTGTTAACCTTGTTGCTGATCTTGCAGAATTCGCAGGACATCATCCTGATATTGATATTCGGTATAACAAAGTAAAGCTCGTACTTTCGACTCATGCGATTGGAGGGCTTTCTCAAAATGATTTTATTCTCGCGTCGAAGATTGATACAATTACACTCTAACCATCTATGAATTTGTCACTCGCGCTCGATTTCGTGCTTATGTTCGCTGGGCTTGCGGGCTTTACGCTCGCGTTTTATATCTATCACTGTAAACACAAGAAACAGCCGCTCGTGTGTCCTATCCATGGTAGTTGCGATGTTGTAACGGGGAGTGATTACTCAAAATTTCTGGGTATTCCTGTCGAGTTGCTTGGGATGGCCTATTACACGATCGTTGTGCTTTTTCACGGCGCGGTGATTGCTCAAGCTGGGGTATATACTGCGACAGTTGCAGGTGTAGCGCTCGCACTTTCTGGCTTCGCTTTCCTTTTCTCACTCTATCTGATTTGGATTCAAGCTTTTGTTTTGAAACATTGGTGCACCTGGTGTCTGTGTTCGGCATTCTTGTGTGCTGTCATTTTTGTACTGACTCTTGCTACGGGCTCGCTTTTTTAAGGGTTTTTTGCTATAAAGGAAGGGCTTTTCGCTCATGCGGTAAGTCCCACATATGGTGCCTATGGTGTAACGGTTAACACAGAGGTTTGTGGAACCTTTAATTCGAGTTCGATTCTCGATAGGCACCCTCGAAGGTTCTAATATGAAAAAATATCCTTATAAAATAGGAAATTTTAGGCTACCAGGAATTGAACTGATACAATCATTAAATGATGAAAAAGTTTCTGCCAATAATTCTAATTACGGCCATCGCTATTGGAATATGGGGTTGGTTACACTTTAGACCAAATACCTACCTATCTTCCCAAACGAGTGTCTCAAATCCAAGTATTATTTATGCAGATGCACAATATGACCCTACCGCTCAGTATGACCAGCTTGCTAAAGTTGATTTTTATTCAGTTTCGCCCGATGGAACAGGTAAAAAAGAATTATTCTCGATTGGGGCGGACAAGCTTGCCGTAAAGGATGTGAATGATTTCAATTTTGGTCAGGAAAAATTTTGTTCTGCCACCAATGAAATATATCTGCAAAGCTTAGAGTTACCCTTGAGCCTAAGCCCTATTTTTTCAATAAAGCGGATCGATCTAGGCGGCACAATTACTGATATGCCCTTTACTCAGACGCCAGTCCCGTTTGCAGGATTGTCCCCCTTGAATACAGGTTTTGCCCTTTCTCCTGATTGTAAAAAAATAATCTGGGCTACCGCATATTTCCCGATGGTCGGACAACAGCCCTTGGTGCCTTTTTACGAAATATACACGGCAGACATCGATGGTAAAAATAAAACAACCCTTGCTACTGTCCAAGAGACTCCTGGCAATACGATCAAAAAAATATATGCTTGGTCGAAAAAATATCCAAGTATGGTTTATATGACTGACTACGCCTGGGACAAGAACGGCGGGGGAGGAGGACTTTACAAGCTGGATGCTACGAGAGGGAAGATCCAGCAAATAAATCAGGTTCCTGCAGACGCCCTCGTCTATGATATTTCTGATGACGAGAATAAAATTGCGTATGCTCCAAACTTTATTACCACGAAAGGGGGTGATACAAGTGTTCGTAACTTGATAGATAGTTCGGTTGTCACTTTCAGCAACGACTCAAATGGAAAAAGATTATTTTCTCCGTTGGGCGACAAGCTTGCAAACGTTCTTCCTGTTTGTAGCGGTTTGGGGGCAGAGTCTGAATGCATCCCTCATTTATTCGTTTATATCGGAAAACAGAATAAAGAAATCGCAGAGACACTTGATCCCTTGATATGGTTATCTGAAAGCTCCATTTTAGCGGTAGAAAATGGCACTACAAGCACGATCGTTGCCATCAATGACAAGAGCGGTGAAATAAAGAACATAGCTACGACAAATGACAATTTAATTTTTATTGGTATTAAAAAGTAGACTCATTCTGAATGCGTATTTGCTCTTGAATATGAACGTATTTCAGCCACAAGTTCTCCATATATTCTCGATCCTCAAGCACTTGCAAATTAAAATTTGGGTACCGACGCGCGCGGTTCTAAGAATCCTTATTTTGCAAAGATTTTCAGGCCATCCGGAATTGAACTTTCGAATTCTGCTATAATGAACCAATGAAAACCGACCAAGAGTATATGCACCTCGCCCTACTTCAGGGGGAGGAGGCCAAGCGCTCCGGCGAGTGGCCTTTTGGTGCAGTCATTGTTTGTGGCGGAGAGATCGTGGCGCAGAACAGATGTACCGAAGGCGCCTCGAAGAACGTTCTTGCGCACGCCGAGCTTCAGGCCGTAAACGACGCCTGCAAAGCTCTCGGCCGCAATAAACTAGATGACTGCGTCATCTACTGCACAAACGAACCTTGCCTCATGTGTGCCTCGGCGATATTCCAGGCGAAAATACCGAAGGTGGTCATTGGTGCGTGCAGAATTGATATGTCACACCTTCTTCGAGAGCGAAAGCTGAAGATCGAGGACTTAGCTGACGATGCGGGGTACCCAATAGAAATCGTTAAAGGTGTATTGAAGGGAGAGGTCGTTCATCTTTTTAGAGATATACATAAAAACTAAGTATGAAAATATACGTTTCCCATTCCAGAGATTTTGACTTCGAGAACGAGCTTTACAAGCCGCTCCGCGCTTCCAATTTGAATGACGCTCATGAGTTCTTTTTGCCACATGAGGAAGGACGATCGGTGAACACTCAAGATGAAATCAAAAACTCTAATCTCGTGCTGGCTGAAGTATCTTTTCCTTCGACCGGGCAGGGCATCGAGCTCGGCTGGGCAAATATGCTGAAAGTTCCGATACTCTGTGTTTCCAAGGAGGGAAGCAAAGTTTCGGGTTCTCTCAAATATCTCACTCAGGATTTTGTCGTTTATTCGGATGCGGCCGACCTAGTTTCTAAACTCGATGCCTTTTTAAGTTCTCGATAAATCCCTTTGAATATCAACGTATTTTAGCCATAAATTCTCCATATATTCTCGATCCTCAAGCACATGCAGATTAAAATTTGGATACCGACCCCAAGAGAGAATAAGTTGTGCAAAAGGGATTCATTTTTTTGGTTGTGACATAAAAAATATAAGTGGTAATATACGTATATGAAATTTGGTGGCGAAATGATGCCGGTACATAACGATCAAAAGCAAGAACCTGAGGTTAAGCAGGAGGCCTCAGGCGTTTCAAGAAGAGATTTTCTTAAAAAAATAACCAAGTTTGGACTCGGTTCACTACTCGCAGGAAGCCCGCTCAGCGCACTCGCGTTTGAATCAAATGAGAAACCACCTATCGTGAATCGTGCCACTTGGGATGATCACTGGAGTGAAATACAAAAAGAATATAAAGTCTCACTCGGTGAGAAATATGATGTGTATCTAAATGGCGTACTCCACAAAAAGACAGCTGATGTTTTGCCGTATTATAATGAAAGTTTTATCAATACGAATGGAGCAACCCTTGAGCATGCGCATAGATTCGAAGATCTAAAAAATGTGTATCGCCGTTGCGCGATACACCATACTGACGCGAGTACTGCTGGCTTAAGTACCTATTCACAAGTTCGAAGTGTTCGTGATTCTGAGATGGGAGGGAAGCAAAATTTTAACGATGTCGGGTATCACTTTTTGATTGCTGCTGACGGAACGATTCTCGAGGGCCGACCGAGCGGGCGAGTTGGTTCAAACGCAGGCGAATCAAAGGAGACGGACGCATATTACAAAAAACATTTGCCGAGAGGTGTAGTAGAGGTAGCTGAGGCAAAAGGGAATAGCTCCTTGTATTATGAAAAGTTACGACACTACATTCGAGCGATGAAAATGGATCCTGATTATGGAACTTTGGGAATTGTGCTGTGTGGTGATTTTGATAATGGCGCACAGCCTTCGGCTCAGCAGCAAGCCTCGCTTGTAAAATTGCTGAATTGGGCAAAAAAGGAATACGAAATACCGACAAATAATATTATTTATCACAACGAGGTAAAGAAACGAGTTGTTGAAGATTCAGGACTAACTTTCGGAGGAAAATATGACCATACGGTTTGTCCGGGCAGAACATTTCCTGCAATTTCGAATTTTACCAGCAAACTCAAACCAGATACACAAAAAGCCCTCACGAAGACTATTTTGCTGGATAAGTTTTATTAGTGCTTTGTGTTTTGAATAGAGATCGTGTGATATGCTATCAGTATATGAAGAAATATATTGTAGAAGCATTGGGTACGTTTACTCTTACAAGTGCTGTTTGTTTGTCCTCGGTTGGTAAATTTCCTGTTTCGACACCAGTGCTTGCTGGGCTCGTCGTTATGTTATTTGTGTACACTGCCGGTCATATTTCAGGCGCACACTTTAATCCAGCAATTACACTTGGTGCATGGTCAATCAAAAAAATACACGGTATTGATGCTTTTTGGTATCTCGTCGCTCAATTTTTTGGGTCAGCGATTGCATTATTACTTGTCATGACGACTGTTGGATTACCGACTTTGAATGTCTCAATGAATTGGATGACAGCGTTTGCTGAGTTTCTTGGCACGATGTTGTTTGGTTTCGGTGTTGCTTCGCTTTTGTACAACAAAGCTCCGCGCGATTTTGCTGGAGTGGTTGCTGGAGGGTCATTGCTTCTCGGTATTAGTATTGCAGCGCTCCTTGGTTCGAATGGAGTTTTGAATCCAGCCGTTGCATTCGGAATCGGTTCGCTCAATCTTGTGTATGCGCTTGCTCCAATCGTGGGTTCGGTTGTCGGAATGAATCTCTATAATTATTTGAACAAGTAAGGAATCGCACTGAGCACAATGTCTATGTATGAGCAATTGAGCAGGGAAGATTCGGTTCCGTCGAACGAAGGGATCACCGATGAGAGGATCGCCCATGCGAAAACACTTTTGCTCAACCTTGAACAATATCAAAATCACCCGTTTACTCATGCAAAAAATCCTGAACAGTTCTATATGTTCCAAGTTGAAAGTGGAGCGAAAAGAATTTCTTATTTCGGAACTAGTCATACAAATGATCCAAGCGATCCGCAATTCGTAGCGTTGGAAGATTCTTTTTATCAAGAAAAGCCCGACATTGTTTTGGTAGAGGGCCTCGTTGGTATTAACGAACAAAAAGAGAATGTTCGTGAGATACTGAGAACTACCTCTCGCGAGGAACTTATCAAAACTTATGGTGAGGCAGGGGAAGCGCTTCAACTAGCGGAGAAAGCTGGTTGCGAATTTGAGTCACCGGAACCATTATATGCAAATGAGATAGTACACCTCGCAGAACTTGGTTATTCCCGTAAAGATATTTTTCGTTTTTATCTTCATCGCCAAATCTATCAGTATCAACGAGAGCATGAACAGCGCTCGCTCGATGAATTGACTCAATACCTTCAGTCTTCTTTTGAAGAGTTTGTGGATTCGAGTGGGTATGATAGATATGAGATCGAAGACTACCGTGGAGAATTATTGAGTGACGTACACCTTGATTCTGACGAGTACGATCGAGAAACGGACCCTAAGATTTCGAACGAAGAGAGAACAGTCATCAACGAAATTTCTTTTGCTTCAAGCCAGTTTAGAGATGCATATATTGTCGAGAGGATTGGACAGAACTTGAAACAACACGACAAAATATTCGTCGTATATGGTTTTGGTCATGCGATCACACAAGAGCGAGCACTACAATTTCTTGTTGACCCAACTGCACCAAGTTTGCAGTCCTGATCGTATAGGGACAGGGAATAATTTATTAATTTAGATAGGATTAAATGAGACATATGTATACAAAGTCTACAATTGCAGGTGTTTTTCTTGGTGTTGTTGCATTTGCAGTGACGCCAGTTTTGGCCCAGACAAGTCCGATCACAACCGATGGAAGTTCAACTGTGACCACAAAGATTCAATGTGTTGGTGCTGCTGTCGGAGCGCGAGAACAATCACTTGGTACAGCTATGACAGCTTTTACAAACGCTACGAATACTGCGTATACAGCTCGCGCAACTGCTTTAGCGACAGCATATACTCAAACAACAAACGCGAGTGTTAAGTCATCGGTAAATAGTGCGTGGTCTACCTTTACGAGTTCGATGAAGACAGCACGCCAAGCTTGGCAATCAGCTCGTACTTCAGCATGGAACCAGTATAGAACTTCCGCAAATTTGTGTAGAGCTTCAGCGGGTGTTGGAGATGGAGCAAAATCGAAGCTTGATGTTTCAGGAAATTAAATTTTGATTCCACAAGAAAAGACCAC
>CAITQP010000007.1 GCA_903894565.1 uncultured bacterium
ACTGGAAAACAAATTGAATCGACGATCCATGAAATGCTTGAATTACAAGACTCCGACCGAGGTGCTTACTGAGTATTTGAAACAAAAAAATCTCCTTACTGGAGAATGATGGGTGTTCGGATTGAGCCCGTCCGGTAGGAAGTAAAAGATAAAGTAATACAACCACACAAAAACAGCCAAGTCAATGACTGTTTGAAGGGAGTACTCTGATCGTGTTTCTTTGATTAGATTTTCAGCACTTGTCGTATCGCCTGCTCATCACTCTGCATCTGCTGCACGAGAAGCTCGGGGGTATCGAATTTCATAACAGGTCGAATGAACTGCCCGACGTCGACGGCTACATGTGCGCCCTTTTCAATCGAAAAATCGGGTGCGTCGAGCAAATAAATCTCGAGTGCAATTTCGTTTTGATCGAACGTTGGCGCAGGACCATAGTACAGTGCTCCACTATATTTCACGCCGTCTACACTTGCGCGAGCTGCATATACTCCCTGAAGCATCTCAGAAAATCCTTGGAGAGGCACGACCAAATTGATCGTCGGGAATCCAAGTCCCTTTCCTCTGCCGTGACCGCGTACTGTGGTGGACTCAAAGTGCATCATATAAATACTCACTTACGCCGAGACTGCGTCTTGTGCGAGTTTGCCAACGCGATACATTGCGTAGAGCAAGATTGCCGCAGCAAAGTATTGTGACAACGCGAGAACGTTGTGGTACAAGACAACGTCAATCACGACGGCGACGAGTGGATAGAACAATTCAAGAATTGTTGAAACAGATACGGGTGTTGTCTTGAGTCCGCGATAATAAATAAGAAGTGAGACCATCCCACTTGAGAGTGCGATGACGACGAGCGTGAGAATCTGTGTGTGGTTGATCGAGGAAAGACTTGGCGCCTTGCCAAGAAGAAGCACGCCGACAAATGCCATCACGAGGGTAAGTAGAAATCGAAGTGCCGTAATGTAATTACTCGAACGATCGCGAAGTGCAATTTTGGAAAACGTAGTTGATGTTCCCCATGCAAAAGCAGCTCCAATCGCAAAGAGTGCGGCGACGATTGTACCCGTTCCTGTCTTAAAATTCACGACACCATTTGGGAACGTAACAAAATATGCGGCTACGAGCGCAAGCAGTGCCCACATGCGGTACCCTTTGCCGACTCGCTCTTTAAGGAAAATACGCGCGGTTGTGATTGCAAAAATCGGTTGTAGTTTCTGAAGCAAGAACACAACAGAAAAAGAAATGAACATTGTATCGAGCAAAGCTGTCGTAAACCAGAGTGTACCGAGAAGGCCAGAAAGAAGAGCTACAAACACGATTGCAGACCATTCTTTTTTGGATAGTTTCTCAGTTTTAAAACTCTTCCAGATGAATGGGAACAAAATAACAAAGCCGATCAAATGCTCAAAGAACACAATGGTGATCGGTGGAAGTGTATAGAGTGAACGGCGAAGAATGCCATCAATACCCCAGAGAAGTGCGGCAATAACAATCAGTAGCGGTCCGGAAAACAGGCTTTTTGTTTTTGATTCCATATCCGGGTATTCTAGCAACTTCCCCCGTATTCTCAAACTATGCGCGTTACACAAAAAGTAAGGACAACACCGAGCACAGTAAGAGCGATGGTTTTCCATGAACTGTGTTTACTATGTGCCTCAGGCAAAATATCTGATGCTCCGATATACAAAAGGAATCCTGCAAAAAATCCGAGATATAAAACCAAGAAGCCACTCGAAACATGGAAGAAAAGCGTTGAGATTGCTCCGAGGACTGGCGCGAGTGCATCAATCAAGAGGAATAATCGTGCGCGACTCACGCTATTCTTGTTCGTCAGCATGAGCGTAATTGTGTTCATACCATCAGTAAAATCGTGCGCGATGACGGCTATCGCAACAAGAATCCCAACTGATGTTGAAACCTGAAATCCGAGTCCAATACCGACTCCGTCCATAAAGCTATGTCCCGCAAGCGCAAGCGCAGAGAATACTCCAACATCAGGATGCTTGTGTACTTCGTACTCATCTTCATGTGAGTGGTGAATGAGAATTGATTTTTCCAAAATATGAAAAATCAAAAAGCCCGCCACAAGTGCAATCATTGGATAAATCGGATTGCGTCCCCCTCCATTTACAAGCGAAATAATTTCAGGAAAAATATCGAACGCAACAACGCCAAGCAATACACCGGCAGTAAAGCCCATAATGAGATGCAAGCGATTCTTATTTTTGAGCGAAAAAAGCCCTCCAAAAAATGTGGAGAAAAATGTCAGCAATGAGAGAATTACCGGTGTCATATCGCAATCGTAGCTCAAATGATGAGCCTTTGCAACGCGAGAGCACTCAACTAAAAATTCATGAGAACGAGAGCAACAACGGCAACCAAAACAAGCAGCACTCGCTTTTTTGTAAGTTTTTCTTTAAACAGTACAGCAGCTACGATGACTGTGACGATGATGTAGAGCGAATTGATTGCATTCACGATTGCAAATGGACCTGCCTGGAATGAAAGATACATAAGATACCCACCAACAACAGACAAAAGACCAAGCGCTATTCCCCACGGAGCAGCATCAACACAATCCTTCTTTGTGATTTTGCCCTCGCGGTGCTGTTTTGTGATAGGAATGAGCAGTCCAGTCATAAGCATGGCAAAGAAATATTGATAAAGCTGAATTGCTTGAATTGAGTAGTGTACAGTTTCATATTTCACCAAAAAAGTACCAAACACTCCAAGCGCGACAATAACAAGAACGAACAAAAATCCAGCGCCGAAAAATGAGCGCTCGTCTTTTTCCTTTTTTTCAGACAAAAAGAGAATCGCCAGAATGACGAGCGTAATTCCACTCCATGCTGAAATCGAAATTGGATCATGAAAGAAAAAGATTCCAATTACGACACTTACTGAAAGTGCGAGCGATGCGGTGAGCGGCGAAAGCACAGCTACGTCAACGTGACGGAGCGCATGCATCTGCACAGCAGAGGCAACAGCAAAACTCAATCCCCAAAG
This sequence comes from uncultured bacterium, assembly GCA_903894565.1. Taxonomy (GTDB): domain Bacteria; phylum Patescibacteriota; class Minisyncoccia; order Phycocordibacterales; family UBA9973; genus CAITQP01. Next base: position 3,007 of record CAITQP010000007.1, read on the forward strand.
GAATGCGCACACGAGTACACCAACGCTTGTGAGCGGAAATGCATTGTGAAAAAGCCCGATCGCAACGATACCTGACGTTAAGAACGAGAAGAGTAATACGGGTAAACTTTTATATCCTTTGTGCGCAGGAATCTTGAACAGCGCAACGAACACTCCCACAAGTATCGAACCAGTTATTGCATAGAGAAACCAGTGCATATGATATATATGTTAGTTATTTTTTTTAGAGCGACCTCCTTTCCATGGACGACCAAGTGCATTTTCATGTTTGGTACTCCACGCATAGAGTGCGATAGCGGCACTTGCGGCAACGTTGAGCGATTCACAATCTGGACTCATCGGAATCGAAAGTGGAATATCGCAGAGTTCAAGTGTCTTCTCGCGAATACCGTTTTGTTCATTTCCAAATACAAATACCGACGGAGCTTCAAACGCTTCGTCGACGATTGACTGCTTCGATTCCCCATCAAGACCGTACATCCAAAAACCGCGTTTTTTCAAATCGCGAAGCGTATCGTTCACATTACCGATTGATACAAGCGGTACACGAAATGCCATACCTGCAGATACTTTGACGACAGTTCCTGTGACTTGGGCCTGATTGTGTTCGGGGATAAGTACACCCTTGATACCGAATGCTGCTGCCGTGCGGATCACCGCTCCAACATTCTGGGGATCCTGTAATTCACCCATGACCACAAGGGCCGTGTCGTTTGTTACTTCAAGTTCTGAAATGAATGTTCCGTAATCTTTCACCAAACGTCCCATACGAATTGATCCGATATATCCTTGGTGATTGGCCTCACGCTCAACACCACGCGGAATCGTCTTTGAATCAAATCGTGAATACGCGAGTCCTGTCGACTCGATCAATCCGGCGAGTTCACCATCGGGTTTTTCCATGAGATACACGTGTTCAAGCATCTCTGGAGCGGAAAGAAGCGCTTCTACAAGCGCGTGCTTTCCGTACATATATATTTTTTCTTGGCTCATACTCTTAGGCTAGCACAGTATCAGCATATTGTCTCCCTATTGGGTCTTCGTTGTCGTGTCTGTAGTCGTGACTCCATCCATCACTTTCAATGCACTTACGATAGTCTTTGAATCTTTTTGTGCAGTCATGAGATCTTGTTCGGCAGTCTTGAGAGCAGTGCGTGCAGTCTTAAGCGCAAGTGTGTTTGCTGTAAGTTTCGTCTTGTCACCATTATCAGGAGTGAGTGTCGAAATACCAGCAAGTACTGCTTGAACCTGTGTATTCGCATCGCTGATCTTTGCTGCCATGTCAGCCTCAGCTGTCGTAAGTGCTGTTACATCCTTACCTGCAGTTGTAGCATCGGTGATGCGTGTTTTGAGCTTCGCATCAACATTCGTGAGCATGCTAGCTACAGTGCTTGCACGATCAGCAGCAGCGAGAATACGAACTTGTGGAACAACGAGTGCGTACACACGAGTGCCCGCAGTCATCGCGAGTGTGTCAGCTTTCAATGCAGTAGTTGAATCAGTTGCAATCTTGGTCTTCAATGCCCCGAGTGACGAGATCGTTGACTGGATTGTCGTAGTGAGTTGATTTTTTACTTCCTGGCCAACACGAGTCATCGCAGTGATACGATTCTCAAGTGCAGTAAGCGCACTCACACGTGTATCAATTTCTGTTTCTGTTTTTGATACTTTCGTTACTGGCGGGGTCGTAGATTTGTTTGCACTCTTCACTGCAGTTTTTGCTACAGGATGATTCACCTTCGGAGTCGTAGTAGCAAGTGCTGGTGTAGTAAACGCAAGTGCACACATAATCGGCAGGACAACGGTCGCAATTTTTCGGGTTGTATAGGTATTCATAGAATAAAATATGATAAATGAATAATATCGTACTACTGCACGGCCTGATTTGCTGATGTTGTATCAGAATTCAAACCTTTCAATTCAGCATCAACTGATGCGCTATCTTGTTCCAAGCTTGCAGTTGCAGTTCCACTTGATTTAATAAGTCCAGCTGGGCTTGTGTCTGGTGCCGGCGCGACGGGTTGATTGGTTTGTGCTGTATTTGTTGGTGAAGTTGAAACAGTCACAGGAGCTGACTTCTTCATCATAAGCAAAATGCCAACAATAATGATAACGAGTATAACAACGATTCCAATAGTCTTTTTTGATGATGTATTTTCCATAAAAATCTTCCAATAGGCGCACATAAGTCGACAATGATCAGTATACTGCATTTTCCTAAAAATGGTAGAATGGTCGGATGGATACATTCATGAAAGCCGACATATTTTTCTTTATCACAACGATCGCGGTCGTTATTTTTACTATTTTGGGTATTTGTATCTCTGTCTATATCATTCAAATACTCAAAAATATCAAGCGAGCAAGCGACAGACTCGAACAAAGTATTGAATCAACCTTCGATCATGCCGATGCCTTATCGCAAACCATAAAAGAAAGCTTCCTTTTCAACCTCCTCTTCGGGAAAAAAGCAAAAAAACATACTACAAAGTAATCCCCTTTCTGTATTTTATTGCATCAAGCACAGCCAGAGCGTACAATGCGTGCATTATCATCCGTAACAAATATACATACTATGGCAAAGAAAACAGCAACGAATACGACAGGACTCAAAATCGCAATCGGTGCAGGAGTTATTGGTCTCGCAGGTGCAGCATATCTCCTGTTTGGTCCTGAAGGCAAAAAACATCAGAAGAATCTCAAGAGCTGGATGCTCAAGATGAAAGCTGAGGCACTCGACAAGATGGAAAAAATTGAAGAGCTCACAACACCAGCATACGAAGAAATGATTGATACACTTGCAATGAAATACAAGGACATGAAAAATGTCGACGCAAGTGATCTTGAAGCTGAAGTCTCAATGCTCAAAAAGAATTTCCGAGGAATGGTCAAAGATCTTAAGTCAAAAATGCCTGCAGCCAAAAAAGCTCGCGCGTAATCTACCTCTATGTCAGCAACTATTGCATTCATTCTCGGTGTTGCGTGGATCCTCGGTGCTTTCGTCTTTCACGTTGGAGGAATGTACATTCATCTCCTTCTCGTGGCAGCCGTAATCCTCACCCTCGTGCGTATGTCAAAGAATCCGGTTCGCTAAAATTGAGCAAAATAAAAACACTTTTGAAGAAGGCCTTCCGCAGGCGCTTGGCGACGAGTTGCCTTTTCAAAAGTGTTTTTATTTTGCTCAATTTTAGCGAACAGCTTACTTTACGTTTGCACGAAGTTGCTGTTTTTTGTCTTCGTAGCAACTAGCACATACGAGAATTTTACGGGATGGGCGGACACTGTCATCAGAACAGTAGTTTTCAGTCTGTGTATTACAGAAGAAACACGTGCCGATCACTTCTTTGGTTGGTGTTGGCACAACATCAGTCGTCATACGATCATCGAATACAAACAATGTTCCTTTGAAGTGTTTGCCAGGATACTGTTCCATATATGTATGAATACCATCTTTGAGCTGATACACATCAGTGAATCCTTCACGCTTCAAAAGACACGTTGCCTTCTCGCAGCGAATTCCCCCAGTACACACAGTCACCACTTTTTTATTCTTCAAATCCTTCATTGAATCCAATTTTTCAGGAAGATCGCGAAAATGGATGAGTCCTGGGTCGATCGTTCGATCAAATTTTCCACTTTTAATTTCAAAATCGTTTCGCAAATCAAGCACGACAAAGTCCTTGTCGTTTTCATACCATTCTTCGAGTTCACGAGGAGACAATTCGGTTGCAGTCTCTTCGGCAACATTAAACCGTCCCGCACCAAGAGTCACGATCTCATCACGCACTTTAATTTTGAGTTTTGGAAATGACTTTCCTGTGCCAACACTCTCTTTGATTTTCATATCGCTAAAGAGAGGGTCGAGTTTCATAAACTCCTTGTAAGCGTCTGTCGCAGTACGAAGACCTTCAAGCGTACCATTGATCCCCTCCTCGCCAACAAGAAGTCTTCCTTTTAAGCCAAGCTCAGTCGCTTTGACTCGATGGATATCAGCAAATCCTTTTGGATCCTTAATATCTGCAAATTTATAAAAAAGTAATACGATATATTCTTGTTCCATTATGATTTCATTTCTATGTGAGTAAAGTCAGGTCCGAGTCGTTCGATAACCTTTGCTACGATCTCTTCAGTTGATACTTGTGTTGTGTCAAATCGTATTGCGTTTGATGGTGAGTAGTATCCCTTTTGAATATTCTGTAAAAATACATCTTCCGTCGTAATCGAAATTTTCTTTCCTGTTGCTTTCGCGTCCGCGACGCGTGCATGAAAACGTTCAAGCATTATAGGAAGTGGAGCGAGAAATTCAAAAACAAATAATTCATAGCCGTATTTCTTTGCCACACGTCGGCACGCAAAGTAATCTTCCTTGGTTCGAATGTATTCGAGTTGTATTGGCAATCCTGTTTTGCACACTGCTTTAAAAAGACCGAAAGTGATCTCCTTGATCGGAACGGGATGTGTATTTCGGTCATACCCTGAGAGAAGCCATTTCTGTTTGTCAGTGGAAACGAGGTAAATATCAGAGGCCTTTTCAGCAAGCGCTCGAGCGGCAGCTGATTTGCCCGTACAGGCGTGTCCAACAAAGGCAATAATGTATTTTTTGTGTTCCATAGGATTCGTTTGGTTACCAGACTCGATAGTAGCTTAATTACTCTGACCTATCAAGTAACGCAGACTTATTTCAAAAACCAGTAATTAATAACACCGGCAACAATAATAACCGTTGTGATAATTGTATTAATAAACGCTCCGACTTGATTTGCCTGCTTCCAAGAGCGATAGGTACTATAAATCCAAAAAACTTGCGCGAGCAAGTTTGAAACGAGTCCGTAAGCTGGGAGTTTGAGTGCTGTCAGCAAAAAACCAAGACTCGTGAATAGAACTAAACAAATTTGTGCGACTGTATTAAACGTAAGGCGATTTTTCATTAATATTTTCGAACCACGCCTTTGACGATCGCCTTGATATTGAGTGAACGTTCAGGGTAAATCGGTTTAAAATGTTTGTTGGCTGGCTCAAGCCACATTTTATCACCTTCTTTGCGAAAATACTTCATCGTGAATTCACCATCGACTTCAGCAATCACGATCTGTCCGTCACGTGCGTGTTCTGTACGCTCAGCGATGACCATGTCGCCATCAGCTATATGCGCTTCAATCATCGAATCGCCATCAACCTCAAGGATGAACGTCGATTCTTTTTTTTGAATTAGAAAATTATCAAGATTGATTGTCGTTTCAACGAGCGTATCTGCCTCGCTCGGAAATCCTGCCTTCACAAGTCCAAGAAGAGGAACTTCGGTGAAGCTCGCAGTTGGAATGAGCCGACCAAGTTGGTCTTTGGCAACAATACCCGCATCAAGCAATTTCTGAACGATACGATTGACAGCGTTCTTGGACTTAAATCCAAAGAGACTGAGCATTTCCGAATACGTCGGCATACGCTTTTCCCTATCATAAAACGTGAGAAGGATTTTTTTGTAATCAGTTTCCATAAATGAATTCGGTTGAATGAAATTAGAAGAACGAAAGCGTTGGAAACATTTTGTTTAAGAAACTGCGGTGATTGTTCTGACGGACTTTGCGGAGGAGTAGTTTGTGATCACGCGCTTCGCTACGATATTCCAATCCATGAAGGATTTTGTAATCGATAATTTTGTTCACACGCTGGAGCTCTTTTTCGAGCAATTTGAGATATTCTTGACGAGACATAATTGTTTTCTTTTTGATTATTTCTTCTTGCGACTTCTGTAATAAGTATATGTGAACGATCGTTCACATGCAAGTGTGGATAACTCAATTTGTCTCGAGAAAAATCGTTTACGCGATAGTAATTGATTCAATTACTACACTCTCGATAGGACAATCACGTCCGTCGACAGGCGTTGCTTCAATATCCTGCACGACTTCCATACCATCAGTCACGTGACCGAATACAGTGTGCTTGCGATCGAGGAAATTGTTGTCGTTACAATTGAGGAAGAATTGACTGCCATTCGTATTTGGACCAGCATTTGCCATCGAAATAGTTCCGATAACATTCTTGTTCAAATCAGTAATCTCGTCATTAAAGCTATAGCCCGGACCCCCTGTTCCCCAGCGTGGCTTCATCGAATCATCTTTGGTAAGTGGGTCACCACCTTGAATCATAAATCCTGAAATCACACGATGAAATTTCACACCGGTATAAAAATCAGACTTCACGAGCTTCACAAAATTCTCGACAGTATTTGGTACGTCCTTGTCAAAAAGCTCGATCGTAAACTCACCTTTGTTTGTATGGAATGTTGCGTTCATATATATCTATTGTATTACTCTTTCTAAAATTCGTCCCGCACCCTTACTTAATTTTGCCGAATACGGAAACACTTCGAGCTCAGGAAATTCGTTTGCGATTGTCCTCACTGCTTGCGAGACTTCCTTCTGCGTCAGTTTGTCCGTCTTGTTCAAAACGACAATAGCACTTCGTCCGTTATCAAACAAGATTTCAAGCATGTCGCGATCGTAGTCCGTGATGCCGACTTTGGCGTCGAGAATCACGACTGTGCATCGAATTGAATCTGTCTTTCTTGTGAAATAATTGATAATCATCGCGCGAATTTTCTCGCGTGATTCTTGTCCACCCTCAGCGAATCCATATCCAGGCAGGTCAACAAAATAATATTTTTCATTCACGAGAAACAAATTGATCTCCGTGGTCTTTCCCTGTTTCTTGCCCGTGCGTGCAAGTTCACGTGCATTCAAAAATGAATTGATGACACTCGACTTACCAACGTTTGACCGCCCAATGAAAGCAATCTCCGGTTTTTTCTTGTGCAAGATTTCATCATCACCGATGATGCCTTTCACGAATTGTGTTGAATGAATTTTCACGAGAGCTAGAGATTCAAACCAAGCATTTTGACGACGATACCGGCCATTGGATCAGCCGAGACTCCGTAGACGATGACTCCGCCGAGTAATCCTGTGACCGTAATAGCAACAAGCGCGAGAACAGCAAGTACTACAGAAAAGATTTTGTTGGTGAGGATTTTTTCAAGCCATGAGAGGAACGAGACAAGTGTCTTGTTCTTGATTTTTGGAAGGAGTTTTGGATTAATCACATTCAAGATTTCGCCAGCGAGCAACGCGCCGTACAAAGCCGTCGCAAGTCCTGCGAAGGTTGAGTGCATTTCGATGAGTGGACGACTTGCGGTCGAGAGATGTTCTGCGGTGTCGCCTGTAGCAAGGGCGAGAAATGCCCCCGCAACTCCAAATACGAGGAGTGCACGTTCGATGTGTTTCCATGCGACTGTCGGGAACCAACGCTCGGCTGGGAGGATTTTGATAATCGAATAGACGAACAACATGGCAACTGGGAAGTGCACAAACAGCGGATGAAGATTGTATTGCATATCTAGCCAGTATACCAATTTTCCCCTATAAATAAAGTGCTCAGAGTGGTATGCTGGAATCATGAAATTTTATATCGCGATCGTCGCCTCGCTCCTTGCCGTCGTCGGAAATGCCCCCTATCTCCGAGATATTATCCGCAAACGAGTGCAACCACATCCCTACACATGGCTCGTATGGACCATTGTGTCGTGTATTATCTTTTTTGGCCAAATCGCCAAAGGTGCGGGCATCGGAGCGATCCCAACCGCAGCCAGTGAAATTTTTACCGTCATCATTTTTTTCTTTTCACTGCAATATGGGTTCAAAACTATTCGCAAAGTCGACACGCTCTTCCTCGTCATTGCTTTGCTCGGAATCATTCCGTGGATTCTCACCAAGGATCCAACAGTCTCTGTCATCATCGCCGTCAGTATTGATTTGATTGCATTCGTGCCAACGATTCGCAAAACATGGAGTCACCCCGAAACCGAAACGCCGATGCTCTACAGCATGAATGTGCTTCGTCACATTCTGATGCTCTTCTCGCTCCAAGCATATAACCTTGCGACGACACTCCACTCAATCGCAATGATCACGACGAATTCACTCATGACTGTTTTGATCAAACGAAAACATACTCCAAATGAAAACACTCCGCTCTAGCGGAGTGTTTTCATTTGCTTTGTGCAAGACGATATAAAATGCGACATGGTTCAATTATCTCTGGATCAATAATACTGTAATACCCATTTACTCCCTCTCGGCGCACTGTCACAAGATTGGCATTTCGCAAAAGTGCGAGGTGTTGTGAGATATTGGCCTTCGATACGCCAAGTATCCGCACGAGCTCGTCACAGCACATTTCTTGTTCACGGAGCAGGTCAAGAATCTCTAAACGCTTTGGATTTGCAAGGATTTTGTAGATTTCCGCGTTTCGGCGATATGCCGTGCGAGGAAGCGGTTGTTTAATCTTTTTGATGATCTTACTGAAGATCCTTACCATGATGTAAGAGTATGTACCAAGGTATGCCAAAATGCAATTACTGATTGTTTCATCGTTCTCTTTTGATGTGGTTGTTCGGCTGGCGCTTGAGTCGCTGCTTGTGCTTGATTTTCGAGGGCGTCTACTGCAAGTGCTGTATTGAGTGCCCCAAGATTGTGTCGCGCAACTGCTTTTGTTTTAACAACATCACTCGACGCAACTAATGAAACAATTTTTGTGACCGGCGGAACTATCTGATCTATTTTCTGAACTGGATCAGGACGATTTACTATATGCATAATTGATGACCACGAAAGTCCCAGCCCTGCAGGTATTGCATAACTCGTCGCCCATACGCGATTTTGTATCGTATCGTTCGCAAGCAAAAGACCTCCGTCACTTTGTTGCGAGTTTGAGAGAAAACCAAGCGGATCATGACCGTTTTTCGTCCACGAAGCCGTGAGTATATTCATTGCTTGAGCGACCCAACTCGTCGTGTAGACAGAACCAAATCCGCCATCATTACTTTGACTCTGCCCCAAGTATGCCGATGCCTTCGCAAGTGAATCGGAGACACCGACCACATTCGCAAGCGGACTCAGCGCTTGCACGATTGATGAAGTCATATCTGCACCCCCTTCCCATGAACCATCAGTTCCCTGCTTCGAAAGAATATATGCGGTATCTTTTGTAATGAGAGAATCACTATTTGTGTAACCCGCACTTTCAAGCGCAATCAAAGCAAAGGCATCATCGTTTATCAAATTCGCATCACCGAATTGTGTTCCATCGAACGCTTTCACAATAGGAGTGACGACATCGACGCCACCAAATGTGTACGGATTTTGTCCAAGTGCGAGCTCGGCCATCGCACGACGTTCATAGTCGGTCAATCGAGGTTGCACAAGTGCATGCGTCTTTAGATATTGAATCAATTTCTGTGTCGCATCATCAGATTGTTTTGTATCAACTGCACCAAATGCAACACCTGCCCAATCGGTATACATGTCTCCACCTGCGAATGAGCCGTCAGCGTTCTGATTTTTTTTCAAAAAGGCGAATGCTTTGGTCGTATCAAATGAAGTTGTTGCAACTTTCGGTGTGGTATTTTCGAGTAACGCTCCACCACTCGAACTACCCCCTCCACCTCCACTCGATTGCACTACGGCATTTGTAGTCACTGTGTACGATGGGAAATAGTAATCTTCAACGATGCCCACTGAGAACGTTCCAGCATTTGGAAATGAGAGCATCGCGTTCCCTTGTGCGTCGACCACTGAAGAGCTTACAACCGTCGGATTGTATGGATCGTTCAGATTTGGAACAGTCACACCAATCGAGACTCCCGTAAGCGCACTCCATGTATTGTCGAGATAGTTATATTGCTCAGCAGTTGCATGCACAGATCCTCCGGCATTTACTTGTGTCGTATCAAATCGCACACGATGTGCTGTTCCAAAATAGATACCAACTGTTTCTCCGCCAGACAAAATAGTTTGATCGATGCTCGTCCATGGTGAAGTACCACCGACAACAAACTGCCAATTGTCACAGAGCGCGCTGCCACCATTTGGAGTCACACATTTGAGATAAAATGAACTCATCGAACTATAGTACGCAAGATCAGACAATGAAAATGTTCCACTCTGACTCATTGCAAACAAGAGTCCCAAAACACTATCAGCATTGACTGAATGAGTCGCACCAGTATCGTCAGTAATCGTGACAGTACCCGAAGCTGGAAGCGAAACTGTTTCTTGATCAATCACAGAATTGCCATTACGAATCAAAACGGTCTCAGTCGCCGGATGTACCACGATAGGTGTGACAGTGACCGTACGCGTAACCGATGTTGCAGGGTTACCCGCAGCGTCACTCACTGAATACGTCAACGTATAGGAACCGGTAGTCGTTGTATCAACTGTTCCTGTAAGGTGAATGTTCGTAGTAATATCGCCGTCGACATCGTCACTTGCTGTTGCTCCGCTATCGGTATATGTCGCGCCTTGTGAAATGGTAACAGAAGCATCTCCTACGAGCGTGATCACAGGTGGTGTCGTATCGACTGGTGGAGTGGCGTCATCTGCACGTACGGATGTGACGAATGAGAACGCAACGAGCACACCGAGCACAAAAAGAGAGAATTTTTTCATATAATTACTGTAATTTCCAAATAATAGTATCTCCGTTTTTTGGGACATACGTTGAGATGCCGACTGATGCGTCCTTGCCATTAACAAAATACATAAGATATTTTCCGCTTCCCTCCGTGAGCGATCCGATAGTCGTCACAAAATATCCGAGTCCCGGATATTCTTTACCAACAAAAGAAAGTGTTCCTGTCTTTTGTGCTCGAAGCATCGCGGCATAGAGCGTGTCACCTGCTTGAATCGGAAGCGATCCCTGCACGGTGCCCGCCGTGAGTGAAATCGTAGACTCGTGCGTATTGAAAACTGGTGCTGATTCAGTAATGCTTGTCGTCGGTAATTGCGACGACACTAATGGCGTAGCTTTTGTTGATCGCGAGACACGAGCAAACACACTCGCGCACACAATCAGAAGCACAATCAGCACTCCACCCATCACAAACCAAAGCTTATTTTTTTTCATATAATAAAAAACTCCCCCGAGGAGAGGAGTACCAGGGTCGCGCGTACGCGCGACCATTTCCTGCTCGGGATGGAACAAAATGTTCCATTACTACATCAATGATTGGTATTCGGACTATAACCGTAGCGGCACTGTGGAGGATTTTCACCTCACTTCCCCAATCATGATTATTCATTTGTAATCGCACCGCACATCGCACCATCAACTATACTCTGGCGCCCGCTCCGTAAATCCTTCTTGATGATTCGCGTAGCGCGCAAGCGCGTAGAGCACACTCGAGAGACGATTCAAAAATTTGAGTGTCTCATCCGACACCACACGTTTATCAGTCTCCATCGCTTCGATCACTCCGCGTTCAGCACGTCGGGCAATCGTACGACACACATCAAGATACGCTCCTGTCTCACCACCGCCTGCGACAATAAACGACGTAATTGGTGGCAAATCTTTTTCAACTTCGGCTACGATCTGTTCTTCAAACAAAACATCTGCTTCAGTGACTTGTTTCTGTGCTCCGGCAAGCTCTGCTTGAGTCGTGAAAAGCATATTCTGTATTCGCCCAATGAGCGCCGTGTACAAATGCTTTTCCCCCGCCATCATGAGACTTGCTTCACTGCGAGCCGCCAACACTTTGGCATATCCGAGCGAAGAATTCAACTCATCGAGTGTACCGAGTGCTTCAAATGTCACCGCGCTCTTCGACATCCGCGTTCCTTGCGGACAATCGAAGAGTTTTGTGGTTCCATTATCTCCCTTTCGTGTGTAGAGCATGACTATGCTGTATCACAAACACCGGCGACACAGGCAAGCTCACGCTTCACTTCTGTCTCGTCCTCGACCTCGTATGTCACGATCTTTGAGAAGTCCAAATGCGAAACTTTGCCGAGCATTGCTTCATATTGCTCCTTGGTGATGGATTCATATGGCGCGAGCTGATAGACGTGGTTTGATCGTGGCAAGAACGAAAGTCCTCCGACGATATCCCAGTTTTCAAATACCCAGTTACCAACCTTGATCCATTCATCTTCGCCAACAGAAATCGTAACGGAAGGATTGTGTTCTGTGTAATTAACTTTGACGACTTTCCAGTGTTCGAGCTGTTTGATTGCATCAATGTCATCGCGACAAATTGCGCCGTTTGGAGCCTTCATTGGAAATTCAAACACGAATGTCGATGCGCCTTCCATTGTCTGACCAACTTCAGGGAGATATGGCACACCCTGATCACGAAGCATCTTAAAGAGTGCGTCACTCGCTGAGATGCGAACACGGCGAATGTAGTATGGAGCATGACGTGGGTGCATTCCACTTGCGCAGTCTACTGTCTGTGACACTGTACCTGATGGCTTCACACAAGTGACCGTGAGTGACTGATTGATACCGAGACGCTTCGCGAGTTTTTTGTTGAGATCAACTGCGACAGTCTTGAGGCGCTCAAGTACTTCTGGCTTACGTGCGACAGAAGAATCCCATTGACCAGTGATTGAAACTCCGAGCAAACGTTCCTTTTCACAATTGCGCTTCCATTCGTTTGAGAGGTACGGGAAGTATGTGAGTGTTGATTGGTAGGTACCGAGAATTGTGGCGACACGAATCTTGCGCTCAAGATCTTCGAGTGTGTCTTCTGCTCGAGCAACAACTTCTGACAAGTTACAAAATTGTTTTGATTGAAGAATAATTTCTCCGCATGGATTCGTACCCCATGATGGATAGATACCCTCTTTCCATTGATCGAGACGACGCTTTGGCAATGTCTTCGCAAGTGATCCGCGATTGAAAATACCACGCTCTCCTGATCCACTCTTCATAAGCGCAACCCATTCATCGAGGAATTCTGATGCAGATGGTTTCTCGAGATAGACCGCAGAGTTGTTTGCGAGCATACGCTGAGCTTCGGCGAGGTAGAACTGGCCTTTCTTTGAATCACGAATTGCTTCGTCATCAAGATCAGAGAGCGAGATCATCGCACTGCGTCGAACACCTCCAGCAACGACACATTCACCAATCTTACACATGATGTCGTGTGCATCGAGGTTCGTAAGGTGTCGTCCTTGGCGACGAAGAATACGCTCACGAGTGAAGTCGAGCAAAGAACGAAGTGGCTCTGGACCAGAACTTTTTCCTCCCATCGTATTCAGACGTGAACCTGCTGGGCGAATGAGTGAATAGTCAAATGAAACATCGTTTCCATCAAACCATGTCTTCATAGCGAAGCTGAATGCATCAGCCCATCCTTCCTTACTATCTGGCACAATGTATGTTGGAAGCTTTTTACCAGTCTGACGTTTGATTTGTGGTAAAGCCTGAATGTTTTCACTCTCAGCACTCCATCCGACTCCAGTACCACACATAGAGATATACATGATCTCAGCAAAATCTTGGAATGATCGTGGAGCAATGAAGGAACAGTTGTAGGCACATACGTTTGAACGACGTGCTGGCTTTCCTGCGAATTGCAAAAGACGCATTGAGGGCATTGCTTCTTGGCGCAGAATTGCCTCGCGCACTTCGGCATATTCTTTTTCAGTGAGACCAGAACCCAAATTCTCGCGCATGAAGCTCATGTAACGATCAACAGTCTCCACCCATGTCTCTCGACGTCCTTCTTCTGGAATCCAGCGTGAGTAAGTGCGGTAATAGACAAATTCAGCAAGCGGATTGCGGAAATACTTTTTACTTTCTGTTGCAAGCTCTCTGACTTTCTCGGGAACAAATCCAACTTTTTCACGTACGAGCGAGCGCTCCTTACGATACAAGATATATGCCTTAGCTGTTTGAGAAAAATTTGCAGCAATGAGCTCATTCTCAACGACATCTTGAATTGTCTCCACAAATGGAATGAAATTCTTGTTTTTCTTTTCAGTTTTGAGCGCAAGTAATGTATCGAGGACTTTGTACATGACGTGCTCAGCTTCTTTGTTACTTCCCTCGTTCGCTACTTCCATAGCGCGCGCGAGCGCGCGTTCGATACGCTTTGGATCAAACGGAACGATCGAGGTGTCGCGCTTTTGGATGCTTTTAAGTGAAGAGTATTTTTTGAGATTTTTCATAGTGAAGAAATAAATGATGGATTTGTAATTGGAGTTTCGACAAAGGAACGACTTTGAGCTTCATCAAACGTAAGGTAACGATAAATGGCCGGACTCAATACAAGAGCAAACAGGATATTTCCGAGCAAATGAAGCGCTGTAAATGGAATTTGACCAACAAATGAGGCGACAAAACTCTGATGGAAGAACACTGGTCCAATAGTAAGTCCGGTAATCGCGTCATAAAGTATCGTTGCACCAATCGCGAACGTAACAAACTGTTTTCGAGTGCCTGAGCGTTGTTTAAAGTAGAGTGAACTTGCGATACCGAGTGCTCCATAAGCAAGGGCTGTAATAAGCGTCCAGATGCCCACACGGCTCGTTATAATGTCATAGAGGAGAATACTCGCGAACCCAAACAAAAACGCAAGGAGAGGGCCGTATCGCTTCGCAAATGGCATCTGCACGGCGAGAATCGGTTCTATATTTGGTGCGCGAACGGGAATCAATCGAACAATCAAACAAATTGTAAATGCACTGATTGTGCGAGCCCATTTTTTTCTCGTATTCATGTGTATTGTTGTTCTTGTATCCCCTCCCGCGACCAACGGATGAGTAGTGAGTAATCAGATAGTTGCGATATATCGAAACTAGTGGACTGCCATTATACGCCCTCGCACAAAACAGGTGCAACGGTGGATAACTAAAATGACACAAAGTTGTATGATAGGTAAAGATCGTTTTTATTATTAGGTGAATATATAACAGTAAAAAGTATGAATACTTCTTCACATGTAATTGAAGAACCAAAGTTCGCGCAGTTTATTTTACAAAGTCCCAAGTTCGCTTGGTTCTGGCTTATTGTCCGCGTATATGTCGGATGGCAGTGGCTCGAAGCAGGCTGGGCAAAAATTCATGAACAAGTATGGGTTGGTAACCGAGCAGGTGGTGCGCTTACAGGATTTTTAAATGGAGCAATCGCAAAAACTGGTGGAGCGCATCCTGATGTGCAAAGTTGGTATGGATGGTTTCTCTCTCATGTCATTCTCCCACATGCAGCATTCTGGTCACACGTTGTTTCATATGGAGAAGTCCTCGTTGGTATCGCCCTCATCGTCGGTGTCCTCACGGGTATCGCAGCATTCTTCGGATTCTTTATGAACCTCAACTATCTCCTTGCAGGTACAGTAAGTTCAAATCCAGTATTACTCATCCTTGCACTTGGTCTTGTCCTTGCATGGCGCGTTGCTGGATATCTCGGACTTGATTACTGGGCTCTTCCCGCTCTTGGCACGCCTTGGCACAAAGGCACGCTAGCCACAAAGACACAGTAAACTCGGGCGCAAAAATAAAAATACCCTTTTCAAAGTACCCGCGGAGCGCGACGGCGCGAGCGTGAGGCGAAATTTCTTCAGAAATTTACGCCGGTACTTTGAAAAGGGTATTTTTATTTTTGCGCCCGAGTTTACTCTTTTCCTACGGCTTCAGCTATGTTTTTGTAGCCATCACGCTTCAAGAGCTCGACGAGACCTTTGTTGATATCTTTTACTGTTGTCGGACCTCCGTAGATGAGGCCAGTGATTATTTGGACGAGCAATGCTCCAGCTTTTATTTTTTCATATGCATCTTCTGCGGTGAACACTCCACCGAGTCCAATAATGACATACTTCCCTTTTGTCTTTTTGTAGATATAGCGAATTTCGTTTGTTGTAAGTTCCTGCACTGGCTTGCCTGAGATACCACCAGCAGGAATCAAATCCAAACGCTCCTTCTCTGATTTCAAATCAAGTATATCGCGACGCTTCGAAAGATTGCCGGTAATAAATCCATCAATGAACGAATATTTCAGAACTACAGCAAGAATGTCATCAATCTCTTGCTCACTCAAGTGGCTCGAAATCTTCAAAAAGATAGGGCACACTTTTTCTTCTTTGGCATACGCACCGAGCAAGTCATCAAGCATCGCAGGATCTTGAAACGTACATCCATCTTGAGCATTCGGACATGAAACGTTAATCGTCACGTATGCAAAATACTTGCCGAGCATACGATATGTCTCAACGTAATCTTCGACAGACTTCTCGCCCATAATATCTGCGCGATTCGTTTTGGCTATATTGAGTCCTACGGGAAATGAAAATGAAAGACGTTTGAGTTTTTTTTCAATTTCCTCAGCACCGATATTTTTAAGTCCATAATATACAATCAAAGACTGATCAGCGGGCAATCGTGCAAGACGAAGACCCTTGTTGCCTTCGTATGGATAGCGCGTGACTGCGCCAACTTCCATATATCCAAAACCAACCGCGGGCATAACATTCGTAAGTTGTACGTCTTTGTCGAAACCAGCAGCAAGGCCAATTGGATTCTTGAAATGAATTCCGCATACTGTTGTCTCAAGCATTGGGTTCTCATAACGACAAAACATTCCAACAAGACCGCGCGTGAGCGCGGTCGCTCCGAGTACACGTCCTGTCGCGACAAAGAAATCATGCACATGCTCAGGGTCAAAACGAAACAAAATCGGCTTAATTATTTTTGTATACATATACTGTGAGTTATTCTACACCTTATTTAAAATCAATCGAGAACGGAAACATTCCCATGCCACACATGCCTCCGAGTAAACCTGCCTTGGGTATTCCAAGATCCACGTCTGTTGTTCCATTCAAATCAAGGAATCGAGACATATTCAAACTTGGAATACGAATCGATGACGAGCAATCAAGCGAACCATTGGTTGTGAACCGAATAATGGTTGGGATACCCGCCTTCGCTACTGTCGTTTTTGGAGAATACCCCTCTCCCGCCTTTATTGCAATCACTTGTACTCCATTCGCTATATACACATTTTTTTGAACAAGACTCATATCACGAGATGACGACACTGTTGGTAGTGTAATTCCCGTAAGCGCAAGACTTGTGCTCAATGTAAAAAGTGAAAAAAATATAACAATAATACCTGTAGTTTTTAAAAATGTACCTGCATATCTGCTCTTCGCAATCGAAAATGAACCAAACGAGATACTTGCAAGAACAGGAAGTGTCCCGAGTGCAAAGGTCCCCATCAATAATCCTCCATGTAGAAATCCTCCGGCCGTGAGCGTATACACTTGCATTGATTGAGTAAAACCACACGGCAAGAAAAAGGTGGCAACACCAACGAGAAATGGAGTAAACGAATGATTCATTTTTGTAATGCTGAATGCATGTTTTGAAAGTGCTTTCGGCATAACGATTTGAAATCGTTTTGACCAATGAAAAACATCCAATAGATTTACTCCAAGCACAAGCATCACTAGACCAGTAATAAAACTAAGGAGCAGTGTTGCCGTCGCTCCAATTGAAAATACTTCACCCAGCATTCCGATAAAACCACCGAGTACAAAAAAAGCGATGAGGCGTCCAGCGTGAAACAGAAATTGAGGACGAGCTGTTTTTTCTTCTTTTGCATATGTCGTACCGATCGAAAGCACAAGACCTCCAACAATAGCCATACATGTCGAAACCGAAGCAATAACTCCAACACCAAATGCCATACCGTAAGTGACTGTCCCCTTCATACCAAAATGAAATAGCCCAATCTTTTGCAGAAAAAGAAACAGTCCTATAAAAACCACGGCAAAAGGAACGGCAACGATAAATTCAGACAGTTTTTTTTCAGAACGTTCCATTTCAAACGAAAGTGTGTATCCATGAGGACGTAAAACCACATTACATACTTCCATGATCTGCTCTCTTGTTTTATCGCTTGAAACACGAAGTGTCACGATTCTTTTTTGTAAACTGGTGTGGACACTCTGAACGCCTGAAACAGAACTAAGCTCTGTTTCAGTGAGCATCACACATGAATGACAGTGCATCCCATGGATATGAAATTGGTACGTTTTTGTACTATGTACGGCTATCATATATTGAATAGGCTCCATGATATACTAAAACCGACATGCATAGAAGTATCCGCAAAGCGATTCACCGCATCGAGACAAGCCGAATGGAAATTTTCATTCAGATTGTACTCGTATTTATTGTCCCTGTTGCGCTCATCTACGCGAAAATTATCCCGATTCAAGATCGAGTGTTTGTCCTTGCAGGTATGGTGACACTCTTTACGATTGTTCTTGTGTACGAAAAATGGACGCCAGGGATGTTTTTTCTCCAAGAAAATAGTATCAAAAAATACTTTCTTCCCTATCTCGTATTCACCATTATAATGATGCTGTTACTGATCGGCTTTGGTGAATATATTATTAAAAATGAAGAAATTAAGCGTTGGTGGACACACAGCCACTTTCTCTATCTCTTTTTCATCGTCTCATTTTTCCAAGAGGTCGCGTATCGCGGTTATCTCATTCCAGCACTCGGCAAACTCTCACGCAACGTGCCAATGATCGTCCTTACCAATACGTTGATATTTGTTTTTCTCCACACAATTTTTCCCAATCCGATGGTCGGGTTGCCGGTCGCATTCGTTGGGGGCCTTGGATTTGCCATTATGTACCTCCGCTATCCGAGCCTACCACTCATCATACTTTCGCATGCAGCACTCAATTTCTGTGCCGTGCTATACGGTTTTTTTATTATTCCTGGAGTGACTCACTAAAAGCTATATTCCAGCGACACCGCAGAGTTTTCCAATTCCAAAAGTAATAAGCATTGCGATCATTCCACCGCCTACGACACGAATCGTTGCTTTGGTCTTGCTCGCTCCACCTGCGTGAGCACTGAGTCCCCCAGTAATAATGAGCGCGATAATCACTGCACCAAAAGTTACGGGAATACGAATTGAAGCTGGTGGTAAAACAATCGCAAGAAGTGGAATGATTGCTCCACAAAAAAATGCAGCGCCTGACGCGTACGCGGCATGCCATGGGTTCGTAAGATCATCTGGATCAAGTCCGAGTTCCGCATCAACGTGAGCTGCAAAAGCGTCGTGGTCAGTCAGTTCTTGTGCGACAAGTTTTGCGGTCTTTTCCGACAATCCTTTTTTTTGATAAATACCAGCAAGTTCCTCAAGTTCAGCTTGTGGTTCGTTGAGAAGTTCCCATCGTTCTTTTTCAAGTAATGCACGTTCAGTATCACGTTGCGTACTTACTGAAACATACTCACCCACGGCCATCGACAGTGCTCCAGCAACGAGACTCGCTACTCCGGCGGTCAAAATAAAACCAGTCGTATTGGTTGCTCCAGCAACACCAACAACAACAGACGAAACGGAAACAATTCCATCATTCGCACCGAGGACGGCCGCGCGCAACCAATTCAACTTTGAGCTGATCGTCGTCGCATGAATTTCTGCGTGCACAATAGGGTCACGTTGTGTAGTCATATCAAGGCGAGTATAGCACATTCGTGCGCCTTATATTTTCTTCGGTACAAATGCAATGATGCGTACTGGGGCTTCAGTTGCATCCCCAATTTTCATCGGAAGAATGACACTCTGTGCGCCGACAGGAGGAAGTTGTCCTGCATTCGCAATATTCTCAACGAGATACTTCCCTACACCAAGGACTGCGCGATGTACTGGAAAATCGCTAGCACCGCTATCTGCCGATAACGTGTCGATTCCAATTCCAACAATATTTCTGGAGAGTAACAACTCAGCCGTACGAACATCAATGCTTGGTGATTTGTGATCATTGAGATATTTTTCCGGTACGTCCCAGTGAGCATCCCATCCAGTATGAAAAATAACAAATGCATGTGGTTCTATCTGACCATGAATTTTTTCAAACTCGCCAACAATATCAGGTTGAATTTTAAAAGTGTCACTGCCTCCTGTATCAACATGAATCACGACACACGCGGTCACGAGATCGTCGAGCTCAAGTGATTCAATTGTCTTGCCACCTTCGATGCAATGCGCAGGAGCATCAATATGAGTTCCAATTCCTGCGCGCATATCGATCTTCTGCACTCGGAACAGATTCGGTTCCGTACATTCCCGATAATCAATGGTCGTCGCAAGATGGAAGCCACACCCACCATCAAAGGTTGGCGTTTGCGGAGTAATTGTGTGTGTAAGATCGATGACGATAGATTCAGTATTCATATAGTAAATGTTACACGAGTGGAAAATCGAAAACAACACATGTCCCTTGGTTAACGGTACTGTGAATCAAAACGGTTCCACTATGATTTTCAATAATTTCTTTTGTGATCGCGAGTCCGAGCCCGGTTCCGTTTCTATCTTGATGAGGTCCATTTGATTTGTAAAATCGTTCAAATACGTGAGGCAAATCATCACTCGTAATCCCCGTCCCTGTGTCAACAATTTCTACCAATGCACGATTTCCATTTTTTGTAAGGCGGACCAGAATTGATTTTCCTGATGGTGTAAAATCAAGCGCGTTCTTAAGCACATTACCGAATGCATGCTTCAACTTTGTCTCGTTCCCTTTTATCATCACAGTGTCCTGCATGTTTTGACTTGAGAGTATGACAGTTCGTGCGATTGCAATCGGAGCAAACTCGCTCACGACTTCATCAATCAATCGGCCGAGGTCCACATCTTGAAAACGAGCATTCGCAAGTTGCTCCGAACGAGCAAGGGACAAAAGACTGTCCACGATTTTTTTCATGCGAGCTGTTTCTTCGAGTGTACTTTGAACCACATGATGATAATCCGCGATTGTCGGAGATACCGTTCTCAAAAGCACTTCTGACTCACTTTGAATAACGGCAAGCGGTGTACGTAATTCATGTGAAGCATCTGCGCTAAATGCTCGTTGGTCATTGAGCGCTCGTTTGATTGGGCGAAGAGTCCACCCTGCCAACAGATAACACAGCACTGCAACAACGATGAGCGTAATGCTATCAACTGTAATTATCGTGTGCGCTAAATGTTCGCGTGCAAGATGGAGCAAGTGCCTTGTCGAAACAGCAACGATCGGAAGCTCAACCATTGAATCCTGCAAATTTTGTTCCAGCGCAAGATATAAAAAGGTACTAAACACCGACATAATGACGGTCACAACTAACACGTAGTACATCGTCAATATAATGCGAGTACGGAGAAAAATATTACGCCAGTAAGCGATACCCCACTCCACGCACCGTTTCCAAAAGTTCTTCATGTGTGTTTATTTTCTTTCGAAGGTTTTTAATATGAACATCGACCACGTTGCTAAATGAATCAAATGCAAAATCCCAAACATGTTCGATTAAAGATTCGCGTGTGACAACTTGACCCTTTTGCCTCATCAAAAATTCAAGCAATGCAAACTCTTTGAATGTAAGCGTAACCACTTCTCCATTGTACGTCACAACATGTGTTGCGATATTCATGAGGAGTCCACGAGCCTCTAACTGTTCAGGTTCAAAATGCACAGGGCGACGAGCGAGCGCGCGTATGCGCGCGAGTAATTCTTCGAATGAAAATGGTTTAATCACATAATCATCAGCTCCTGCATCAAGACCGATCACAACATCGCTCTTGGTATCGCGAGCAGTTAGCATGAGTATCGGGGTAAAAATGTGTGCTTCTCGCACCTCCCTACACACATTTAATCCATCTTTGCTCGGAAGCATCAAATCAAGTATTACAAGATCGTACCCCTGTTCATTCTCTTTGATTCGATGTAATGCCTGAAGCCCGTCTCCGAGCACATCAACGATATATCCTTCTTGGACAAGGCCTTTTTGTATCGAAAGCGCGAGCTTCGGCTCGTCTTCAACAACCAGAATCTTCATTCTTCGATACTACCACGGAACACGAAGGTGTACACACCATTTTCTTCATCTTATTTTCATATTCATTTCGGCATACTAGTACTTATGTTTACCATGTCGAAAATACTTTCGTTACTTCTCTCGTACAGATATGTCTTCATATTTCCGCTTGCGATTATCGAAGGACCTATCATTACTATAATTGCTGGTTTCTTTGTCATCACTCATGTATTCAATCCGTTCATTGTCTATGGTCTCGTCGTTCTAGGCGACGCAATCGGCGACTCATTCCTCTACTGGTTTGGACGAGGAAGCCGAAGTGTAGTACATCGCTTCTTTGGAAAATCAATCAACAAACAAAAACTCGATGAAGCACGTGAGTACTTTACGACACACCATCACAAAGCGCTTGTCATGTCCAAAATTGTTCACGGTGTTGGTATCTCTGGGCTCGTTGCAGCTGGAAGTCTCCACATCTCGTACAAAAAGTTCTTCTTTACCTGTCTCGGCATTTCACTTATCCAATCTGCAGTGTTTCTACTTCTCGGCATTCTCTTCGGTCACGCCTACCAACAACTCAATACCTACCTTGGTTATTTTGGAATAATCGCAACCGTTGTTGGTATAGCCCTCATCATTTTTATTATTATTAAATTAAAAGCTCGAATTCGATGAAAATACTTATTTCTTCAGACACCTATTATCCACACGTAAATGGGGCATCCTATTTCACTCAACGTCTCGCCTACTACCTCAAAGAACAAGGCCACGATGTTCT
The DNA here is from genome assembly GCA_903894565.1 of uncultured bacterium. Lineage (GTDB taxonomy): Bacteria > Patescibacteriota > Minisyncoccia > Phycocordibacterales > UBA9973 > CAITQP01. The sequence goes on from CAITQP010000007.1 coordinate 25,450, forward strand.
TGTGATCGCTCCTGCAACAAAGTTTGGATTTGAAAACGCAAACTTTAACGGAGTACGCATGTTTGGTGTGCCTTCAATCCCAATCATGTCGTTTGGATTTCGCGTAGTCATTCCGGTAATGATTCAAGATCGTATCACACAAACAATCAAAGAATTCAATCCTGATGTTGTCCACTTACAGGGACATTTTGCTGTTTCCAAAAAAGTAATTAAGGGTGTAAAAAAACACAACAAAGAAACTCCGATTGTTGGTACAAACCATTTCATGCCAGAAAATCTTATTCATTACCTCCATCTTCCAAAGTCACTTGAAAAAAAAGTCATGGACTACTCGTGGAATGATTTCCGCAAGGTTTTTGATCCACTGAATGCGGTAACTACGCCGACAGAAAGCGCCGCGAAGCTTGTCCGTGGACATGGATTCTCCCAAGAAGTTCGTGCGATATCATGCGGTATCGACCTCACACAATTTAATTCAAACAAAAAGGACGAAACAATTCGAGCCAAATACAATCTACCCAACAAACCCCTTCTTCTCTATGTAGGCAGACTCGACAAGGAAAAAAATGTTGACCAGCTTTTGCAAGCAATAAAACTTGTTCCTCAAAATGTAAACTTCCATTTTGCAATCGGAGGCAAAGGACAAGAACAGGTCCGTCTTCAAAAACTCGCAACAAAACTTGATATTCTTGATCGTGTCACTTTTCTTGGTTTCGTTCCTGACGAGGATCTTCCTGCCCTGTACGCAATCAGTAAGTGTTTTACGATTGCCTGTATGGCAGAGCTCCAATGTATCGTTGTGATGGAAGCTATGGCTTCAGGCCTTCCGATCATTGCAGTTAATGCACTCGCACTTCCAGAACTTGTTCACGACGGAGAAAATGGATTTTTGTTTGAACCGGGAGACATCAAAACGATCGCAGAAAAAATTACACTCTTGTTCACTGACGAAAACCTCCGCGTCCAAATGGGAGCAAAAAGTCTTGATATTATTAATCCGCATGGCATCAAATCAACAATCGGCGAGTTTGAAGCGATCTATACACGCGTAACAAAAAAATAAGTATGAAACGTTGGATTCACACACGTAAAAATGATCTAAAAAGCAAACAATTCCAGTGGTCGCTTGCACTTGGGGTCGCAATGCTCATAGTGAGCCTCTTTGTTAACTTCTATGCAAGTCGATACGCAACAACACACGCGAGCAGTACTGTCACCGATATCATCTTGAGCAACATTCCATTCTTCAACGTTTCGATGATATTCACCTATGCACCAATACTCATGTGGGTATTCTTTTCTCTCATCACATTCCACGAACCAAAACGTGTTCCATTCATCCTTAAAACAATATCACTCTTTATCGTCACGAGAGCTGTATTTATTTCACTTACTCACCTTGGTCCATTTGTACCAATAAATCAACACATCCCCTGGATCATTCAACAGTATACGTTTGGGGCTGACTTATTCTTCTCTGCCCATACAGGCTTCCCGTTCCTCATGGCCCTCATTTATTGGGATCGCCCATGGCTCCGATATTTCTTTATCTTCTGTTCCGTATTCTTTGCCATTGTCGTGCTCCTCGGACACTACCATTACTCCATTGATGTTCTTGGTGCATTCTATATCACCTACACCATCTTCCACATGGCAACAATTATCTTTGCGAAAGACAATACATACTTTCACAATGGAAACACTGAAGTAAAAACGGTCTAATCACTATTTTGTATGAACATTCCTCCTAAAAATATCTGTTTCGTTCTCCTTCCGGGATTCGCTCCTGACGATTTGCCCGTACAAAAACTGAAGGCACTTCTTACTGAACGTGGCTATTCGGCGGTGAGTACGAATTTCTTCGGAGCTGTTCCGTCTGAAGATTTTTCAAAGATCACCATCCCCGACGCGCTCACATCGATTGAGGCAATCATCCAAACAGCAAAAACAAATCATGAAAAAGTTATCGGTGTCGGTATTAGTCTTGGAGGAGCAATGCTCCTTGAGCATGAAAAGACTCACCACGACCTCGACGGCATCGTTAGTATAGGAACACCGTTTCGTTTGAGTTATCCTCGACTCATTCGTATTGGTTCATATATTGCACCAATCATCTATCCTCTGTATCGCCCACTCGAAAAAAAGAAGAGTCGTCGCATGTTCCCGATCGGCGCACTCCGCATGGCCGTCGACTACATGCAAAATCGCTTTCTGCAAGGACTTGAGAAAATAGAAACACACGTTCTCTTTGTTCAAAGCAAACAAGACAGTGTCGCCGACTATCGTGTCCTCAGAGAGTACGCAAGCAAGTGCACGAACGCGCATACCGAAATTATTCTTTCTGAAAATGGCACACATGTGATGGACGACAATCCCGAAGTAGTCCTCGGGTATATTGAACGATTTTTACAACAACTATGAAACCTACATCAAGAAAACTCGTCATGGTAAGTGGTGGATTTGATCCAATTCACGTTGGACACTTGCGCATGTTTCAAGAAGCCAAGGCACTCGGAGATGAGTTGCTCGTCGTCATCAATTGTGACGCTTGGTTGATGCGCAAAAAAGGCCGCATGTTTATGTCGTCAGCGGACCGCGCAGAAATCATTCGGGGATTCGCCTGTGTTGATCAAGTGTACGTGCTTGAAAGTGAGCGTCCTGATGTGAGCGAAGCAATCGCGCTCTTTAAGCCTGCAATTTTCGCCAATGGCGGTGATCGTAAAGACGAAAAAGATATTCCTGAATCAACTGTCTGCCAAGAACTCGGTGTAGAAATGGTATTTAATGTTGGTGGAGGAAAACTCCGTAGTTCATCAGAGTTACTTAAGGCATACGAGGACAAAGCATAATGTAAAGTATGAAAATGCCTGCATCAAAAAAGAACTTAAAACTTGTCGCTTTCGATCTCGACGGAACCCTCGCTGAGAGTAAGTCACAGCTGACAAAAGAGATGGCAGACTTACTGACTCGCCTACTCGACAAGATGCATGTAGCAATCGTATCAGGCGCTGCGTTTCAACAGTTTGAAAAGCAATTTCTATCCACCTTCAATCCAGAGAGCGATCATGCCGGGCGCGTGCATATTCTCTCGACCAATGGGGCGAGCTTATATGAATACGATAATTCATGGAACACCCTTCATACAAGTACACTCACGAGTGTCGAAAAGAAAAAAATATTTCAGGCGTTTGACGAGGCGCTCAGTGAAACAGGTTTTGTATACCCAGAAACTATTTACGGAATTTTGATTGAAGACAGAGATTCACAGATTACTTTTTCGGCTTTTGGAAGTGAGGCACCACTTGCACTCAAAGAGGGATGGGATCAGGACCATGCGAAGCGCGAGCGCATCGCGCTCGCGCTTCGCGCCCGTCTCCCTGAATTCTCCGTCCGCATCGGCGGAAGCACCTCGATAGACATCACTGCTCAGGGCGTCGACAAAGCATCTGGTCTCGAACGACTCATGAACCATCTCGACATCGCCCCGCATGAGCTCCTCTACATTGGTGACGCACTCTTTCCGGGTGGTAACGATGCATCTGTACACAGACTCGGATCACACACGCTCGAAACGTCAGGACCAGAAGAAACCAAAAAAATTATCAACGATATCCTCAGTGAAGAATAACTATATGCAATTACATCCAGAAAATACTGAACGACCATGGGGTATGTTTCGTCTATTTTCCAAAAACACACCTGCGACGATAAAAATAATCTCCGTTAAAAAAGGTGGAGTACTTAGTCTGCAATATCATAATCACCGCGAAGAATTTTGGCATATCGTAAGTGGTACACCGCTTGTTGAGATTGGTGAAACAAAAATAACCGCACACAAAGGTGACGAATTTACTATCCAACTCAAAGAAACACACCGAATCAGTGCTCCCACTGATGATGTCGAGTTTTTAGAAATCTCCCTCGGCGAATTCGACGAGGGAGATATCATTCGCATCAGTGATGCGTACGGCAGAGCGTAGCTCCTACCGATTTATTTCTTTTTCTTTGTAACAGGTTTTGCCTTTGGAGCACTTTTTGCAACTGGCTTTTTTGCGACGATAACTACTTTCTTTTTTGCCGGAGCTTTGACTGCAATTTTTTCGATACTTTTTACGGGAGTTTTTTCAACAATTTTTTCAACTGCATCGTACGCCTTTTTCATAGCAGGAACGACAACTGATTCAACTGATCGAACTGAAGGGTTACTTTCAATCATTTTGATGATGCGCTCAAGTTTTGCGTGCACTGCATTCATCTCTGAAACGAGCTTGTCGATACGGCCGTCTGGAGCAGTTGTTTGTGGACGCTGCGCTTGTGTGTGTTCTGCACGTGGAACGAATGCAGGTTTTTCATTGTTACTTGGGTATGCTCCCTTCTTTTTTCCAAAACAGTCTTTACAGTAAACTGGCTTCGATCCGTTTGGACGAAATGGAACCTCACAGGTATTGTTACATTCTGAACACACGGCACGATGAAGCACTTCACGGCGCTCGCCGCGTTCGCCACTATCGCGATTGCTCGAATACTTGTTGTATCCACCGCCGAACCCTTGTCCTCCGTCACGATCACGTCCTTGTCCGCTTGGTCTTCGAAAATCTTTCATAAAACTTCAATAGGTTATATTAGTAGTGTCCCTCGAGCTTAGTGGTTTATGGCCCAAAAAGCAATAGCTAGAACAGTTTTGTGTCCTACGCGCGGAAATTTTCAATACTTCCGCCATCGGTCACACGGGCGAATCCTGCCTGCTCCATGAGCGAGCACGCCATCATTGAACGATTGCCTGATTCACAAAAAAGCGTGATCTCTGCGTCCTTCGGTACGTCAGGAAATACTCCCTGCATCATGTCCATAATGTCATGATGGAGCGCTCCGGCGACCGATCCCATATCATGTTCCCCCTTTGTCCGCACATCGATATATACCATGATTATGAGTATACACGAGATATAGGATTTGACAAGATAGCATTAAGGTGCTTTAATATATTTAACCCGAAGATTTAAAACCAAAAAAGGGGCAATTATGGACTACATAGTAGAAACAAACCAACGGTATCGTCTCAAAACCGCCAGAGAAAAGGTTGAACAGGCCTTTTTAGACAAAGAAAGTATGTGTGCTACACACGTACAATCAAAGCCAGGAACGTTCACGGTTATTCTCCAAGTTGGGAGTAACTATAAAAAACTTTCTCAAGAGGCCGAGGAAGTGTTCGTGAAGACTTTCAATTGTCCTAAGGGCAGTTTGAAGCCGACACAACACGTCAATACGTTTCGTATTGATATAAACTCATGGCTTAGCCAAAAAGTTTAAAAAGTTGAGGGTGATTTATCGCCCTCCTTATCTAGATCAGAATCCAAGATTGTGATCTGAATAAGGAGTACCACTTCCCCGAGCTATGTGTTCGACGCGCGAACAATATCATCGAGTGCTTGATCAGCATTTGAAAATTCGTGGGCGAATCCAGCATCGTGCAATTTGTGTGAATCAGTATTCTGACTTCCAACGAGCGCTTGAGCGAATTCGCCAATCACAATACGCGCAACAAAATATGGAATCCTCCACAAGAATGGCGCATGGATTGATTTTTGTAATGCACAAAACAATTCTTTTTGCGTGGGCGTATTTCCCGCACCGACATTCACTGGACCCGAAATCTCCGTATCGAGCGCAAACAAATACACACGAACAATATCTTTCCAATGAATCCATGGCATGCGCTGTGCGCCACTACCGAAATATCCACCGAGTCCTTTTTTGAAAAGTGGTGTGAGTGCTGTAAGCAATCCTCCCGGACCAAGTACGTTGGCTGTTCTTATGCAGACGACACGCACTCCAAAAGATTCCGCTTTCAGAGCTTCCGCTTCCCAGTCACGACAAAGTTCGGCCAAAAAATCCGTTCCGCACTCATGACCTTCCTGAAGTAATTCTTCTTTGCAGTCACCATAGAACCCAGACGCTGAAGCATTCACGAGAACTTTTGGTTTCGTCTCAAGTTGTCCAATCAATGCGACAAGTTTTCGAGTCGTCGCTACGCGACTCTCGTACATCACTTTTTTGTACCCGCGAGTCCAGCGCTTGCTGATTGGAGCTCCGGCAAGATTGATGACAGCATCGCATTCCCGAATGATATGTAAATCAATACTGTCTTTCGCAAAATCCACATGAAAATAACCGACACGAGAATCTTTCACTCGAGGCGGTACAATATCGGCGATCACTACATGGCTACCAGCTTGAAGCAAGACTTCAGCTAGCTTTGTGCCAATGAATCCCGAACCTCCAACAATAAGTACCTGTTTGGGCTCTTTAATCATCATTTTGCTCTTCCCCACGTTCGTGTACTGGGCGTGTCTGAGGTACCGGTGTAATTTTAGGCTTTGTTACAACAGACTTCTTTGCTAATGATGCTGTCTTCGAAGGAAGACTGGTTTTTTGCGATGCAACTGGTAGCGGGGCTTGATAGACTGTATCCTGATTTGAATCAGCCAACTGCCGAGCAACGGGGATTCCAATCAAAATACCCAGCATTAATACTGATCCTGTAATAAACACAATTTCTTTTTTGATGAATGTAAGCATAAATTATTTTTTTTGAACTCCCCATGTCTCTTTAACAAAAAAATCGACGCCATCTGAAATCATTTGAATGCACGCAGCATTTTGAATTGATGAAAAAGAAAATTCCCGTCTCTCGATATACCCAATTCGAACCAAAAACATGTATAAACATCCCCCGTGTGTTACTACAGCGACATTCTTCGCAGGATACGCGAGCGCAATCTCGCGAAGTTGCAAAAGTAGCCGTGTCGTTAATTCTGCGTCATTCTCAATATCAGCAATTCTAAACGTGTCCTGTTCGCTCGGACACAAAAGATCACGTTCCGCTAATTTGTCTTTCAACTGCTTTTGGTATTCCTCATAATGCACGCCTTCAAAGCTTCCGTGGTTGCGCTCACGTAATAGCCTCGAAGCTTGCACAACAATTTCTCGATCCAATTTTATAATCTCAGCAGTCTGAACTGCTCGACTAGAATCAGATGAAAAGATAGCATCAAAATGAATGTCGGCAAGTGTATTCGCTCTCTCTGTTACCTGAGCAATACCAAGAGCTGTAAGTGGCGAATCAGCATGACCTTGTATGAGCTGTTTTACATTCCACTCAGTCTCACCATGACGAATAAGATACAGAGTGCAGTAGGTGTTCGTATCGAGAGTTTTCTCCATGATTGGTATTCTACTACCAACTGCCGATAATTGCCCCCATCGCTACCATAACGACGAGCGAACAACCGGCCTCAAAGAGCCACAATCGAATACTGCGACCCATCCAAAGAACCTCGATCGAACTTGATGGCACCAAAAAACCGACCCACACCAACACTGCAGTCATGATGCCTGTCCAAACACCTAATCCACCAGAAAGTGGTGACGTCGAGACAAATCGATATATCACGGCAAGCACTAATGCAGTGACGATATTTGAAACCAAATTCCCCACCATTTGAGGAATCATATCCGACAATTTTTCATTTCCTGTTGGATGGATGTTTGCAAGCTTCATCCACAACTTTCCGAGTAGTGGTCCATGAAACATAAATCCAAGAACAAAGGCGACGACCGCTGATACAAGCACTGCAAAAATATTGATTGAAATCATATAGTTATGAGTATACTATTTCCCCTGTTTTTTCTTAACAGGAGCCAATTTGCGGCTCGTACGTATTTCACGTTTTTCTCCGGTAACTTCTGTTGTGTAGAATTTCTCGCTGAGAAGACTGATGACTTTGCCGATATCGGTATTGTTTATGAGAGCAATCTTTCCACTTTCAATTTCAAGACCCAAATCATACTGCATCGCATAGGTGAGATATTTTCCATAGGTCATTGGGTCATTGAGATCAATCGTCTTGTCGAGAACGATAGACACGATCTTGCGTCTATTCCCGAGTCCGATCACATCACTACTCATCTCTGCTTGTAGTTCGAACATCGGACTTGAGAGGAAGGCATTCGTGCCTTCCTCAGTAATTTGTTTGTACATTTTGTGAATCCCTGGGAAGAGCGATCGGATGAATGTGAATTTTTTGAAATAGAGTAGTGATCCGTTCCAGTATGCATCGACTTGTCCAGTAAGCACGAGTGTATTCCCTTGTTGTACGACTTCAGGTTTCTCGTTGAATGCAATATATTTTTGTGAACGTGCGACCTGACGCGAAGTGACTTTGGTAAACAAAATTTCAACTCCTCCGACCGCATAGAGCGCTTTGATTTCCGTGTAGTGATCAGGACTAATCATATCGAGGAGAGCGCCGCTACTCTCGGAAACATATCCGCCAAGCATTTCCTCTTTTTCTTCTTCGGTGAGCACGACAAAATACCACTCACCTTCTGCGAGTGCTCGTGTGTCTACCTCAAACGGTATGGCAAGGGTGATTTTTGGGATTTTGTAGACATCTTTGAGTCCCTCAATCTCAGCATCCGGAAATACCGTTACATTTTGGTCGTTCTTCAGTTTGGCAATAATTTTTTTCATATTTTTTGTTTTGAAGGCCTATTATATACTATCGCATCATCACAAAACAGCACGGCCGATTGGGCGTGCTGTTTTCTCTATTGCACTATTTATTTTTATTTCCTCCACGAAACCATCGTTGCACTACCATCTTGCCTTTTAGCACATTGAGGATATCTTGTACTTTTTTTGCTTCGAAAAATCCTTTTTTGTCATTCTCATCAAGAGAATCCCATTGTCCAAGTGATTTCGAGTTTTGAGCCTCTTCAAAAATTTCCTCGGCATCCATCTTAATCTTGTCAACCTTCAATAATTCAGCCCAGCGCTTCTTGTTAGATTTTTCAACATTTTCGTGAGCATTGTCATCCTTACCGAGGGTAACATCTCTTTGAAAACGCTTAAAATGCTCATCGTGAATTTCGTTATAAATAGCGTCGATCTCTTCAGGAGAAACCCCTGCCTCTATGTCCTTTATCTCTCGATGCAAGGAGTCTTCTGCTTCAACATCGCCTAATGTAACATCCTCAACATCTGTAGTCGAATCCGGTACAAAGGGAACATATTCTGCATTTAATTCATTCGGAGACGCAACATATTTATGCCCTCGCCATATCTTCTGAGGATTTTCATTCATCATGCCTAAAAGTATATCAAATTACACAACAACCTAAAAATCTATCTTTATGGTTTGAGGTATCGTTTTGGCACATAATGTTCGCGCACAACGAGCCACAAAATGATGACATCCATCAGGATGAAGAGCGAGAGTGATAGTGAATAGCTCACGATCACGCAATATATTTCATACAAGAGCAGTCCCCCGAACCCAATGACCGCAACAGGAAACGACCACTTTTTCTTAAAGTACAATCCAAAGATGATACCAAGCTTGATGATGCCGTGAGAGAGTAAATAAAATACGATAAAAAATTTGCTTGCTGCGGAGAGCTGAGTCACACCGCTCATGAGCAGATTCGACATGAAATCTCTCGGCATTTCTGTGAGTTCACCATGAGCAATCGTAAGTACAAACGTCGTTATCGCATTTGTACTGATGAAATAAAAGAGAACCCCTGCAACAATCTCCAAAAAAGCCTGTAGGGCTTTCAGGAATAGGCCAATTTCATAAACAACGAATATTCTTTTTTCCTCGATTATTTTCATTTAATCTAAAATATCTATTTCTTAACGACTTTGCATTACCCCATGAGAGTGCAAGCACCAAAAATATATCCGGCTGTCAGAAGGACAATGATCAAAAACGAAAGATAAACCTTTTTCATAGTACGATTATACCAAATTAAAAAAATCATCCCGAATAAAAAAGATTGCCAGGTAACATTTGCTACCTGGCAATCAATGAACTATCGTACAAATTACTTACTCAAACGAATTTATTTAATTATCGTAATTTGTTTTCGAACAAGCACTCTTCCGGACTTTGTCCCTACGAGGGTATAAATATATGCTCCATTCGGAAGATTCTCATCCAAATAGTGATTTTTATTTTCAACCCACACAACCGCGCCCCTGAGGTCATAGACGATTATGGTACCTTCCTCTGCTGACTCTTGAGGCAGCACGGGGACAGCCGTTGGATCGTGCACGACTTTTCGCACACGATCATTCTCCACATCACAGATGTAGAAGTCGCCAGCTTCATCATACGCAATACCGCGAACGGCATTTATCCGTGCATCTGTTGCAGGACCTCCGTCTCCACCGTAACCGCTCACGCCAGTACCAACAAATGCTGTGATAACACCTGACAGGTGTATCGTCCTGATTTCTGCATTTCCGCCGTCGGAAACAGAAATGTCTCCATTACGTGCGTTATACGCAAGATAGACCGGAGTCTCAAACTCAGCGCCAGTAGCAGGCCCACCATTGCCACTAGTACCAAATGTACCCGTTCCCGCAAGCGTAGTAATAATGCCATCCGTGCTTACCTTTCTGATTTTTATGTCACTCAAATCAGCAACGTAGATGTTTCCATTCTGGTCCGCACATAGACCACAGGGAGACATCAACTCTCCGTTCGTCGCAGGGCCACCATCTCCGCTCGAACCAAAAACACCGGTCCCAGCAATAGTTGTGATAATTCCAAATGTATCAACTTTCCGGATACGATGGTGTCCGCAATCAGAGATAAACAAATTTCCCGTGTTATCAAAACACAGGCCGTTAATCGTGTTAAATTGCGCATTTGTTGCAGCTCCACCATCGCCGAGAGTGCTCCCTGGAGCATTCCCAGCAATAGTTGTGATAATTCCAAATGTATCAATTTTCCTAACTACATTATCGTCAGCAACGACGAGACTCCCCTTAGCATCAACAGTGAGGGTGTAGATATTGCTCATGCCCGCATTTGTTGCGGGGCCACCATCGCCGCTCGATACGCTTGATCCATTCCCAGCAATAGTTGTAACAATTCCAGATCTTGTTATTTTCCTAATTTTAAATGTGTAGGGATCTGAAAAATATACATTTCCGTTATACACGGAAACATCTCCGGGCGCAGTAATTTTCGCCCGAGTGGCTAGACCTCCGTCGCCACTGTACCCACGCACGCCGGTACCAGCAATCGTGCTGATATTTTGTGCATTCGCATTAATAGTGGACAAAACAAGGAGCGCCACCATAAGAACTTTCTTCATAATCCGTTTTTTTTGATTTGCCTACTTTTTGAAAGTTTCGGGTTTCGGCATTTTCCCTTGTGAATGAATTGTTTTTTTCAATTTCCACACTACTGATTAAATCGTGATCTGTCAACGAATAATTAAAGAAGCCTCAGATTCTGGTATACTAGAAAAATGTGGAAAAAAGGAAATGAGACTCAAACGAGCGACGACACCCAACAACTTATCCAATCAGCGGGGCTAACCACGGATCGCATTCAGGCGCTCGGAGACAGCATTTTTGCCTTTGCGATGACACTACTTGTGTTGAACTTTCGCCTACCAACGGTAGCTGAGCCACTCGCTACCGCGGGACATGTATTATTCGGACTCATTCCGCAATTCATCATTTATGTACTCTCGTTCATCGGTCTTGGAGTTTTGTGGGTCGCGCACCACAATCAATACAACTGGATCCAACGATCCAATCGTACTTTTCTTTGGATAAACATTTTCTTTTTCATGTTCATCGTTCTTGTCCCCTTTTTCACCGACTTACTCGCGACATACCCTGCCGATATTTTGGCGGTCATTTTTTACGGGCTCAATCTCGTTGTGTGTACGAGCATTCTATATCTTCATTGGTGGTATGCGACAAACAAACAGACGCTTGTGGTAACAAACGCAACAGAGGCCATCATCTTTCGTTTCAAATCACGTATGAGTTTCTCTATCGGAAGCGATCTTTTGGCTTTGATCGTCTCCTTCCTTTCAATTCGTACTGGAGTCTTCATGCTTATCTTGACTCAAATACTCAGCATCGTGCCGTCAGTCGTGATTGATAAGCTGATCATTGCACGACATTCATTCCGCAAGGAAAATGCCTAGAGCGATTATCGAGTGAGCGCATTTATATACGCTCTTGTCAGAGCACCGAAATACCCAGTGGCAGGAAGACCAACACTTGCTTGGTATGTTTTGAGAGCGTGTGTAGTCTTTGAACCAAACAGCGTCGAAAGTTTATTGATCGATCCCCATCCACTCAGCGCAACAGGTGCACCATGCGTATCGAGGAATTGCTCTAAATCAGCTACCGCCGGATCATTCATTCCCTGTTTAAAATTTTTTACAAAATGAAAAGCAGTTCCGAGTGGAGCTGAAGCTGAAGGTGAAGGTGAAGCACTATTTTGTGTTTTGTAAATACACTCAGCATTCGCAGCAATTACAAACGAACTTGCATTGTAATTACTCGCAAGTGGATCTTTGCAACCAAGGATAATGTTTGCTCCACGACTCGGTGAAACAGGAGCGACTGGAAGCGGACAACCCGTAGCTCCGGGCGTAATTACGACGGTACCCGTAGTAATCGTAAGTTGTGCGTCAGGTCGACTGCACACGGGTAAACCCGCGTCGTTGTTGAGAATAGTTGTTATATCAGAAGCCTTTACAGTAAGTGAATTGCCCGTACCTGCAACAACCGTCATACTTGTCGTTCCGTATGTCACAGACGAAGCAGTACTACCGGGAAGTATTGTAAGCGAAACTCCATTGACTGAAATCTGCGTATCGATAGAGTATGTCGATTCACCGACAGCCGATACGTGCGTTGGAGTCCCAAAAACTGCGAGGAAAAGAATCGCGAAAAATAGTGTCATGAACCCAAGTCCCTTATTTCCGTATTGTATTTTCATTCTTTTTATTCGTAGAGACGAATTAGTACTTGATGATGTAATTGACGGCGAGATATGGACTGAGCTGATTGAAAGCGTCACCTGATCCAATCGTATTGGTCGTGTACTGCTGTGAGCCAGCAGCAACAACTGCCTGACCAAAAGCACCAAAGAGATTCAACGTGTCATAGGTGGCAGGCAAATTCACATTAAAGTTATGTGGTGGCAATTCGCCGATAGTCAAAGTATGTGTTTCTTCTCCTCCGGTCTGACCCAATGTCTTGTTTGAAATTCCAACAACACCAGAACTGACTCCCTCTCCAAAGCGACCTCGCATATCAGGCACCGTAAATGTTCCACTGCTTCCTCCGTACGTATAGCCGATCACTGCGAAGAGGTCTGGGTATGTTGCTGTTGAGTACGATGAACCATCACAAATCAGATAGCCAGCAGGTGCTGAACTTCCCGCAAACATATTCATTGATCCAGCTGGGACCAATGCATTCGTGCCATTTTTCGTCACGCCCCCAGAGACATCAAGCGTTCCGTTGACCGATGTAGTACCAGTCGATGCAACTTTCAACAAAGAGCTTCCGTTCAATTGGAAGTCCGCGACATTACCAGTAAATCCTGACGCAGCATTCACTCCGAGTCCCGTTCCGTTCGTAGACCAACTTGCAGATATTGCGCCTGCAGGTTCAACGAGCGCGAGCGGCTTTGTCGTTGTTGACGAACCGCCAGTAAACCAAGAGCCAGAGAGACTGAGCGCCGGAGTAGAGAGAGTGCCACTCGTTGTATTGTTGATCAATGCACTGATAATAGTATCGGCACGTGCGACACCTCCAGAGACAAAGACGGTGGTAACAAGCCCCGCCACAAGTCCAATCATAATTCCACGAGTCAGCACTTCTTTGGTGAGTAATTTCTTCATAGATAAATATAAATTAATAACTTTACTAATTTTAACACAAATCATAAAAGAAAATCGATAAAATCACATCTCGCCGGTATCCTTTTTAAAGATTTGACATATTGAATCAATAATTTTATATTTATAACCAAACTTTCTAAAACGTTATTTGTATGGCGAAAAAAATATGGTACCTCGACAGTAATCCTGTGAGCGTTTTACTCGCACAAAAATTATGCGAGATATTGAAAATTGGATTCGAAGAAGTAAAGGAAGAAAAGATTTTTGAGATATTGTCCCAGTGCAACTTGGGAAAAAGTATCCTGATCATGGATCTAAATTCAGATCCCTACCATCATTTGGATTCTTATCCGGAATTGCACAAAAGAACAGAAGTATATATTATTTCTAGTTCACTGAGACAATCTGACGGTGATACTGCCTCGAGCGACCCGAGAGTGTCCGGTTATCTAACCTTACCACTCACGATAAACGATCTAACAAGAATCGCCTCGCCGTAACAAACGAATTCACGACAATGCAAAACCGGCTGAGTTTATAACTCAGCCGGTTTCTTCTGGAAAAAACTTTGTGCCGTTTGGTTCAATTATTTCATGAACTCGATTAACAAAAAATTTTATCTCTTTAATTTTCAGCGTACGTAGCTGATCTCCGGTAATTCGTCTCAAAAAAATAAAGACCTCCCTGTCCAACCTTTGGATATTGAGACGATTTTCATCATTCTCAAACTTACCAAATTTTTTGAACCTTTCACCATAGGTGATGGGCTTCCATTTCGTTGCCCGGATAATCTCGCGGCACTCTCTTACGTTGCAACTTTTTGCGATCGTTACAATACCAAGTAGGGTGTCGTAATAGATTGTAGATAGACCACTATCCGGATCAATGTGGTCTATTGTCTTCTTCCCTGTCTTCATAACATCGGGATGCTGCGAAGTAATCTGCACAGTAAGCAATTTGTGTTTGGCTGCCATAGAAAACTATTTTCTTTAATCTAATCCGTATCGCCTCAATATGCAAGACTCAAAAAAATAAGTGGGTTATTTATATTTGACATAAATCAAATATTATAGTAATATGTAAAAAATATTTCATCACTCACAATTCAAAAAACAATGAATATAGAACAAGTAATTCAGCTCGTTAACAACGAGGGGATCACCTACGAAGGAGATCTGAGGCACTACTTCCGCGTAATTTGGCAAAGCGAGAATGTGGACGTCCCCTACCACAACCTGAGGCATATGCTGCACGTGCTGTGGCATACTCATCGTGGTTTAGTGTCAACGGGGATCTCCCCGATTGAAATAAGAAAAACATTAATCGCGGCGATATTCCACGATTATAATCATCCGGGGAAACTCGGAAACGATGCTGACAATATCGAAATTGCAGTGCAGGGACTGCGTAATAATATCTTGCCAGAAGATGCTGTGCATATGGAGGATATTGTCACCTGCATAAAAGCAACTCAGTTTCCCCATATTCAAGGTGAATTCCCTATCAACGCAAAAATTCTGAGGGACGTTGACGTTGCATCAACATTAAATAACGTCTGGATGCAGACGGTATTATTTGGTCTTGGAAAGGAGTTTGGTAAAACTCCAAATGAAATGCTAAAAATGCAATTAGTATTTCTCCCTTTGCTTAAATTTGAAACAATATGGGCCCAAAAAGAATACGGACCCCTGGTCAAAAAACGAATCAAAGAGGTTCAAAAGATGATTGATTGTCTCAGTATCTAATAAACTATTGACTCAATTTTATTTTTTTGGTTCACACGAATTACACCAGGATCTTGCAATGCGAGGTCCTGGTTTCTTATTTACCCAAAGCGGCATAGAACCCACACCAAGAAAAAATTGCCTCAAATATGGCAAACCCTGACAAGAATATCAGAACTAAGCTCCATGTAGTTGTTATTGCCCAGACAAGGAGTATCACTCCAATGAACAATCTGATGAGACGACCCTTGGTGCCGATATTTTTGCTCACTCCTCGCTCCGTATTTTTTGCAATTTTTCTCAACACAAAACGATACACGAGACCGAGAGCACCCGCGAGCACATAGAGCATAAGAACAATCCCCCACCCGAAGGGTGAGAGAATAAAAGATATTGGCGACTCATTAAAGAACACGCTCTTCAAGTGCGGGACAAGCGTGAGCGCGTTCATTATTTCTGTAAAGTTAAAGTTTTCAATCTCTCCAATCGCAAGAGAATACTTGCTGTCATTATTCCCGCTCGTCACAGTCACAACATATGTCCCGGCATCGGCAACAGCTCTGTACTCTGGACCAGTCCAGTAATTGTCATGACCAAACGGCTCAAACATTTTTTGCCATGCAAACTGCGTGCCATCAAGGGCAAGGAATGGTTTGCCGTCTTTTGAAATTGTAGCGGAAACATCTTTCTTTTGACCGGAGATATCAGGCACCAAAATATTGACGTACAAATTAAAAGGAGCGCTCGCGTGTATTGTATACACGTCAGGCACTCCAGTTAATTTTCCGTAATACGCCTTCGATATCTCAGGATCGACAACAGCTGTTTGCCTACTTTCAACCATCCGTGGTTGATGAGCAGACGCAGACATTGGAATGAGCACACAGAGAAATAGGAACAATGGAAATACTTTTTTAAACGAGAGTTTTTTCATGCTCTCATTGTATCACCTTCTTGCGTCCTTCGAGCTCTTTTATGGCACAATTATTTTTTTGCGAACAATTGAGAATACGTTGCGCGTTGTTGCCACAAGAAGTATCCGTTAAGCACTGCGAATACAACGCCAGGAACTGATCCTGAAGTAAACAATCCCCCGTCAAGGAACGCATGGAAAGCAACAATATTGACTGTGATCGGCAATACCAAAAGCGCAGCGAGCGCCATGCGATTTGTCCAAACAAGGACAAATGACAGCGCAAACACAATAGCCATAATATAATTTATGTACGAGGCAGAATCCATGAGCATTTGAATGAATGCGAACGACTGCGGATTGTTGTACATAGCCTGTGTTGGTGCCGGAAATACATGCACAGCTCCCAATATTGGAATGAGCATTATCGCACTAAATATAATTTTGAGAAAAACATTCGTATATTTTTTCATATTTTTTACATTCATTATTTTTTACAAACCTTATAAAAATAGTTAGACCTGTTTCAGAGAAAACTCTGGATTATAAATAAGTCCGATAAGATTATTCCATGGATCTTTTACCGTAGCAACCATAACCTCACCACCCACGTTCATCGGCTTTTCGATAGCTGTAGCATCTTGTTCCAAAAATCTTTTGTACTCTTTGTTGATGTCTTCTACTCCCCAGAAAACAGCAACATTCTCACCATGTACCACTTCTTCAGGTTGGAGCCCAAGCTCATACCCACCAACATTGAACCCAACATAAAAGGTCTCATCAAAGTATGGTTGGGTTTGAAATACATTGGTATACCACTCTTTCGCCTGACCCAAATCACTGACCTTGTAAATAACGGTTCTCAATCCAAGAATTGGTGTTTTCATATTTGGTGATTATAACAGAAATTTAAAACTAATCGTTTGACTTAAATAAAATTATGTGTTATTGTCAATAATGATATATTCTTCCATAACTTAATAAAATAGCTGATGAAAAAAATAACAATATTTATCGTACTCACCTGCGCATTCGTGAGCGCCTACGGACAAAAGATCCAGTATCAAATGTCAAACCCCCTCCCAGACAGCCTTCGAAGGGTCTTAAAAAGTACTTTGCAGGACTTCCAAAAGAAGTATGGGAGCCTTGGGACCATTGTAGTTCGGGATACAACCGAACAGAACATTTATGCGAACGATGGGACCACCTGTACGCTCGCAAGGGCGCACCATGGAAGCGTAAGTATAAATGTATTCGCCCTCAAGCGGTACAATCTGACCAAAATTGATTTTAGGAATACGATTGCCCATGAGGCGAAACACATGTTGATCCCCGAAGGAATTCGTTTGACCAAGCCATTCAAATTGGCTGACGGACATACAATTATCGGATTTAGAGGATTGAATTTGATAGTTGATTCCGTCAACGACGTCAAATTCGCAAAAATTGAGGAAGGTTCGGCGGAAGCACTCGCCTCATTGTTATACAGTGATTACACGTGCTTTGATTCGATGGATGTTCCCTTGGGAACATTGGTTCGGTGCTGTATCCAAGCAAAATGGATCACAACAACTGACCTGATAAGAACAACCAAGGAGAGCGATGTGCCAGGCTTGGTTGGCCTCATTCTGGGAATACCGACAAACAAAGTTACCGCGAGTGACATCGTTTGTGTGGTAAATGCATTTAACTATGCATACCAAAAAAGTGATTACAAACTCCCCTTTTTAGCTTTACAACAAAAACGCGGAGGAGTGCAAAAATTTAAATTTTGAACAAATAGTAAGTTAGGGGCAGGAATATATATTTCTGCCCCTAATTTTTTTATAACTTACCGCTGAGAACAAAGACGAGACTGATGACCCCAAACAGAAATGCCCACACTAGGATAATTACTGCACCCGAGGAATCGGCCGAATTTGCCGGATCGCTCGACGAGCTGTCCGCCGCACTTTGGACAGACCGAACTGGCGGTGCCAACCGAAACATCGATTTTGGCGAGGCGCAGATAGTCCATGAGTTTGAATCTGTCAACGAGTTCAATCGGCTTTTCTGCGGCGAATTTCTCGGCGTCTAAAGTGAAGACGTTGGTCGTAATGAAGTAACCCTTTCCTCCGTCGAGCTTGTCGGCAATTGCGCCATAGAAGTCGCGCACCGCACCGACAGACACTTGGCGCGTGATGAACTTCTTGCATTGTATGTAGTGGACGACTCCATCCTTCTCGGCTTCGACATCTATTCCGCCGTCCCCGACACCACCGACCACTCGCGTCTTGTATCCAAGAGCGCGAAAAAGTTCGGCTGTGTACGATTCAAACTCAGACGGAGTGAGTCGCTGTAAATCTAAAATCTTTTTCTTACTGAAGAACCAACGGATACGACTTTTACGGTTGAGCAGATCAGTCAGCACTTGCAACGCGAGTGCGAGAATTACAACACCTCCTGCCAGAAGCCAGAGTTTTTTAACAGCCCATATTGCTTGTAAAATCTCAAAAAGAAAGTTACTTGTTCCAAAGTTCATATATCTAAGTAAATAAACTGCTCCTAACTTTGTTTGACTGGAGACATAGTGATTCGAGGCTCCCCGTTTGCATCCAGATACGGCGAGACCCTTCGGAACCCGTCCTGAATGCGCGTTCCAAAATTGTCATTTCCGGAAAGGAATTTCTTGAAATTGTTATATACCGCGTTTAAGAGAGTGTTACTTTTTTCGCCGTACTCGCTCGTTTCTGAGCCCGGAATATCCGCAGCAATTTTATCCGCCTGCTCCTGATGAGATTTTTCCGTTAGAACATATGTCAGAAATTCATAAGTATTGAGCCATCGCTCCTGCTCCGGACGATCAGCTTTTTGCATGAAGAAATCGAACTGCGCCTTCAGATTCTTATAGAAATCTTTTTCTGCGTCGTTCAGCAAATAATCATGCTCTTTGTTATTCTCGTCTTCCAACAGCAAAATGATGTGATTCGTCAAATAGTGTAATGATTCATGTAAAACCGTCTCATTATAGCCTTCTTTTGATGTGTATAGCTCAGGTTCGGAAATAATGAAATCGTTCGTTGATTTTAACTCTCCGTTTTCGAGGGCGATGTTCGTCTGGGCTGTTCCGAGGTGCTTGTGAGGATTCTCTCCTTCAAAAAGAGCGACATCCAAATTTTGTGTCCCTTGTAAAAGTAAGCTCGCGAGTGTTTTCTGTCTCAGGTCGGTTGTCGTGTCTTCGATTCCCCGAAGAACTTTTGCGAGCTCTTTCTTTTCCAAGCCGAGGTATTGCTGCCATTCACCGAATTGTTCCTTGAAGTTATCCGTTCGCACTACCCTCCACGCATGCTCATCTAGATTCGACTGAGGTCCGCCTTTATAGGCGAGCAAACTGCCATGCTCGTCTTTGTCTTCATCGGAAACATGAATCACCTCGGCCTGCTCTTCCGCTTCCTGCGTCAGAGAAAAAGCATAGCTCAATGATGCATTTTCCAGCTTTCCACCCGCAACAAATTCTTTGAATCTTTTAGTATCTGACTCTGAACCGAGAATATGAATTTGGGATGGATCGAAAACGATGATCCATTTTTTCTCTCCTTCCAATCCGCTTTTTCTTACGATCTCGCTGCCGTCATCAATGACAGCATCATAGCCCATGGATTTTAGAGGCTTAATCTGATACTCGTTCAGATTACCAATGAAATTCATATTATGACTTAAATCTATAACGAGGTTATTATCGCTATTGAAAAGGCCAATTTCTTTTTCCATTCTCGGGGGCTTAGTGACAATAAGTTTATCGTCTTCGATGCGATGTTTCCATCCTATGGTTGCCCATCTCTCTAGCACGCCTTCGGTACTCAACACCGTGTCTATTTCTTGTTGCCCCTCTGCCAAGACCTTATCGTCAATTTTCGAAATTTCTTTCTCTCCAGTCATTACTGGATTCTTTATATCAACAACGGAAGGAATTATTCTTTTAGCTTGATTTTCTACACTTCCACTACCCCGAGTTTTCGCATCTTCTAGACTAGAAGTAAAAAATACACCTCCATGTTTTTTGAACCCGAAGCTCGATTCTTTCTCCACATCGAATTCAGAAAATTCCTCTTCGGAAGTAGTCCCGTGCCAAACAATGTCTTTTACCTTGCTTTCAGGGAAAATAGTTTCAAGATATTTTTTGTACAACTGAACAGCCTCGGGTGAAGTTCCCCCTGCCACCCTAGCTAAGTCAGGGCTAAGCTTAAAAATTTCGTGAATGTTATTTTCCTGCACGGAAATAAAACCTTCTGACTCCTTATGACCAGGGTCTCGTTGCATATTTTCCATCGGGTTCATGTTTCCAAACATATGTAAAAGAATTATAGCAGAGTTAATGACCTAAAGCAGAAAACACCCGTCTTGGACTCGAACCGATACGAACAGCAAAAATACCTTCCAATAGAAAGGTATTTTTGCGAATTCACGCACATTTTGAATTTTTGAGGCCTCTCGGACTCGAACCAAAATTTTGCGAACAAACTTGCAAAATAAGGCGTCTCGGTCGGTCTCACTGTTTTGCTGCCGCACTGCGACTCGAACTTTTCTTGAAAATACGTTGCTAAATATAGACTTCGGTTTTCAATTTCTTTGAAATTCTTGGTTCGAGTCCGAGCAGGGTCAGTTATTTCTTAATCCCAAGAAGAGGCAGGACCGCGCCCTCGCCGCCGTTATCACCAACAAGGGCATTCCCTGATCCATCCTTGTTAATTGAATACATCAGATGCTCTCCGAAATCTCCACCCTTTGAGGAATCGATACTCTCATATGCCAACTTGTCGCTTGATAGCCAAGCAATCGGCTGAACTATCACCTTTCCGTTCTGCGAAAGCATCTTAGATGTTTGCAGGCTAGCAATATCAGCAAGGTAAATGCCTCCCGTTGTACTGTTCGCAAAACTGTAAGCAAGGTTTTTTCCATCTGGCGACCAAATGAGATTTACGTAAGAATCCGTATTGCTCTGGATAACAGTCTGGTTAGAAGAGCTATCGAGGTTAGTAATCCCAATAGTGTACGGAGACTTCCAGTCGGTATAATACTCGCCCGGAACAAATGTAATGTATGCTACTTTGCTTTTATCAGGAGAGAACGTGACGTTATTGATGCTGACGACATTTGGAACGGCAGTCTTTTCGATAGCGCCGCTTGTCATATTGATTGCAATCATGCCTCCGGAAGTCGCTCCATGATCACGCCCGGGGAGAACAAGAACATACATTTCTGAACTATCAGCCGACCATGCGACAGGCTTCAGCGGGAATAGTCCGTACTGCGTCAGAGAATATTTCCCCGTCAGATCTGCGATCATTTTTTGATCAGTGCCGTCATTATTAACTGTCCATAATTGGATAGAGGGATTGGGATTAAAGGTATTCGGAGCTTTTGAAAGAAATTGGGTATTCTTGAAATATGCGATCCGCTTTCCATCTGTAGAAATAGAAGGATAGGTGTAATCGCCGTCAGCTGGAAGATTGGCAACTTTTTTTGGATCCTGACCATTTCCAACGATTGACAAGACACCGTCTTTTATTACGGCGAATTCTCCAGCGTCAGAGTAAGTAGTGTACCCCGCATAGAACCCGCTATTTACGGAAAAAGGCGTAACACTTTTTGAAGAAGGCGTTTTTTCTGATGTTGAAGGCAAGTCCTGAACGGAGTCTTTTTGAGCATGCTTAAGAACGAAAGCATACATGGCAAGTGCTACGACTAAAACAGCGAGAATTCCTATAACGATATTCTTTTTCATATAACTAAATTTTATCACACATCATGCTTAAAATCTCCAAACACCCGGCCTGGATTCGAACCAACTCAATTAGCAAAAATACCTTCGCACTAGAAGGTATTTTTGCTAATCCACGCACATTTTGAATTTTTGACGCTTCTCGGTCTATAACCAACATTTCCTAAAATACGTTGGTAATTAAGGCCTTTCGGTCGGTCTCACTGTTTTGCTGCGGGGACTAGACCAAGTTAGAACCGCACTAATGACAATTTCGGACCTAAATCGATTCGCAATTGTGGCAAAATGGCAGACAATTATTTAATTAAAACGCCATTCTTGAGCTAACGTATTTTGAGGAATTTACTTGACAAAGTATATATATTGTGTATAATACATACCGTTCATTGAACTATAGCGGGAATGGAGAAGTCCGCAGAAAGCCATCAAGGAAACAATTGATCTCGGTCGCACTGACGTACAGGGCACAAACGCACATTTACAAATGAAAAGCGTTAAACTAACACTCACAAAGCTTGGCATCGCCGCTTGTGAAAGAATGTTCAAACCAGGCATCGAAACAATCGAATTGCCAGGAATCGGAGAAATGAAGGTGGTGACAATCCTCACGCACGAGGATGAAGCCATTGACGTAATGAGGCTCGAAGCAGAGCTACACCCAACCAGTTCTCGTGGCTGGATCAAGCAATGCCTCATGTGGGGAGTGAAGCTTGGACAGGAAGTTCTCCCAGAATCAAATAATGGAGAGAGCATCATGAGCCTCATCGTCCGCACATTGGTCGCCCTCGACACCGAACATGTGCCGTGTAATTTTATCCTCATGCGGTCGCACGTCCGTGATGAGGGTGCCGTACAGCACAGGAGTGATTGTTACTACAACTATCACATCGCCCAGCCACAGCAGGAATTGATTGCCGTCGCCGTGCGGAACGCAAAAATCGCGGGGCATCACCCAGACCATGCGCTCATGCTGATACCTGGCGCACTTAGTTAAAGAAAACAAATTGAAGTAACAGCCGTCCATCACAAGTGGGCGGCTTTATTTTTTATAGAATAAAAAAGAGGCTCTCAAAAAATGAAAGCCTCATAAAAATCTGTTTTGCACAATAGAAATCAGGCAGTTGCCTTTTTAAAGATAAACCTCTCATGAATGGGAATCTTGTGCTTTATTCCGTCTGGCTCAAACAGTTTCAAAATCTCGGATTCAAGAATCCCTCCGAATGTCTCAACGGGGTAGCCTGCGTCCTCGACCAGTTGCCCGAACTGTATCTTTTTCTTCCGCACTGGAAGGTCTTTTCGGTGAACACCGAAAATAATTTCCCGTATGCCAGTCTGAAAAATGACAGAACTGCACATTTGGCAGGGTTCGGCAGTCGTGTAAATTGTGCATCCTTCGAGACGCTCACTGCGCTGTTCCTTGCACGCCTTGCGTATCGCCACGATCTCAGCGTGATTGGTCGGGTCACAGGTATGCTTGTCTTTGGCATGACCCCTACCGATGACTTCGCCATTTCGCACGACGACCGCACCGATGGGAAGCTGATTTTTCTTTACTTTCTTGGCTTGCTTGATCGCCTCACGCATGAAATGCTCATCATACGGATTGTTCGCCCCGTGATTTGCTGGAGGGGGGGGTAACTCTTTTCTAACCATGTCTATATTTTTTAGTGGGTTACCTGAAACTCCGAAAGCCAGAGGCTCGGGTAACCCACGAAAATCCTGTCAAAGAGCGATGTATAATTTTACATTAACACGAATTGCATTTTTTGACAATCAAACTAAATCGTGTTATTTTTAAACCGAAAAAGCAAATTCATCACAATTCAAAAATATGATCAATCATGCAAACAGAAACACTTACTCGCCCAAAGAGCGAAGTCATGAAAGAGCTTCGCTCGGCACTCATAGCCGCATTTGAAATCATTGGCTACAAGAATTTCGTACACTACAGAATATCCAAGGAAAATCACCTCACATCGTATTTCGACATCACCATCTTGGGCGATGAGAATGCGGACAAGAGGAAGCTGAAATGGGATGCCCTGCTGGATTCTATTATCAGGGAGTTCGAGACGGAAGCGAACTTCAAGGTGCTGGACGACCAGAACGAGCAGATCCGCTTGTGGGTCGGACAGGAATGCGAACTGCGCCAGAGCCAGCCGAAGAAAGAGATCGTCATCGCGGTTGAAGAAATTGTCGAGGAAGTGATTGAACAGTTGTCATTTTTTTCTCCACTGATTCCCGTCAAAAAGGAAGAGAAGCCGAAACCCGTGCCCGTCGCACAAGCACCCAAAGCAAAGGTCATGGTCAAGCCGAGCATGTTTCTCAAATCACACAAGAAAGGCAAGGCGATCTACGACAAGAGGATTCTGGCGGACATGTACATGACAATCTATATGTCACTACAGAAAGAAGCCAAGCTGAAACTTGGAAGCGACTTCAGCCTGAGCAATCCCGATGGCTCGTCGCTTGAGCTAAAGTTCGTCCCGAGCCAGAGCAACGCTGGGCTGTCTGTCGCAGAGAGAGTTTCAAGAGCGCGCACGCATTTTGAGACCAAGTTCAACAACGATACGACCAATCCTTATTTTCCCATTACGCTCGGCAAGGATTCCGTGCATGAGGAGATTATCGTTTTGAACGTCGCCGAGGAATATCACAGGCGATGCGAGACAAAGTAATTGCATTTTTATTTTAGGGCTACCCGCTGAACGCTGGTAGCCCTATTTTTTTCTAAAAATAAGAATCGGTGCGTTCTCAAAGAAATCAGAATGAATCTTTCAAAGAATCCCAGCCAGTAAATGAGTCTGAATGCGAATATTTTTCATTAGTGTTAATCTTCCATCCATTCGGACCGTCCTGCACAGCTATACCTCCATCAAAACCTTTTTTGCTTTTGAGCCATACCCGAAGTGCTTCCGCTTTGTAGGTCGTGTCCGGCATCTCGGCTGTCGAGCCCTTCTTGGTGTCAATGACCCAAACCGCGCTTTTCGTCTTTACGATCCAGTCAGGATAAAAGAGCTTCTCCTTGTTCTCGTCGGGATTGAAATACGAGATCGAGAAGTATTCACTTCCGGCGTCGCCGTTCTTGTACCACCAAAGAACACTCTTGTGTGCTTCGAGGAATGAGATGAACTCCTTTTCGTTATCTTCGCCTTTATATTCCTTTTCGATGTAGAACGGCTGTAGCGCCGATTTTTCGGCTTTGATCTTTGCCTCCTTGGCTGTGTGGTAGGCATCAGTGAAAAAGAGCGTCTGGCGCGGGATTTCAATCGTCTCCGTGCGCTTGGACCGCTCGGATTTTTTGTTCACCTCGCGCTCGCGGATCGGGCGATAGGTGGCTAGGGCGTCGCCGACGACGGGAGCAAGGACGCTCGCCGGATTGAGCAGATCGGCCACCACGATCCGGTAGATCGTCTGGCGCGTTTCGCCGATCCGGTTCAGGAGCCAAACATTTAGAGCCGTCTTCAGCTTGCCCCAGGAACGTTCGGGAGCGAACTTCTTATTCTCGTCCACTTGCTTGGAGATAAGCGCAAAGCATCGGAGATTATAGAGACGTTCAAGGTCGTACTGTGACATCTCCTGATCGTGCTCGCTTCCCTCGGAGAGAAGCTCCCTGGTGAAGTTGTCATAGTCGTCGATTTCAACGCCAACAATGATACCGTTGGTCACTATCGGTTCTGGCTCAAGGTTCTTGGCGGCGAGCTTTTTGAGGGCCACTTGCTTGCTATCATTTTTGGAGATGCCGAAGTATTTATCGGCCGCTTTGGAGAACGTCTCTTGAAAGCTGTCACCAAGGTCATTGTAGTCTGTGCGGCTCATGAAGATTGACTCAAGCTCGACCGGCTCGACGTCCTCCCTGCGGTGGCTCGGGAAAATAGCCGGACGATTATCGGACTTTGATTTGGCATATTCCGCGAGAACTTCGTTGCGCTTGTAGTTCGTGTAGAGATAGCCCACGTTCAGCTCCGGCCGCGCGAAATGGACACCGAGCGGCATACGGAGGATACGTCCGACCGTCTGGATGGCGAACGTCGGGTTCTTGATCTCACGAAACATGACGAGCACTCCCGCGCGTGGGCAATCCCATCCAGTCGCGGCGGCTTGCTTGAACAGGAGGAATGACTTGGGCGAGTTATTTTTCTCGATGTCCTGTAAATTAACCTTGTCATCCGAGAGCCAAACGGCGATTTCGTCTTCGAGAACGCCTTTCTGCTTCAAGAAGTTGAGAACTATATTCTGTTTGTTGACTGTAGCCGTGTCCTTGCTGGCCTGGTCGTCATTCGGAAGCTGTATAAGGACGAGCGGATTGATGTCTTTGCCGAGCGATTTGTAGTGTACGGCAAGCTCGCGCCGCTTGTCGAAAGCGAGGGCAAGGAGGATGTCGTCCTGGTCCATGCTCTTGAACTCCTTACGATTAAGGTCTTCTTCTGTCTGAAAAATGATTTTCTCTTTAATAAGTCCTGCCTCCACGACGTCGTCCCGCTTGGCCTGGACGAAGCCACCGCGCCGCTCGCCAATCTCCTCGGCGTTCGGGATATACTTCGGCGTAGCCGAGACGCGGATCGTGATTTTCGGCTGAATGAGGCCGTCCACGATCTCCATGGCAAGGTCCGTGTCGGACCCGATGTGTTCCTCGTCGATGATAACCACGAGCTTGCGTCCGTCCTCGTGAGTACGGTTGATGACGTTGTCGAACGTGAAGCCCCACTCGTTCTCTTTGCGGAGCTTGCGACTCTCTTTGCTCTTGCCTTTAATCTTCTGCCAGTTGATGAAAAAGACCGAGTTCTTTGAAAGCTTGCCTCGTGTCAGATCGTTGAGATCAAGCAGGTCGAGTTCGGATGCGCCGCCGTAGTATTCAAAGAGTTTGTTCTTGCTCTGGACATACGAGTCCTCGCTGAACGTAAGCCAAAGAAAGGCAACATCGTTTCCCTGGAAGCGCGGATCGCCGACAAGGTCCCGAAGGAACTGCGCGATCATGATCGTTTTGCCCGAGCCGGTAGGCGATTTGAAAACGAGCGGGATGTTCTGGTGCGGCGATTTCCAGAGCGAAAGGAATTCATCCTTGAGCTTCGCTACGGTCGTTTCTTGGAATGGTTTGAGTGCAAACATATTAGAGTCGGTTAATTTCCTTGTAAACCTCAATGATCGGCTCGGGAATATCCTCGACTCGGATATGGTCTGTTGAGTACTCGTTTTTGTATTCGTTCTTACCCCAACTGAAAGCGTAAAGGACGACAGGGGTGTTCTTCTTTTCGAGCAATTTTATGAGTTCGGGAAGCTTGGTTTTGTCCTCCTTGAAGTAGATGGCGGTCAGCTTGCCGTTGCCCTCGAAAATCTGCCACCAATCGGTACGCTCGATTTCGCTGAGCGTATCCTCACGGAGTGCGATCATCTCTCCGGCTTGATGGGATATTTTAACCCTTGCTTCGTCCGAAATTTTCTGGAGCTTGTCGATGTTCACGAGATCGGTCTTGTAGTACGAGAGATTGCCGCCGAGACCGGAAACGGCCTCGCCCTTCTTGTTCTTGTAGCCTTTCATGACGCGCTTGATGCGTTCGTAGGTCACTTCCTCGCAAATCTTGTTCTCGTTATTGGTACAAAGAATGAAGCGACGGTTGCCGCCGTCTTGCTTGTTGAGTTCGAGAACTGCGTGGCCGGTCGTGCCCGAACCGGCGAAAAAGTCAAGGACCGTGGCGTTTTTATCTTCCGACAAAACAAGTATCGAGTCTATAAGCGCATGAAGTGATTTCGGGTAGTCAAACTTTTTTTCTCCAAGTAGAGATGTTAGTAAGTTCGCACCCATTGATGAGGCAGAGTAATCGGGCTTATCCCAAATCGTATAAGGCAACATCCATTCATCACGCATTCTGCCTTTGTAGTAGACCGAGGGATTTTTGTCTTTGTCTAAACGAACGCCCATCTCGGTATTTTTTACCGCTTCAACAGTATCGATTGACCATTTCCACGTTCTCTCGCGCCCGTTCGGGTCTACAGGGATTGAAATTACTTCGGAAGCATTAGGCTTTTCTAAAAGGTCATAAGATTGCCTCTCCGTATTCCATTTTAATTTTGGTATCCGAAAGCCCGAGCAATCCTTCTTTACGAAGATAGGATACTTCATTCTTGGTGACTCAGTACTGTATTGAGCGCGGAAGTTTCTCCACTCAAACGGACCATTAGCATCGGATTGTTTATAGCGATCGATCTGTTCCTGAGTTCTTGGAAGCCTACCAATTTTTGCTTTCGACGAACGACCGTAAAAAAGTGCATACTCGTGAGAAACCTGAAAACCAGAAACACTAGAGCGTCCTTGCGGATTGTTTTTTATTACAACTGTCCCAAGATGATTTTCTTCTCCAAATATTTCATTCATCAAAAGCGTCAAGGTGGCAATCTCGTAATCGTCGATGGTTACGAGAATTATTCCTTCATCTTTTAAGAGCGAACGTGCCAGGCGTAATCGCTTTTCCATAAAGCTAAGCCATTTACTGTGACGAAAAGCGTCGTTGCCATCGACGTAGTCATTGTTATAAATCCAGTTTTTTGCTCCTGTGTTGTATGGCGGATCAGCGTATATTGCATCAACTTTTCCTGAATGAGTATAGTTTAAAACTGAAAGCGAATGATAATTGTCTCCCTCTATTAAAATGTTTTTCGGTAAGCAATCATTATTGACGATTTTCCTACTCTGGACCTCCTTCAAAAGTGGCACGTTCTCCGCGCATTGCAAAACAACATCCTCCGGTTTGTGTTCCCAAACCAAGCCGTATTTTTTCTGGTTCTTTAATTTTTTGATCTCGGATTGTAAATCGGAGATGCGAGCCAGTAGCTCTTTTGTATTTTCTGACATAGGCGATACTATGTCAGGCGGTTCTTATTGAAATTGAAGCTCAAAAAGGGGGACGCCTGATGATCGCCACATAGTACATAGGCCGAGGCCGTCGCTCATGTGCATCAGGTGTTGCCCCCTTGTTGCTCACGAACGACAGCCCGGCCCCTTTTGAAGGGCTTGGTCCAATACTATGTGGCGATAAGTATAGCTTAACAGAAAAACCAATTTTTTACACTAAACGTGGTAAAATGACTATTCATAAAACAAAAAAAACGCCATGAATGATTATCAGCCCGAATGGAAAATCTACCTTTGGAGAAAAATGCTTGTCGGACACAGCGATGAGACCGTTCTTCACTCTATTCGAGATTTTATCTATTTTGACGAGTCCGAGCAGAGGGATTTGATGCTCAAAGAAGCTCAAGGTTCAATCGATGCGATCAATACGTCATACACCAAAGCAATCAGCACCAAAACACCAATGGAAGTCGATAGCGGCGACGCTCTCAGCCACACTGAACGTTTTTATAATTCCAATGTCGAGAACGCATTTTTAGGTTTGCTCGGGTTGAACAGTGAGACTCCGGCGGGGCTCACTTTGAGTGAACTATATATTACGCCCAAATATATCGAAAAATATCAGCAAGATGTCCGACGACGCGCCGCACAGGAAGAAAAGAAAAGGATCGCATCGATCAGTGGCGGGCACGCATACCGAAGCGAGAAAGCTGACGCGTATTTGAGAGATAAATTTTGCGGGTTGGGTTCAACCATTTTCAATAAGGTCCAAAACTCTCAATTTTTGACGATTACCGATCTGGTGACTCTGATGCAAATTAACGACCCTCTGATATGGCAAAATCTCACGTTCAAAATTGAAATCCACGAAACCGCCCTCCGAAAAATCTTATCGGACTACCTCGACGAGTTTCGGACTGGCGACCTACTCGGCGCTCCGAAGATGCGATATTTCAGCTATCCCAAGCAACGGGAAAAATTGATAGAGGCGATCAAAGTCCTAACTGAAAAATACGACTCAAAAAATCTTCGGGTTACATTTGAAGAATTGGCCAGAGCGGGAGGATGGTACTTGAAGGATGAAAATCATTTTCGTTTCTACGAGACGATGTTCTCGCTTGAAAAAGAGAATGTGATAAAAATCATTGACTTGGTCAAAGAGGAAATAATTATCTCCCTCACCCGAGATTTCATGATGGATCAGCAAGCCATCGATGAAGGCAATCACCCTTTCAGTGGGACCGCTGCCGAAACTGCGTACTTCCTTGATTTTGATCCAAAAACGAGAGAGCTTGTTCTTAACAAGGAGTACATTCTCTCTACTCCTAATTTTTCCAGCGAGAACCACAATTTCATCGAGTATGTTTTTGCGCGGCCAAACGAAAAAATCACCAAGGAGGAAATAGAGACTGCGATAAAAAAATCTCTGGGAAAGAGCTTTCATCAAATCCTAAACGACCTTGGTTTCAAGGGCGAATTGAGGAAAATGTTTTTTCCGAGCGTTTCAAAAGACGGCATCATTTTTGAAAACAGCATTTCATATAAAGATTTTGAGGATCGAAAGATTGATACTAAAAAATTAGCTTTGGATATAAAAAAATTACACAAATTAAGAAGTAGTAAGAAATAGTCAGAAAGACATTGAACTAACAAGATAACGGCTATGGAATAGTGGCGACATGGGATGCTCAAATTGAGCTCCTTTTTGTTTTGCTCAACTAAATGCCATGGAAAAAATCCGAGCAGGTTCTCTGTTTGCTTGGTCTGTCTGTTCATGGCGTTCGGACGGATCAAGCAAAGAGTGAGCCTGCACTATGTTACCAGAACAGGCCATTGACGAATATATCAAGATGTTCCGAAAGAAGTTCGGAGTCACGCTTTCCAGACAGGAAGCGTCATTTCGTGCTAACCATTTGGTCAATCTGTATAAGGCGGTCCTTGGCCCAGAGTCATCTGGGGAAGTAAAAAAGGTCGAGAAACCAAACGATAGCCGTTAATCCTATGACAAGGATCAACGGCCAAAAAATCATCGGTTCGACAAGTTATACAATCAAAGAACTTGCGAGAGATGCGGATGTGAATGAGAAAACTTGCTTGCGTTGGATCGAACAGGGGCTCCCGACCGTTCCTGGCGGGAAAAATCCGATCCTCATGCGCGGCTTTGAGATCAAAGATTTTTTGAGAAAAAAAGACTCAAAAAAGAAAATAAAATTGAAGCGACACGAGTTTTATTGTCTCAGATGCAAGGCCGCGCGGAGCGCAAAGCGAAACACGATCAAGAAGCTAAACGGGCGAAAAACAGGCGAATGTCGTGTCTGCAACGGGAAAATGAGCCGGACAATCTAACCCTGCCAAAAGGACTAAATGATATTCTCTCTCCCAACTTAAATGTCCGTTTAGAGCGAGAAACGCGCGTATCGATTCGGTAACAAAAAGAACCCTAAAAAAGCAGGCAATTATCAAACTAAAAAACACTAAATTAATTCTATGGAAACACCATCAAACGAAGAAAAAATCGAGCTAAAAATCAGCCTCAGAAATATACCGTATGTTGTCTCTGCTCTTGAATCGGAAATAGAGCATCTGAAAAAAATCCAGAAAGCCTGTACTAAGAAAAAGCAATTCCAAGCGGCAAACGATCTCCTACCCGGAATTATGCTCTTAGAAAAAATGGCAAAACACTTGAAGCCCATGAAGCCGACCCCATTACCTCTTACCTAACCATTCTTAGTCATGAAAACACCTTACGAAAACGAGCAGATAAAGAGGCAATTCTTTGAGCAGTTAAAAGGCGCTCGGGGGTTTGCCAAAAGCTCGGTGCGTACTCACGCCGACGCCATCACACAATGGGATACCTTCAATCAGAACGAGGACTATTCCACCTACGATAAATCAAAAGCTGCCGCCTTTACGGAGTGGCTCAGCACGAGACCCGCCAAATCAAAATCCGGCAAAGTTTCCCTTGTTACCCAGTCGAACTATATTCGCCGCATAAAGAAGTTCTTTGAGTGGCTTTGCGAACAGCCCGGCTACAAGAGCAAGATACAAAAAAACGATGTGGACTACTTACGCCTCTCAAAAGCGGATGCCCAAATCGCACGTTTGGGAACCACCAAAAAAATGCCTACCTTTGAGGACGCTAAAAAGATAATCGAGGGCATTGATGGCAAGTCCGAAATCGACATGCGCGACCGTGCCCTCATCTCTTTTGCGCTCATCACGGGTGCTCGCATCAATGCCATCATTTCCTTGAAGATGAAAAGCTTTGACAAAGAGAAGAAACAAATCGACCAGAACCCAGGTGACGGAGTGAAGACCAAAAACACGAAACGAATACTTACCACATTCTTCCCAATTGGTTGGGACGATCCAGAAAAATATTTCATGGAATGGTATGAGTACTTGGAGTCAAAGGGTTTTGGACCTGATGAGCCGATCTTTCCGATGACATCCCATTCTTTTGGCGGAGGAGAAAATAGCTACAGTAAAGAAGCCATTGGGCAAGATGCTTGGGTTGGCACAGGCGCGGCACGCAAGATTTTTGAAAAGCGATGCAAAAGTGCCTACCTTCAGTATTTCCACCCGCACTCCTTTCGCCATTTGGTTGTAAGCATCCTTAGCAAGAAACGCCTTACCGAGGAAGAGAAGAAAGCGATCAGCTTAAATCTGGGACACGAGAATGTCACGACCACATTTGGATCATATGGATATGGCGCTATGAGCAATACGGATGCCGTCAAAATCGTTCAGAAATTGAAGGATATTCAAGAAGGTTCGAGCGATACTCTGGCACTCACCGACCAAGAAAGGGCCGTTTTCGAGAAAATAGCTAAGCGTATCTTGTAGACTTGCAATGTAAACAATAGTAAAGTAAAATGAAAGACATGGAACAAGATTTTTACACCGCCCGAGATTTGGCCGACAGGCTCGGCCTGAACATTATGACGATCTACCGCTGGATCGGAGCGAAGAAGCTCAAAGCGTATAAGCTCGGCAAGGAATTCAGAATTGAGAAAAAGGATTTCGATGCTTTCTTAAAGAAGGCAAGCAATAAATAACATTATGCAAACAGAAGCACCACAAAAACTCAAATACGGCATGTACGGCCGAAAATCTAGCGAGACCGAAGATCGCCAGGTCCTTTCGATTGACTCCCAGATCGATAGCGCAAAAGCTATCTGCAAAAACCTCAATATCCGTATTGCGGATGAGGATGTTTTAACCGAGTCAAAATCAGCAAAGACCACAAACCATCGCCCGCTATTCAAGGAGATGCTCGACCGACTAGAGCATGGCAAGATCAACGCCATCGTCGCGTGGCACGCTGACCGCCTCTCGCGTAACGCCATCGACTCCGCACTCCTCGTCGATATGATGGATCGCGGCAAGCTGATCGAAATTGTTACTCCTGGGCAAACGTATCGAAATACGCCATTTGATAAGTTCATGTTCACTCTCGCTTGTACCCAAGCAAAAATGGAAAACGACAAGAAAGGTATCGACGTTACGCGAGGGCTTACAAAGAAAGCGACTATGGGTATGTTCCCTGGCCCTGCGCCGTTCGGCTATCTGAATGATAAGTTTACAGAGAAAGGAAATAAAAAAATCATCACCGACAAAGTGCGTCTCCCTCTTATCCGCAAAATGATGGAGCTGATGCTAACCGGCACATACGGACCACTTCAAATCCGAGAGATTGCAACGAACGAGTGGGGCTACCGAACTCCCAAAGGCAAGAAGATGGGTCGAAGCACGATCTATCGCATCTTCACAAATACCTTTTACTACGGCATGTACGAGTACCCACTCGGAAGCGGTCGTTGGTATCGTGGAACGCACGAGACGATCATCACCGAGGAGGACTACGACAAAATCCAAGCACTCCTCGGTCGTAAGGGCCGTCCTCGTCCGAAGACCCATATCTTTGATTTCGTAGGAATGATGAAGTGCGCCGACTGCGGCGCGTCTATTACAGCCGAAACAAAGTTCAAGAAACTCGCCAATGGCGATGTGAACACTTACGTTTACTATCACTGCACCAAGAAGCTCAATCCGAACTGCACGCAAGGATCAATAGAGGAAAAGGAACTTAAAAAGCAGATCGTCCGCGAGATCGACAAAATCGAAATACCAACCGAGTTCCACGCCTTTGCCATGAAATGGTGGAAGACCGAAAACGAGAAGGAAGTCGACGACCGCAACACTATCGTCGAAGCCCAACAGAGGGCCTATAAGGCTTGCCTTGCGAAGATAGACGGCCTGACCAATATGAGAGCGGGCGGCGAAATCGAGGGGGACGAATTTATCCGACGCCGAGAGCCGCTTCTTGAAGAAAAGAAGCGTTTGGAGAAACTATTTGAAGGCACGGGTAAACGCGTTGATGCCTGGATGAAGACCGGCGACGAAATGTTTACTTTCATCGAGCGAGCAATAAACCGCTTCACTTACGGTACACTTGAAGACCGCCGAGCCATACTTGCGGCTCTCGGCTCGAACCTACTCATAAAAGACAAAATACTCAGTATTGATATAGAGAATTGTCTATTCCCAATACAAAATATTTCAGGCACTGTCCGAGACATAAAAGAACGGCTCGAACCAATAAATACCCTGGAAAAACAAGGACAGTTTGAGCAAATGTGCTCTAACAGTCCAGTAGTGCTGCCAGACCTGGATTCGAACCAAGATACACTGCTCCAGAGGCAGTAGTCCTACCATTAGACGATCTGGCAATATTTCACACGGGCACACTTCGCCCGTATAACTCCCCAACAATAGCTTAAATATGGGCTTTTTTCAAGTATTCGAGACCCGTGGTATGATAATCTGCATATGACAGACGAACAACAACACGTAGACAAGAGTGGACACCGACACCTCACGCTCGATGAAATCAAGCAGGGATGTGTCGAAGTAGCCGGCGACAATCCAGACGGCGTACGCATTTGTCGCATCAACGAAGAACTCAAACAAGGCATAACAGAAATGGAGACGATCGAACGCTCCGTCACTTTTTATGGCTCAGCACGTTTCAAAGAAGGCGATGAATTCTATGACAAAGCTCGTCATCTTGGAGGCCGTATCGCCAAAGAACTCGGCTTCACTGTCGTGACTGGCGGAGGTCCTGGCATCATGGAAGCTGGCAACCGCGGTGCTTTTGAATCGGGTGGCAAATCTGTTGGCCTCTCGATCAAACTTCCGATGGAACAGCACAACAACGAATATGTCACAGACGATGTTCCCTTCTACTTCTTCTTTGCTCGCAAAGTCGCACTCTCGTTCTCGTCGGAAGTGTTCGTCTTCTTCCCTGGAGGATTCGGCACAATGGATGAAATGTTTGAAGTACTCACGCTCGTACAGACAGGCAAACTCAAACCAATTCCCCTCGTCTTTTACGGCGTCGAATTCTGGACACCGCTCATCAATTTCTTCAAATTAACAATGCTTGAGAAATATCAGACCATTAGTCCAAAAGACATGGATCTCTTCACCGTCACAGACGACGACAATCTCGTCATCGACATCGTCAAAAACGCAAAGTCTCGCGAAGGCAACCACTTAGATTAGCCGCCACAAAATAAAAATAGCAAAAATACCTTTTGGAAGCACTCTCGGAGCGCGACGGCGAGAGAGAGAGGCGAAATTTCTTCAGAAATTTACGCCGGTGCTTCTGAAAGGTATTTTTGCTATTTTTATTTTATGGCGGCTACTAAAAGTAGTTTTTTGTGCGCGCTATGCGCGTTTTGCTCGTGTAGCTGCTGCCTCAGCAAAAGCCTTGAAGAGTGGATGTGGTGCAAGTGGTCGTGATTTGAATTCTGGATGGAATTGTGTGCCAAGGAAGAATGGATGAACGTCTTTTGGAAGTTCAGCGATCTCCATGAGCTCGCCGTCAGGCGAGCGTCCTGAGAACACAAGTCCTGCCCCCTCGATATCCTTGATATACGCAGGATTCACCTCGTAGCGATGACGGTGGCGCTCACTGATGGTGTCTTTGGCATATGCTGTACGCGCCATTGTGCCCGTACCGAGATATGCATCGTACGCGCCGAGACGCATGGTACCTCCATAGTCATGAGCATCGAGCTTCCCTTTCTGAGATTCCATAATATCGATCACAAGACGTGATGAATCTGGATTGATCTCTCGAGTATTCGCATCTTTCCATCCGAGTTTGTGACGAGCATATTCAATCACCGCAAGTTGCATTCCGTAACACAACCCAAAATATGGAATTTTGTTTTCACGCGCAAACTGAATTGCAGAAATAATTCCTTCGATACCACGCGCTCCAAATCCTCCAGGAACAATGATGCCATCGTATTGCGCGAGATCTTTGATACGCTCAGGATGCTGTTCAAAATCAACTGAGTTTATCCATGTGAGCACCGGCTTCTGATTGATAGCGTAACTCGCATGACGAATCGCTTCAATCACTGAGATATATGCATCTGAAAGAACATAGTTTCCCGTATCAAAATATTTTCCAACCACCGCAATCTTGAGTTCACCTTTTGCTGTTGCAATACGATGGGTAAACATATCCCAAAGCTCTGCACTCTCAACGCGATTCTTTTTGCATGAGAGAAAGAGAATATCACACAAAATATCTGAAAGTCCTTCCTTTTCAAAATTTGCTGGAATGTCGTAAATACTGTCAACGTCAGGAGCACTGATCACACGACCTTCAGGAACGTTACAAAAGAGTGAGAGCTTTTCTTTGCGCTTCTCGTCGAGAGGATCATTACTACGAGCAACCAGAATGTCTGGCTGAATTCCAGAACCATTCAGTGTACGGACTGCATGCTGAGTTGGCTTGGTCTTCATCTCCCCAACCTTACTTGGTACAGGAAGATACGAGACCATAACAACAGCAACATCTTTTGGATTCTTGAGCTTCATCATACGTGCAGCCTCAAGGAAGAGAATATTTTCGTATTCACCAATCGTTCCTCCGACTTCAATCACGACGATATCGGCCCCAGCTTTTTTCTGAGCAGTCTCGATTCGGTCGATAACCTCAAGTGGGATATGTGGCACAACTTGTACGCATTTTCCTGCGTAATCAAGATTGCGCTCTTTGTTGATGACGGTCTGATACACACGTCCAGTCGTCATGTAGTTTACGCGTGTAAGGTCGATGTTCAAGAATCGTTCGTAGTTGCCCATGTCCTGATCGGTCTCATCGCCATCATCAAGCACAAACACCTCTCCGTGTTCAGTCGGATTCATCGTACCCGCATCAACGTTGATGTATGGATCAATCTTTATTGCCGTTGCACGAAGACCGCGATCTTGCATGATCTTGGCAATAGAACTAGCGGTGATCCCCTTGCCCACTCCGGAAATGACACCTCCTACGACAAACACATATTTTGGATTTTCTGCGGTCTTTTTGTTGAACATGATGATACTTACAATACGAAAAATACTAATAATTGAAAATCCGAAACATTACACTTTTAAATACTTTCTACTCGCCAAAACACTTGAAAGCGCTCCAAGTCCCGTCCCGAACACGAGCAAGATTCCTGCAAACGAAAGGATATTGCCGAGATAATAGCGGAACAAATTTACACCCCCAAAGAAATCCGTCATGTGACTTCCAAACCAAAATGTAATTGGAAGGAAAAGGACGAGGGTGAGGAGCGTAGCGACGAACCCGTACAATGCTCCTTCAACAATAAAAGGGCCTTGCACATGGGAGCGCGACGCACCGACGAGACGCATTACTGAGATCTCTTCACGTGCAAAATAAATAGCGAGACGCATTGTGTTAAACGTAACGATGATCGAGATGAGCATCAGAATGAGGGTCATCACGAGACCGAGACGACGCCCGTTTGAAAGAATATTTTGAATCGCCTCGATGTCTGCCTTGTTCTTGCTGTAATCGACATGGTCAATAATAGATTGTGATCCAGTGCCGAGGGTTCCTGTATTATCAAAAAACTTTGCGATACTTTCATACTGTGAAATATCTTTCGCTTTAATATTAAGCATTGCCCCGATTGGATTTTGATCAAGCTCATCAAGCGCCTGAAGTGTTGTCTGGTCATCGGCATGACGCGCGCGAAAATCAGCGAGTGCCTGATTCTCAGAAACGTAATCAACACTCGCGACTTCAGGAACATCGGCAACTTTGTCTTTGAGCGTAAGTATTGATGTCTCGTCAGTACCAGGAACAACATACACAGTCACATCAACTTTATTTTCTACGTTCACGAGTGTTGTCTCGAGTACGTGTTGAAAGAGTAATACTCCCCCGAGCACACAGAGGGTAATCGTCATTACGAGAACTGAAGAGAGGGAGACAAGACTATTCCTTGAAAAATTAAGGAATCCTGTGCGGAACGTACGCTTGAAATTGACCATTGCCATATCTTATTAAATCATATATCGCCCATCCTTGTCATCTCGAACAACACGGCCCTTTTCGAGTGTGATGACACGTTTCCCAATCGAGTCGACAACTCCACGATTGTGCGTAGTGAGAATAATCGTCGTGCCTAATTCGTTGATTTTTTTGAGAATCTGCACTATCTCGTAGGTACTGATGGGGTCGAGGTTCCCTGTTGGCTCATCAGCAACAATGATCTCTGGCTGATTGATGATGGCGCGCGCAATCGCGAGACGCTGTTTCTCTCCGCCAGAAAGTTGTCCAGGAAAATGGTCCTTCAATTCAAGTAGGTTTACAAGGTCAAGCACATGAGGAACATCGGCGGCGATTTCTTCGTCGCTTTTGCCAGCGGCCTCCATTGCAAACGAAATATTTTCAAATGCAGTCTTGTTTGGGAGTAATTTAAAATCCTGAAACACAGTCCCGATGCGTCGGCGGAGACGCGTCAAATCACGACCACTCAAACGGTTGACATCGAGCGACTCAAACATGACAGTACCTTCGGTTGGTTCTTCTTCTGCGATAATGAGTTTAACGAGTGTGGTTTTGCCGGCTCCAGAGTGGCCGACGACGGAGACGAATTCCCCTGCATTTATCGAAATGGTGACTTCTTCAAGAGCTACTGACCCTTGGGGGTATTCTTTTTTGACTCCTTTGAAATAGATCATTGGTAACGGGGTCTAGTATATCATATTTCACGAAACCTTAAAGCTCAGACCCACAAGATTGGGCACACGCCCTCTCAAAAGGACCAGCGTAAAATCCCGAAGGATTTTCGCCTCCCTCTCGCGCCGTCGCGCTCCGAGAGTCCTTTTGAGAGGGCGTGTGCCCAATCTTGCGATTTGTACTTTCGTGATGAAATCTTGATATACTGGACATATATGCATGAAACAATACTGTTTATTGCGACTTTTGTTGTAGGAGTAATCGCAAGTACTATTGGTACACTCGTTGGTGGTGGAAGTCTCATATCTATCCCCTTTCTTATTTTTCTCGGACTACCACCCCAAATGGCGATAGCTACTGATCGATTCGGTGGACTCGGCCAACTAACGGCACTCTACAAATTCTGGAAATCTAAAAAAATTATCTGGAAGTTTGTTTTCCTGTTCTCAGTTTTGAGTCTTGCTGGATCTCTCATCGGCTCTCATCTTCTCCTCCAAATAAATCCTTCAATTTTAAAAAGTGTCATCGGAGCACTCATGCTCATCCTCCTCCCAGTTATTTTTTTGAAACGAAATATCGGTGTACAGCCAAGTGAAGTACACGGAATTAAAAAAATCCTTGGTTGTATCATCTATTTCTGTGTACAAATTTACGCAGGATTTTTTGGCGCTGGCTCTGGGACACTTATCTTTTACACAATGATGAGCTTCTTTGGTCTCACAATCACTGAAGCAAGCGCAACTCAAATCATCCCTGTCACAATCCTCGATATTGCCTCACTTATTGTTTTCGCCTCACACGGACTCATCAATTACAAAATTGGATTCTTGTTTCTTGCTGGAACAGCGACGGGTGGATATATCGGCTCTCACATTGCACTCAAAAAAGGCGACAAATGGATCAAGCAACTTTTTGCCTTTATTGTTATCGCACTTGTCATAAAATTGCTCTTTTTCTAATTTAGAGTTTTTGTTCAGCTTCAATGAAAATGTCGAGGTTGCCTTCGTCGAGGACGCCTTTGGTGTCTGAGGTTTCGACTCCGGTGCGGAGGTCTTTGACGAGCTTGTAGGGATGCAGGACATAGTTGCGGATCTGATTCCCCCATTCGATTTCTGTGCCTTTGGTACTCTGCATACTTTCGACGAGACTTTTGTGTTCGTCTTCAGCTTTCTTGTAGAGTTTGCCACGCAAAATTTCCATTCCGCGTTCGCGATTTTGTTCCTGACTACGTTCTTCGCGCACGAGAATACTGATGCCCGTTGGCTTGTGCATGATTCGCACCGCAGTCTCGCGCTTGTTCACATTCTGTCCACCTGGACCACCAGCACGTGCAAAATCAACTTCGACATCACCTTCATTCAGTTCGGGCATGGCTTGTTTTGGCACTTTTGGGATGACTTCGACGAGCGCAAAGCTCGTGCTTCGT
Source organism: uncultured bacterium (assembly GCA_903894565.1). GTDB lineage: Bacteria > Patescibacteriota > Minisyncoccia > Phycocordibacterales > UBA9973 > CAITQP01. Next base: position 65,918 of record CAITQP010000007.1, read on the forward strand.
TTGCCTTTTGAATTAAACGGACTTGTTCGCACGAGACGATGCACCCCACTCTCGTGTTTGAGCAGACCATGCGCTCCACGACCAGTCACTTCGAGCGAAATATTTTTGTAACCATTCTGATCATTTTTGCTTTCGTGGATCACCGCGTACGAAAGATTTTTGCGTGCAAAGAATTTCACGTACATATCAAAGAGCATGCGCGCAAAATCTTCGGCATCATCTCCACCCGCCCCTGAAATGATTGTCATAATTGCATTGCCTTTATCAAAAGCAGCTGCACCTTCTTTCTTTTGTTTGAGCTCGCCGAGTTCACGAATCATTGTCTGAGCCTTGTCTTTGTCGGCCCAAAAATCCGCCCCGCTCATCGCGGTTTCGATTTCAACAATTCTATTGTCTACGTTGCCATTGTCCATAATTTTGATTATAACAGAGCCACCAATTTACTAAGCAAAAATACTGTAACATCGCCAAGCCAAAAAGAGAATGAGGCAAAACGTGACCAACACAAACAAGCCGTCCTTGTAATGATGTTTGCCGTACCACGATGGTCTCACAATCTCAAGCACGAGATGGTTCGAGAGAAGAACATGAACGATAATAAGTACTGACGTGAGGATGAACGAAACATATGAAAGCATCGGAGTAAAGAAATAGTACAAGCATAGAACCATCATCGCCCCAGTCATATAAACAAAATGTACCCACCCCGCACGAGTGAGTCTGCCGTTACGTACATGCGACTCTGGTATCTCGATTTTTGTATACAAATAATGGAGCACGGCACTTGTACCGAACCCCACAATAAACGCGACACCATATTGGTGAATATCCCAATACAGAGCGTAAGTCAAAAGTATGTATGCGATGAGTGGAGAAACCAAAATAAAATCTCCCCACATACCCGCGTGTGCGAGAAACGGTAGCCCTTGTGTAATCCCGTGCCGCTTCATCTCTCCGACGGTCAAAAAATGATCGCGGTATGCATACCATGCACCAAGAACAACAAGTAATTCCGCAAAAATGAATGTGAATAAAAAAAGAGAATTCATATTATGTGGTCGGTACCCAAAAGCGAAGACTCACCAGACCCTCATCGTTTGTAACTTCGTTTTCAAATATTCCACCATTCTTTTCGATAATGCGACGTGAAGCTTCGTTCGTTTTAAGACACGTGAGAAGTGCTTTCTCTATTCCGAGCTCATGAACTTTTGGGAGCACGAGTCCGAGTGCGATACTTCCATAGCCTTTGTGTCGTTCGCTCGGACGAATTGAATATCCGACGTGTCCACCAATATGCATGAGTGCCTCATTCAATCGGTGGCGAATCGAAATGCGCCCGATGAATTTTTCTCCGTCAATAATCCAGTACACCGTCTGTGGAACACGCCCTTCGAGTAAATTCTTTCCTTCACGCTCATCGCTCAAATACGCGAGAAACGCCTCAAAATCTCCGTTGAATCGTTTGTAGCTTTCACCTTCAAGCGGATTCATTTGTCCTGGATCTTGTTCAGCGAGCGCTTCTAAAAAACTCTCTTTATATTTTTCCGACGGCAATACAAGAATCGGATTCATGAGCCACCTCTCGGGATTGAACCGAGGACCTTCTCGCTACGAGTGAGATGCTCTACCAACTGAGCTAAGGTGGCGTATATATTTATACTTTACACTAAACTTTTTTACTCGCAAGAATCCGCGCATCTTTAATTCTTTTACTTACGCTCCGGTTCGTTCTTCCGTTTCCTTTATTAGCACCTGCATATGTAGGAGTTAATGAGTCGCAATTCGGGCAAAGTAACCGTAGATTGCTTTCAACATTGTTATGCCAGTTACCATCAATGTGGTCAGCAACAACGGGAACTTTCCCTGTCTTTTGATTTATCTGCGACCAGCCACACAAACAACACTTATCTCCGTACTTTTCCCGCAAATATATTTTGATCGCAGTTGAAACGACACCGATACTTTGTAGTCCTTGAATCTTTCCCGACTTCCATTTTTCGATGTACACAGCGCGTTGATATGCACCCTGACATGCGTTGCTACAATATTTATACTTTGCACTTGCTGGCTCCTTACCACAGTACAAACATGGTGTCCTGAATTTTTTAGGATTCGGCATAACCTTATTGTAAGTGAACAATCGTTCACATGTCAAACATCTTCTTGTTGAAACAAGACTAAAACATTATTGTTTCAGTGAGCCGTTGTCCGGGATCGAACCGGAGACCTCATTCTTCGCTTACACCTCCTTTTTATATATAGAAGAGGGCTAGACTGTATATTTCTCCTCTTTCGAGGAAACCCTTGTCAGTCGTTCGGGCGAAACAATTTCGCCACGGTCTTGGCCAATCTGGCTATTAACCGTTATTCGGGATTCACCCAAAGATTACTCTCTGAGTGGGCAGGAACTGCGTTCCACCATGAATGTGCTCTACCAACTGAGCTACAACGGCTTCTGTAATTTTCAATCAGTCAAAAGTGACCAACTTCGCAATACTACTAGATTACGAGGCTTTTTTCAATCTCCCACGAAGGACCAAGAAACACATGACTCCTCCACACACAGTCAAATATGCAGGAAAAAGTACTACTCCATATGAAAATCGTGGAATCGTGGCGACAAGCGATGTGATGTAGCTCAAAAGAAAGAGCAACCACGTCGCAAGATTCTCAGTAGAAGCATCGAGATACGTTTTACGCATTGTCGGAAGAAACGCAACTGCATCGGCGCACAAGCTCAGTGTAAGAGAAAAGTTTGCCGAGTGAAACATCACATACGTCACGATCGCAAGCAGTGAAAACCCGAGACAAAAATAATCAAATAGTGAAAAATCACCTTTCCAATTTCGGAAAGAAACACACATTATAATAAACGGCAGAATCGTCCCTGCAAACGCAAATGGAAGTGTTTCGCGCGCGCCAACCTGTACATACAAATACGCACTAATAATTCCAATAAGTGTCCAAAGCATCCAACTGAACGGGTGCGGTTTCGTCTCCCCTCTCACAATCGAAAAGATGTATGGAATATATGCGATTATAAAAATGAATGCGGAGAGAATACCGAAAAATTGGTACAACGTCATGCAAGAATGATAACACAAAAGGCCACGCGTACGCGTGGCCTTTTGTGTTTCTGCGCAGTCGACGGGGGTCGAACCCGCAACCTCTCCCGTGACAGGGGAGTGCTCTAACCAGTTGAGCTACGACTGCATCTATTTTCTCGGACGTGAGTCCGATTGTGTCGGCGGGAGGGATCGAACCTCCGACCTTGGGCTTATGAGTCCCACGCTCTAACCAACTGAGCTACGCCGACATCTCTATAAGTTCCAACTTCTTCGTTCGACTGAGTTTTTTAATCTCAGCTTCCCGTCGAAGCGCGTTTCCGCGCGTCCCGCACGATTCACTATATACGCACGCAGTAACAGGGTGGCTCTTCGTGTAGCGCGCGCCTCTACCCTCTTTGTGTGCAGTAAACCTTCTATCCAAGTCGTTGGTACTTCCTGTATAAAGGCTCCCGTCTTCACATTGTAGAATATAGACGAACCACATAGTGCATGCAACCCTTGTCACTTGCACGCATCCGTAGGATGCTTGTTGCGGGGCCCGGAATCGAACCGGGGTCTCAAGGTTATGAGCCTTACGAGATACCACTTCTCCACCCCGCGCGTAATCAATCTAGCCTTACGGCAAAAATGAAAATGCGCCTTGTGACGCAGATGCATTGTACTAAAAAAGCGCGAAAAAGCAACCTTATGACAAAAAGCCTAGTTCGCGGAAGACCACTTCGTAGAGCTGGATCGTGCGACGAGCATCGCGTTGGCTCAGGGAAAATTCACTTCCTTCGTGGGCGATTCTGTTACGAACGAGGTGTGCTTCCCATGCTGCTTGAATACTACCGAGATCACCTGGTGGTATATTCTTGAGACGTTCTCCAATCCCCGCTCCTGGTATATCCCGAGCCTCGAGAAGGCCTTCGAGAACACTATCAGCCTCCATAACTGCAATCCTCCACTCCGCACTTGATGGTGCGTTGAGTAATTCTTGAATATGTTCCCAACGTACGTTGCGTCCGGAATTCGCGCGATCATTGTGACGATCCTGATATTCATGAATCGCGTGTTTCAAGTGTTCATCTTCCTCATATGCAATCTCCACCATGCGCACGAGACAATAGATGATCATTGTTATACCAAATAGCGAAAGAACGTAGGAGACAAAATAGACCGGTCCACCTGCGTGAATACCCTTGAACCAATTAACGATGACGAGTACTTTGCCGAACCAATAATCGAGGTTCAAAAAACTCGGGTCAAAGAGTGGCTTGGTGAGAAGTTGTGTACCGATTGCGTTCGGATCCATACTATCTTTTTATTGTAGCATTATTTCGATTGATTCGTACGCTCAAATTCTTTTCCAACAGCAAAGAGGGTGTCGTCTTCCCATCGTGGAGCAGTAATTTGTACGGCAGTTGGAAGTCCGGTCGCAGTGAGTCCAATTGGAAGGGCGATTGAGGGAGCACCTGAGAGGTTTGCTGGAGCAGAAAATACGTCGGCAAGATACATGGCAACAGGATCAGTCAATTTCTCACCAAGCTTAAACGGAAGCATCGGTGCGACAGGAGTGACCACAAAATCATATTTCGTAAAAGTCTCATCGAGTTCTTTGGTTATTGCATCACGCAAACGGAGCGCTCGACGATAGTACTCACCATCATTTGAAAGCACATAGGAACCAAGAATAATACGTCGGCGAGATTCGCGACCAAATCCTTCACCACGAGTTTTCATATAAAATTCGTTTAGATCTTTCGCTTCTTTTGCATGGTATCCATAGCGAATACCGTCGAGACGTTCAAGGTTTGTTGAAACTTCGGCTGGCATGACAATGTAATACACGGCAAGCGAATACGGCATGAGCGGGAATGAAACTGTTTCGATTGTATAGCCCATTGCACGGAACGTATCGAGCGATTTCAAAAATGCCTCGTGCAATTCTGTATCGATACCTTCCCCTTTCATACATTCTGCGGGAACGGCGATTTTCTTTGTGAGTGTTCGTGGCGCAGGTACACGCTTTTCCATTGGTACTGTCGTTCCATCAAGCTCAGGATCATAACTCACAAGTGCTTTGTGAATGATTTCAGCATCACGCACTGTGTGTGCAAGCGGACCAACTTGGTCGAGCGAATTACCCATGGCGATAATCCCGCTTCGAGATACTGCTCCGTAGGTTGGTTTAAATCCAACAAGTCCACAAAACGATGCGGGCTGACGAATCGAACCACACGTCTCGCTACCAAGTGATGCGAGTGCTCCGTACATCGCGACGGCAGCAGCTGGACCACCACTTGATCCACCTGGAACGCGTTCACGATCGAGTGGATTACGCGTCACTCCATAAGCACTCGTCTGTGTTGAACTTCCCATAGCGAACTCATCCATGTTTGTACGTCCGAGAAAAACGACTCCTTGGTCGATGAGATTTTGGAGTGCCGTCGCCGTATACGAAGCAGTATATCCTTCAAGAATTTTTGATGCAGCACTCGCATGCTTGCCCTTGATGAGCATGTTGTCTTTCATCGCAAGCGGAATACCAGTCAGCAATGTGGCCGTTCCATTTTTGAATTTGTCTTGCGCCTTGTCTGCTTGGTCCATGACATCGGCAAATATTTCGAGGTATGCATTGATATCAGGATTCTTTTCTTTGATCACGTCGAGATATGCTTGGCACAATTCACGAACAGTATACTCACCTTTGGTGAGCGCATCATGAGCTTTTTCGATTGTGAGATCTTTTATATCAATCATATGATTAGAGAATTTTCTTTACCTTTACAAAACCATCCATTTGCGATGGCGCCTGAGCGAATACATCAGCTGCTACAGATCCTGTTGGATTCGATACGACATCATCTCGCACAGCGTTACGATTGAGAGGAACGACAACCTCCTCCGGTGGAAGAGGGGCCGAATTGACTTGATTGATATAGACGAGCGTTGCGTCGAGGTCCTTGGCAAGGCCTTCTGCCTCCTCGTCGCTCATCGAAATACGAGCTGTTGAGGCGAGTTTTTTGATATCGGAAAGTTGCATGTCTTATTTATACCACGTTAGGCGAGCATTTCAATGAGTCCCTGTTCATCAAGAATTGGAACCCCAAGCTTCTGTGCTTCATCGTATTTTGAACCAGCACTTTCCCCTGCGACAACATATGTCGTATTTTTCGAAACACTGCCTGACACCTTGCCCCCCTCGGCAAGGATTCTCGCTTTCGCTTCATCTCGACTGAGCGTCGGGAGCGTTCCTGTTAATACGAAAGTCATGCCAGCACATTTTTGTGACCCCTTTTTAGATTGTGGATTTTGAATTGTAACTTGCTGAATGAGGTCATCGACAACTTTTACGTTGTGATTACTAGCGAAGTAGTCAGTGAGCGAGGTGGCGACGCGCGGGCCAACACCATTCATCGCTTCGAGATCAGCGCGCGTCGCCACCCGAAGTGCCTCGATCGATCGAAACTCTTCCGCAAGCTCTCGCGCCGTCTCCTCCCCAACTTCTGGTATTGAGAGCCCTACAATAAATCGCTCGAGTGTCACCGTACGTGCCTTTTCAATCGAAGCAAGCAAATTATCAACAGACTTCTCACCCATGCGTGGAAGTTCAAGCAAGTCACCCTTTTTCAATGTGAAGATATCTGCGCGACTCGCAATCAATCCGGCATCAAGTAACAAGTCCAAATTCTTTGGACCAAGATGTTCGATATCATACGCATGCTTACTCGTAAAATGATACAAGGTACGACGATCTTTCGCAGGGCAACGAGTGTTCGTACAATAATACGCAGCACTTTCTGCGTCACCTTTTACTCCAACAGCTTTCTTCAGCAATTCAGTGGAACACTCCGGACATACTTTTGGCATATGAAATACTTTTTCTTTGCCAGTGCGCATTTCAGTCAATACCTTCACAATATCGGGAATAACGTCACCAGCTTTTTGCAAAATAACAGTGTCGCCAATGCGCACACCGAGGCGTTCAATCTCATCTTCGTTATGGAGTGTCGCACGCGACACCATTGATCCATACACGAGCACGGGACGCAGATGCGCAACGGGAGTAATAACACCAGTTCGTCCAACTTGTAGTGCAATATCTTCGACAATGGTCGTGACTTGTTCAGCTGGAAATTTTAAAGCAATTCCCCAGCGTGGAGCCTTGCCTGTATATCCGAGTGCATCCTGATATTCACGTTCAGTTACCTTCACCACAACCCCATCGATCAAATAGTCTTCCTTATCTTTCTTCTTGAGCCACTCATGCCAGTACGCAATAACCTCATCCATATTCTTGCATCGCTTGAAGTTTGGATTCACACGAAAACCAAGTGTTCGCAGCAAAGCGAGTTCTTCATCCTGACGAGGAGGAACGGTCATTGTTCCTCCAGAAATATCATACGCAAATGTTGAAAGTTTCCGTTCAGCAACAACGCGTGGATCGAGCTGACGAATCGTACCAGCGGTAATATTGCGCGGATTCATGTAAAGCTCTTCACCTTTTCGTTTCTGTTCAACATTCAATTTCTCAAACTGACTCTTTGGCATGTATGCCTCACCCTCTGCAACGACATCAACTGTCTGACTCAATACGAGCGGCACTGCTTCAATCGTCTTCACGTTCTCTGTCACATCTTCGCCGACAGCTCCATCGCCACGCGTCGCAGCAGTTTTTAATTTTCCTTGTTCATATGTAAATACAATTTTGAGTCCATCAATTTTGAGTTCTGCGGTATATGTTGGCGATACAGGCTTGCCATACTGATCGGCAAGCATGCGATGCATCCGTGCATCAAAATCACGCATGTCCTCTTCAGAAAATGCATCGTTGAATGACCACTGCGGTACTGTGTGACGGATTTTCTTAAACCCTGGGAGCGCAGAACCTGCCACTCGCTGACTTGGAGAATCGGCGGTAATCAATTCAGGAAACTGTTGTTCTATATCAACAAGCTCTTTCTTGAGTGAATCAAGTGCTTCGTCAGAAATAAGCGACTCGTTGAGCACATGATAGTGGTACCTGTATTTTTCAATTGCTTCGCGCAATTTTTTGAGTCGTGTTTCTGCTTCAGTTTTAGTCATACATTAAGGACAAGCCACATTAGCATTTCCGGTGGCACTATATCCAGTACCTACTGCATTTCTCGCCCACGACCTCATATATATGGTTGAACATGAAGTGATTGGAAAATCTGGGTAACCAAATGTACTAAATGAATGTCCGACCAAGATACTAAATCCTGCGTCAATATTCCGATCATAGGTACCTGGAAAAGGCTGGGTAACCCCAAGAGTTGTTGGAATGATCGTGTACTCAAATCCTGCTTGGAGAAGTGGAGAACCTCCGTCAGAAGTAACAACACCTCCAGTCGTCCCAACGGTCGGATCAATATCTGCGGTAACAACTGGCACCGTAGGTCCAGTACCACCCCCTCCGGTCGTGCTACTTGTTCCTGAATTTGGATACTGCAAGAACAAACGGCGAGTAACGACACGAAGTCCAGGTGTACCGCTGACACAGACAGTAGGATCAGTCCTGCTTGCTTCAACATTGTATCCAACGGAAGAGATCGAGGTGTAATCACTCGCTCCCGTACCAAGTGCATCATATGCCTTGTTCACATTCACGAGCGCACACGAACGTGGACCAAGTGGAAGTACGAATTGAAATGTTGGGGATGTATCTACGAGGTAGGGTGAAATCGGAGGATTGCCACAGGTATAACTACCCATACCTGATCCACTAAATACTCCACGTACTGGTGCGTCGAGATACAGTGCGCATTCGATTCCAGTGTCAGCTGCAAAAAATGCTCGATCTGATTCTTGGGCTTCAAACGAAAATGTTGTTTCTCGGTATGAAATATTCGTAATACCAATCGAAACCAACAGCAACACGCTCGTCAGTAAAATAACGAACAAGAGAGCTACTCCCCGCTCAGGTGTCTTACGGCTATTCAAGGTAGGTCGTGAGAAAAACTGTTTCATATCTAGTACCAATTAAAAAGTTCTTCCGTGTGAGTAATCGACTCTGGGGTAATACCATCTTTCCATGTTACGGTCGATGTGACCGTAACCTCATCTGTTGAAAGCGACACGGCATCAACGGTAATTTTTCGCGTGAACACAGAAGAAGGCGGGATACCTGCTGACCAAGTGTCTTTATAAAAACCGCTCGAAGTATCGTAATACAATGGACAACCAGAGACTGGACACGAAACGATATTCGTAACGTTTGGAAAAATAGTTGCTCCTGCTGAGTTCGTTGCGTCTATATCACACGAAACTGAAGTACTCGTTGTACAAAGAGCGATCCCCGTCATAAACGACGCCCATCCCGTACCGCGAGAACCAGCAGATACACCAGCAACATTCGTATCGCGAAATCCACGAACCAATTCAACTCCTTCATCGGCAAGATACGTTGCGACTAGTTTGTTTCGAGCAATATTAATAGTAAGCCCACCTTGTGAGGCAACAGTAATAACTCCGGCAACCGCAATTGAAAAAATAGTAAGCGCAATAAGCACTTCTACAATAGTAAATCCTCGTTCTGTGTGATTATAAGTGTGAGAAAATTGCATAGTGAGTATGTATTACGAATCGAGCGCACGCTGTGATGCCGTTGTTTCGATTGCAAACTTAGAATTTATTCCTTTGTAATGAATCGTTCCCGCAAGCCGGATCACCACTGTTGGCTGTGCACCATCACCTGCTTCTGCACCACGTACGGTGAATCCAGAATTCGCCCAATCCATTTCAACTTCATTCGGAGTGATCACTTGAGGTATCCCCGCCCCCTTTTGCTTCACAATGGTGCTTGGAGTACTGCCACTCGCGGGCATGATTTCATATGTTATCACAGTGCCATCTTGAGAGTTAAATGAAATAATGTTGTGTGGGTCAGAAGGAAGTGGACATGATAGTGGATCCACAATCCCGCTCGTACCACCAGTGCCCGGAGCACCACAGTGTGGTGGTGTCCCCAATCGAATGTTTCGCGCCATATCTTCCATCACGTAATTGAGACTATCCATTACTGTACGCAAATTTTGTGTCGCGTAATGCTGATTGATTGCATCGAGGACACTACCAATACCGATCGTAACGATAACCGTAAAGATTGCCATCGCAATCATGACTTCAATAATCGTGAAGCCTCTTGAATCGAGAGTAGTTGCTATTTGATTTTTGTTCATACGAGAATACATCATATCGATTAGCAAGAAGTACCAACAAGATCACACGCGGGTCCGTTGTGTACACTAATTTCGCCCAAACCAGTAATCACTATCGTTCCAGCAAGCGCAGTATTCACGGCTGAACGAAGTTCGATGTATCCTGTTCCAGCAGGAGTACAGGTTCCTCCGCCTACACACATTTCGATTGTTGCATCCGGAAAAGGTCGAACAAACGTAATGTTCGCAGACATTGCACCAGCACTACAGCCTTGTGTTCCATCAAGAGCAACCCAACACACTTTGCTTACGTATTCACCACTTGTTATGGATGTTGTGGCGATACATTCATTTCCTACGGTTGGAGTACTTGGACAACCAGTTGTTGGATCGTAGACGCCATTTCCACGAGTAGTTCCAAGAAGTGGGATATCAGTAAAATAAGTAAACTGATGTGTCAGCGGGTCCGCAGTTGGATCAGATGCAGATGTCTGAAAAAACATTCCATACGATGGTGGATTGTTCGTATCAGTAAAATTTGGATTCAGAGTTCCTGAGATTGCTGATTTTTGTGCCTGCACAATGTGCAGAGCAACATCTTGAATGAGGTTATCAAATGCAGTTTTTGCACCAAAATCTTTGAATCGAAAAAGAACAATCGATGCCATAACTGCGAAAATAGTAATCACGAAAGAAACTTCAAGCAACGTGAATCCTTTTTCTTCTTTCCATTTTGACTGTGTATGCGTAAAAAGTGAAATCATTTTTTAACGTGCAAAAAATTGCGTTATGCTTTCAATATTTACCGAAAAAAGAAATACGAGCAACGTGCCAAATGCAAGAAACGGGCCAAACGGAATCGCTGTTTTGAGAGATACGGCTTTCTGCTTCGCAAACAAGGCAAGTCCAAGAATACCAAGAATACTTACACCGGCACCAATCCAGAACGAAAGGAGAATTGCAGCAGTCCCCGCCGACAACCCAAGCATAAACCCAATTCCAATCATGAGTTTTGCGTCACCGAGTCCCATCCATTTTCCTTTTGAAACAAGCCACAAAAGTGAAAATGGTGCAGGCAAAAGCAAACCAGCAACACAATCCCACCCACTTGGAATATGAAGGATGAGAGCATCGCCTTTGAAGAGAAACATTCCGATCAAGGCGACCGAAGCAAAGAGCATCGTCATGCCGTCAGGTAAAATCTTATGTTTCAAATCGTACACCGACATGACTAATAACAAACAAAAAATAAAACCATAATATCCAAAGAGTACTGCGAATAATAACGGGATTTGAGTTAGGAGGTACGCGAATCGAATATAGAGAGCGACAAACAAAAATCCAGTAACCGCCTCGATTATTGGATACTGCCATGAGATGTGAGTTCCGCATCCTGCGCACTTCCCTTTTTGGGTAACAAAACTACCGATTGGCACAAGCTCAAACCAAGTGAGTGTTTTGCCACACGAAAAACACATCGATCTACCTTGAAGCGTACGTCCGCTTCGGTATCGCAAGATAACAACGTTTAAAAAACTTCCAATAATAGTACCGAACAAGAAAAATATAATCATGAGTGCCGTGTTCATTTCTACTAGTAGTATACTACAGCTTATCCATAAAAATCATTGATATTCTGTGTACAAAAAAGCTCGCGCCCATTGGGCGCGAGCTTTTTTAAGAACAAAACGATTATGACTTGAGGCAAAGACCGTCAGTAACACTGAGTGTTGAAAGTGAAACACCTTCAGTGCCTGAAAGCATCTGACCAGTACTGTCAGCACACCATTCAGCCATAGTTGTAGTATTTTCAGACTTAACTGCCCAAGCACTCGCGTTCCCCGATGAAGGAGTATTGGTATAACATGTCGTTGTGTAACCAGATGGAATACCGTCGAGCAAACCTTTGAGTGTGTTTGTTCCAGTCGCAAACAATGAGCCCGCGCTACAATCAACCGTACCACTCGTAAGTGTACCGTAATCACCTGAACCAGTATAAAAGAGCTCTGCCTGAGCACGCATTGAAGAAAGTTCAGCCTGAACCTTGGCATCGTTTGCCTTTACACGAGCACTACCAAGAGAGGTGAGGACGATTGTTGCGAGAATCCCGATGATGGCGATAACGACCAAAAGTTCGATAAGCGTAAAACCTGCTTGTTTATTTTTCATACTTTAATATTGGCTAGTAATAATATTGCATTCCTGTAATACCTCCGATTATAGCACTTTTACTCCTCCCCCATGAGCAAAGCGGGTTGTGGAAAACAAATACTATTGAATACTTGAAGCAATGTTGTAAATTGGCACCAAGATCGAAGTAAGCAATACTCCAACTCCAAGTCCGAGCACCACGATCATAACAGGCTCGATCAGTCCGACAAGTGTATCAACAGCATCGTCAACTTCTCGCTTATAAAACTGAGCAAGAGTTTTGAGAATATTTGAAAGGTTTCCTGTTTCTTCCCCCACTCGCACCATTTGAATCATGATTTGCGGTACACGTTCCCCGTTTTTGGCAAGGGCATCAGAGAGAGAACTACCCGCTTTGACCGCCTCCCCTGCTTCTTCAAGAACACTCTGATATACACGACTTCCGACAACTTTACTCGTAATTTCAATTGTACGAACAATTGAAACACCAGACGTAAGCATCGTACTCATGTTGTCTGAAATACGCGAAAGGTAGAGCTTCGTATACAATCGTCCAAGTACAGGAAGAGAAAGGCTCATTGTTCCAAGGTATGTTTTGCCTCTTTCAGTTCGAGACAAACGCCAAATATACATCCCGGCGATCACGATAAAGATAAGTACGAACAATCCATAATTAACAAAAAACTGAGAAATCCCAATAACCACCTTCGTATAGAGAGGGATCGCTTGCCCACTTGATTCGATGATTGCAGACAATTTTGGGATCACCAATATAAACATGAGCACCATCACGATGATAAATACTCCGATAACGAAAGCTGGATAAATAAGCGCGTTTTTTGTTTTTGAGTTCAGCTCGTATTGACGATCCAAATATTCAGCCAAATAATCAAACACCTGGTTTAATTTTCCAGACTCTTCACCGGCTTTTACCATGTTCACATAAAAATCAGTAAAGATATCTGGATGTTTCGCGAGCGCCGCTGAAATAGCACTTCCCGCCTGAATATCATCAGTGACCGCAGTCAGCTTTCGCTTCAAGAGTGGATTTTCAGCATTTGAAGCAAGAAGACTGAACGCCTTCAATGCAGAAACTTGCGCGTCGAACAAAGTCGAAACCTGTCGTGACAAAATCACGATATCGCGAGGTGGAATACGCTCAAAGATATCTCTCTTTAAAAAAGTTTTTTCTCCATCTTCATTCACGGAGACAACAATAAACCCGCGTCGCTGCAATGCAGCAATGGCAAGATCCTTGTTTGGAGCATCAATTGCTCCCTCTTTTTTTTCACCCGTATCAGTGACAGCTTTGTAGGTAAAATTCATACTATGTTCAAAAAATTAGAGAATACGTTCTAGCGCCTTCGGGTTCATAGAATACAAATACGCACTTTCCATCGTAATCTCACCTGAACGAACAAGTTCGAGCAAACTTCGATTCATATCTACCATGCCGTGTTCAGTACCAGTTTCGATAACAACATCGATCTCATGAGTTCGCTTTTCACGAATAAGGTTTGCGACTGCGTTGTTGTTGATGAGCAATTCGTATGCTGGCACCAATCCTCCAGTAATTCGAGGAATTAAACGCTGAGAAAAAATACCGAGCAAGCTTTCAGCGAGCTGTGAGCGAATCTGATCTTGTTGATCTCCCGGAAAACTATCGATAATACGATCAATTGTTTGTGCTGCATTATTTGTATGGAGTGTGGAAAGGACGAGGTGTCCTGTCTCAGCGGCAGTAACAGCAGTAGAGATCGTCTCAGGAGAACGCATCTCGCCAATCATAATGACGTTTACATCTTCGCGGAAAATAGAACGGAGTCCTGTTGGAAAATCCTTTGTATCAATACCAACTTCACGTTGATCTATGATTGAATGCTTTTCTTCGAACACATACTCGATTGGATCTTCGATTGTAAGAATGTGCTCTGCTCGTTCACTATTGATGAAATCAACCATCGCAGAAAGAGTCGTGCTCTTCCCTTGCCCCACAGGGCCCACTACCAAGAAAAATCCTTGCTTCTTGCGAGCGAATTCTTTGAGAGATTCTGGGAGTTTTAATTCTGGAAGCGTGCGCACTTGTGGAATAAGTCGGAGTGCAATCGAAACAGAACTCTTGTGGTAGAACGCATTGCCACGAAGACGAGCTTGGCCTTTGTGGTCATAAGAAAAATCAACTTCTTGAGTCGCAAGAAAACGTTCGTACTTTGTTTTGTCGAGAATCGCCCCAAGAATACCAAGCATGTTTTCCTGAGTGAGCGCAGGCTGGTTTACGAGCTGGATGAGCTGAGTAGAAACACGAATCGAAGGGAGACGACCAGCTGAAATGTGGAGGTCCGAACCTCCTTCTTTGATAACAGTATCAACAAGTGATTCAATCAGTGCTCGTGGATCCATAGTAATTATTTTTTCTCAACTTTTGAAATAATGTCGGCAACCTGTGTGATCACTTCGGCTGGAGTCGTCGAAGCTTTCACGATATATCCTGCAGCGCCGAGTTCTTTGCCACGTGCAATATCTGCTTCTTGACCACGGTTAGAGAGGACGATACGAATCGCACCAAGCGCAAGCTTCTCTGCGCGCATCTTTTCGAGAAATTCAAATCCATCCACAACAGGCATGACGATGTCGAGCAAGATGATCTCAGGATCGTACGTTCCGCCACGGAGTTTTTCAAGTGCGGGAAGGGCTCCAAGTGCTGTCGTCACATCATATCCCGATTGCGAGAATTTGAGTGCGTACATATCGAGGAGAAAGCTGTCGTCATCTACGATGAATATCTTTTTATTTTGCATACTATTATTAGGTGTCAGAGACTATTATAGTATAGCACAACCGCCTTGCATAGAGTGGAAAGCTTTATACATTATAAATCTCTTGGAATGGAATCTTACCTTCGATACACTTAAGAATAGCGTCCTCACGCATAGTGAGGTACCCCTTCTCTCGAACCAATTTATAGATATCCGTCTCAACTGGCTTCTTCAATATAAGTGCTTGTAAATCCTTGTCGTTTTGGTACATCTCAAAGACAGCCAAGCGTCCACGCGTGCCTCCTGGACATTCGGCGGAAGGTATCGCATCGGTAAACATCCCGTTTGGAAGCTTTGCTTTAAATTCATCAGGCAAATCAGAAAACTGTTTGGTTGCCATTTCTTTAAGACTGTCTTGATTGTCTGCTTGGTGACGACTTGAGACACAGGTCATACGAACAAGACGTTGCGCGATCGCGAGAGTCAACGTTGGTGCAATCAAATAGGGATCAATACCCATATCAATCAATCGAGGTACGATACCAATCGCGTTATTGGTGTGTAATGTTGAGAGCACAATGTGTCCAGTCAACGCCGCTTGAATAGCGAGCTGTGCTGTCTCCGCGTCACGAATTTCTCCCACCATGATCACGTCTGGGTCCTGACGAAGAATCGAACGAAGTCCTGAGGCAAACGTATACCCAATTTCAGGCATGACCTGCGATTGATTCACATCAGGAATATGATATTCAACCGGATCTTCAAGCGACACAATATTGTATTTTTCCTTATCAAGCTCGTTGAGAATCGAATAAATAGTCGTAGATTTTCCAGACCCAGTCGGACCAGTCACCAAAATCAACCCGTATGGTCGAGCAAGCGCCTCTCGAATCATCGCCATATGCTCCACTGAAAGACCGATGGTATCAAGCGCCTTTACCCCTTTGTCGGTATCAAGAATACGAAGTACGACTTTTTCTCCATAATAGGAAGGAAGTGTCGAGACACGAAAATCAATCTTGCGCGCGCTGATTGTCGCAGAAAATCCCCCATCTTGTGGTTTACGCTTTTCATCGAGACGAAGCTTTGACAAGATTTTGATACGAGCAACGACGCCCGCGTACACAGTCATAGGAAGTACGAGTGATGTGTGCAAAATACCATCAACACGAAAACGAACTTTTACTTTTTCACCAGTATTCTCGATATGAATGTCAGAAGCATTGCCCTCAACAGCATTATTAAGAATCACGGCAACAATTTTAATAATTGGTGCTTCCTCAACAATCTTTTCTTCTTCACCTGGCTTGAGTTTTTCTTGTGCAGTTCGGGGGTCATCAATTGTAATATCAGTATTTTGCCCCGACTCATTGCCGTAATCAGTCAGCGCCTTATCAACCTGGCCACTCATCCCACTATAGTTTTGCAAAATGGCTTTAAATACTCGTTCAGAAATAACAAAAAGCTTAAACGGCATTCCTCCGTGTCCATCCGTAATAAACTGGAGCGCGTCACCAGCCTGGGTTTCTTCGGGGTTTGTGATACCGACAAGCAACGCTCCTGCTTCGATACCAAGTGGCACAAAGTGATAATGCTGTGCGGCATCTTCAGGAATATATTTGAGGATATCTCCTCGTACTGTCTTTGGATCTACTGGGCGAGCTGGCAAATTGTAGTATGAACTTTTTTCTGCAAGGAGTGTATTTTCTGGAACACCATGAGCGATAATTGATTCCTCGAGATTGCCTCCATATTTCTCACTTGCGACACGTAAAATATCCCCTACTTGATCTTGGGCGACAAGTCCTCGTTGTACTAATTCCTCAATGAATGTCATGTATGTTTGATTCGTACGCGTTACTTCAAAGCCGTCTTCCAAGTCAGTACGTTCCCAAGCACTGTTGCACCTCCAATCAATGCATCTGCTCGAACATAATATGTTGTGTTCGGAAGCAATTTTGAAACTACTTCTGTAAATGCTCCCTGAGTAGCCTGAGGCTTCGGCGTAGTCATTGAGCCAAGTGAACTTGTTGTTCCAAACTCAAACCATCGTGTCGTTGTTGCGTCTCCTGCGAGAAGAGTTCCGTTCAACGTCGCCGAGGTGCCTGTCACTGAAGAGGGGCTACTTGTCGAGACTTGTACTGTCGCGGCAATACCGTCTGAGCCAATTGGAGCAAATGGATTCGTGCGTCCAGGATTCTGGTCGGCAGGAATAGGGCGATTAAAATCTTGGAGAACGGTGAACTCTTTGCTTGTAAAGAGTGAGTCGTCAAGCGAAATTGATTCGATCGAAAGTAATGTATTCAGAAAATCTGTTCCGATTGTTCCTGCATCAGCTGTTGAAGAAGGATTAACCGCTGCGATTTGTGGACTTGCTGAAGTACCCGCTCCAACTCCAGCAGTTGTCTTTAAGCCGCTTGTAGGCGTGCTTGTTGTACTACTGAAAAACATCTTGTAGCCCACGACAGCTAACCCGAGTACAACCGCAATAATGATGATGTTACGAATAATAGATTTCATAGTGTTATCCTTTGAGCCAATAGGTGCGCAATTTTACGGTGTATATTGTTGTACCCTTCAATGGATCTGCTGCGGTGAAGTCGATGGATTGAATGTCAGTGAGACGAAGACTCGACTCAACATCCTTCAAGAAACTTTGGAAATTGGCATAAGTAGCAGTCGTCGTAAACTGAAGGTTGAAAATACCATAATCCTTCGATGCCTGAGTCGCATCGAGTGTCGTCACCGCAGCAAGCTGACCGGGTGTAGCTGAAGCTCCGTTTGCTGAATCAAATTTGATTGAGTTGAGTGACATACCATAACTCTGTGCCATCTGTTGGATATCAATGATGAGACGAATGTTATCAGCATTGTCAGGGAGTAACTTTGAAAGTCTTGCGAGTGAGTCTTCAGAAAGAGCACGATACTTTTGGTTGAGCGCATCTCGTTCCTCGGTAAGTTTGCGAGCATTTGTAAGCGCAGTATCATATTTGGTTGCGAGTGCGCGTTGTGCAGAAAGTGACTGGTACGCAGGATTTGTGTACTCGAAGAATAATCCGAGAGACAATGCGAGCAAAATAATTGGAAGAATAAATCTCATATAATTTATTGTGTTGGAGAAACAGGCGGTACCGAAGATCCTGATGCAGGAATGCCGGTTGTTACAGGAGTAGTCTGGACGGCTGTTTGCTGCGTCATGTCTATAGTACCACTTGATTGCTGTGCAGAAAAATCATCCAAGTGATTCTTGAAACGAACAAGGTCAGCATCAACAGTAAACTCAAGGTCGAACGACACTGTCCCCGTCTGAGCATCAAGTGCGAGATTTGAAAAGAGTGAATTGTGAATATTGCTGTTCTTCGCAAGTTGATCTGATTGAAGCGCGATCGAACTATAGTCGCGAGCTTTACCACTCATATGAATAGTAATCGGAGCTGAAGGATCGACAGGAGTCGTATATGAAAATTTTGTAAACTGAATACTCTTAAGTGTATTGATTTGAAGCGCATCAAATACAGGAGAAACCATGATGTGATTTCCGAGTAGCGATTTTGCATCGGTGATACGACGGTCAAGCTTTTCGAGTGTTTTAATCAGTGTAGGCTGAAATGAATTTCGCGCAGCGGTAATTTGAGCACTCTTGTCAGCATTCGTCTTCAGAAGATTCGCTTGATAGAAATAAATTGCTCCGGCAGACGCAAGTGAACCAAAGAAAATCAGCGTTGCAAAAAATGAAAAGATCGAAGTATGACGCGGAGCAACAACCCGCTCTTCAGCAAGTGGCTTCTTCGGAATGAAAGATGTTTGAAAGCTAGCGTTTGTGTTATCCATACAAGCTATGCACTCTCTCTATTGTAGTACAACGAACGCAAGGTGTATAGAGCAAAAGGCTGTGGATGTCCTATTTTTTCAAAACTGAAAAAATTCCCGTAATCGCGCGAGGTGGAGCGGTGTCTGGAATCAATGTTTGTGTTGCTCGACGTGCGTCCTCTTTCTTTGCGCCTTGATTCATAAGATACATACTATATGCCTCTCTCAATGCGGTTAACAGTTGAGTGAGTTCAGCATGCAAGGGTCCATCGGGAGCAACTCCTTTTTTTGTAAGACCTGCAAGTATCGCCTCGGTATCATTTTCGTGCATTTCTGTATTTTGAAGCAAGTCAGTAAATGAATGCTCGAGTGCAGCAATCGCCTCATTCTTTCGTCGCTGGAGATTCTCTGCACTGCCATTCGCACGTAGTCGCTCAAACGAGATCATGATAATGATCGTCGCAAGCCAAACGCAAGCGAGAATAGTGAAAAATGTCACATCCGGTTTTTCGGTAATAAAAAGATTAAACAAGCTATGCCCCGCGATCGCAAGCGAAAGTCCAAAAATTGCGAAAATTATTTTGGTCGTACGCTTCTTAAAAAAGGCAAACCCGAGCGCGATACCAGGCAAACAACTAACAACTGCATGCATTAATGTTGTTCCAAGAAAACGCATTGAGCCAGCGAGAATAAGTATATTCGTTGTTCCTGTTTGTAACGGCTGCAAAAAATACAAAGAATTTTCAAACCCAGAAAACCCGAGCGCAACAATCATCATGTACACTGGGTAATCAATCGGTGATTCAACTGCAGACGACATAAACAGGACAAGTAAAAATGCAATAAACTTGAGCACCTCCTCACTCCCCGCCCAGAGTACCGTTAATGTATTTGGATTATTTGAAAACACGAGCATGAATTTCTCGACAGGAAGCGCCATCACTACCATAAAAACACCGCCGAGAAATGCGAAGAAAAAAGAACTAAACGAACGTGGTCGCTCACGTGTTTCGCGGATCCAGAAAAAAATCCAAATAAGTGCGGGAATCACACCGGCGATCAACGCAAGTGAAAGTGTATTTGGATCCTGTGCGAATGAAAGGTCTATATTTTGCATTTATCCAAGTTTTCGAAGTGCGAGACCAAGAGCGACAGCAAACTCTGGACCAGTTTCGGCAAGAACTTTTGCTACGAACTCTGGTACCTGAACTTTATCAAAAGGATTACCATAGACAACTTCAGTACGAAATACATCAGACGCATGTTCACGAAAACCAGGGAGCAACGAACCTGCGCCAGTAAGGATCACTTTTGAAATTGGCTTCTCGTATTTACGCTCAAACGCTTGGATCACAGTCTGCGTTTCAGACAAAATATAATCAACAACAAGTTTCGCAACATCAGATGCTGCTCGGTTGTTACCGTTACCGACTATTCCAATATCACGTTTCATATCTTCAGCTTTCGCAAAAGATACGGCAAGCGAATTGGCGATATTGGAAGTAATATCAAATGATCCTTTGTTAACAATGTGAAAACTACGCACGATGCCGTACTCAACAACTGCGAGTTTCGTTTTTGATGCACCAAAATCAACCAACAGTACCGCTGAAAGTTCGTGAGCAAACGTTGAACGAATCGAAGAGAAAACCTCGATCTCAAAAACATCACAATTGAGTCCTGAAATTTTCGTAAGGTCACGATATTTTGATAAGGTATCGTTATGTATTGCCGCAGTCAATACCTCAGATTTTGCAGGAAGTATCTCCGCCTTACTTCTCTCGTCTTCATAAAAACCTTCTTGACGATGTGGAATAACCCAGTAATCAAGTGTCACTTCTGAGATAGGTACTGGAATAAATTTGCGTGCTTCTGTAGGAACAATATTTGGTAAATCTCGTTCCGTGATTGTCGCTGGAATTTCAAGCAAAAAAACAAGCGAAGCAGAGGAAGGAATCGAGAGGGCTGCTTCTCGAGTACTGATTGAACCTTCCTTCAATGCATCCCCGATCGCCTTTGCAAGCAGGTCAGAAGAAAGATTGGTGGTTGCACCAACGTCAAGATTCGCATACGGACCAAGGGCCAGCGTGCTATATGTCCCAAGTACCGCGCGTCCATTCATTTTTTTTAGCTCGACGAGCTTAATACTTGAAGTACCAATATCGACGCCAACGGCAATCTCGACTGAAGGGGTCCCGCGCAAAGCGTTTAGGTTGAATTCGGCCATGATTTTTTTAAACAGGTTCATGAATTATTAGGATGTAGAGATAGTATAGCTCCCTACTGTAAAAAAGCCAGTCCGTCGGGGCGAGCTCGCATCGCGATAATGTCGCTCCATACTCGGTCGTCCTCTTGACCAAGAGCCCATGCAGAAAATCCTCGAAGATTCTTGTCAGTAACCAACGCGAGCTTGGTTTGAAAACTTCGCTGATCTTCGTACCACGCTATATATTGTCTATTCTGCTTTACATAGGTTACATACGATACACCGAGGTCATCAGACCATCCCTTCGTCTGGTATGCACCACTCGAAAGCAACTTCGCGACAGAGCCGTACGTAACGATATGATCGAGCTTGCCTGTTTTTACACGATCTACCCAGGTATAAAACGCTACACCAAGGGAGACCTTGTTCGCTGGGATTCGAGCAAGCGTGTAATCAACGACCTGCTTTACCCATGGAAGCGCTGCGGTTGGACCAACGGAACGTGAATCGTCATATGCCATCACCGAAACAAAATCAACTGATTTTCCGATTGCCGTGTAATCAAATGCTCCAGTCCAATTCTCGTATGATCCACCACCATAATCTGCGATCGCGTCCGAATGACGCGGAGCAAGGGCAACCGACAATTGCAAACCTGCTGCGTGAAAATATGGAGCACTCTTTGCGACAAATGCTGAGTACAAATCTCTGTCGCTCGCCATCATATGTTCGAAATCATATTGAAATCCAATGTATCCCCTCAGTTTTGCCTCAGCAATCAAATCAATAATCAATTTATTTTCGGCAGTATCGTTTTGCAAAAATGCATGCACATCATTTTGGCTGAAATATTGATTCACAACAAGCGGCATCACTTGTGCACCTGCATCACTCGCGATTTTGAGGATCGTTTGACTTGGCGAACCAAGTAATTTTCCTGTTTTTGTCGCAGCGTACGTTTGTGGCGCAACAATATCCATAGCCGTAACATGTTTTCGTAATGAATCGATGCCACTCTTTGTTGCAGTCACATACAATAGTGCGTGCGGAGTCGCGGAAGAAGGAGTGTCAGCAAAGACAGTTGTCGAAACACCACAAAAAAGAATCACTGAAAAAATGATTGAGGAAAAAATGCGCAAGCTATGCATGTTTTTTTGAGTGCGTTTTTGCATGTGGTGCGATGAGATCTTCTCCATTGTGATTCCAAAAGTGATAATACGCAAGTTTGAGTGCTTCACTCGTCACAAAATACAAACAAACAATCGCGACGATAGTACAGATATTAAAGAACGACGGACTCACGAATCGGAAAAATGTGTGGCCAAACGTAGTAAACGGAATTCCAACCGCGATACCAACGCAACAAACTGAAAGAATCATCAGCGCACGAGAAGGCATCTTTGCCTTCCAAAATGGTTCACGAGTACGAATAGAGTACACGAGCGCAAGTTCAGTCAAAACACTTCCGATAAACCAACATGTTTGCAGTGTTTGTTCACTTGAGTGATAGAACGTTGCGAAGAAAATAAAATCAAACAATGTTGACACAAGACCGAGAATGATCGCGATGAGCACAATTTCATGAACACTATATCGTCGAGGCTTTTTGATATCACGGGAAGCAACCGTATCGGTGGCAATTGCAAGCATCGGAGAATCAGAAATGAGGTTGAGCAACAAAATCTGAATCGGAAGCATCGGAAGATATGGCAAAATAAGTTGCGCGATCGCAATCGTATAAAAATTTCCGAATGTAGAGATAAGACTCGTCTTCAAATACTTCACCGTATTTTCAAATACGGCACGACCACTCTTGATGCCTCCAATGATCACATGGAGTGATCGATTCAGCAAAACAACATCAGCTGCATCGCGCGCAATATCAGACGCATTTGAAACAACAAGTCCAACCGAGGCAATCTTGAGCGCAGGCGCATCGTTGATACCATCGCCGAGATACCCGACAGATTTGTCTTTGGAAAGTATCTCAATCACACGATACTTCCCTGCAGGCGACATCCGCGCAAACACGTGATATTCGTGAACCGCTTCATTTTGTTCCGCGGGCGAAAGTGCAAGAAGTTGTGCTTCGGTGATGACCTTAGATGCATCAGTGACAATGCCGACTTCGCGGGCGACGGCGCCGGCTACGTCGGCGCCGTCGCCCGTCAAAATAACAATAGATACTCCAAGATTCTCAGCTTCGAGAATAGCACCTTTTGTCGTCGTCTTTACTGGGTCACTAAATGAAACACATCCAACATAAGTTAGTTTTTTCTCGTCTTTGTCACAAGCCTTTGGATGAGTACAAACGCCACGCGCAACAGCAAGTGTACGGTGACCTGCCTTACCCTGAGAAGCAACCCACTCCATGATTTTTTCGATCTCTTCTTTTGAAAGTGTGGTCAGTGCAAGAATTGTTTCAGGTGCACCACGAACAACAACTTCGCTGGTATTTTCTGTGCCATGTTTTACTGCGACAGACACGCGACGACGGTTGGGATCAAACGGAATTGATGACACTCGACTATATATCTTGAGTGCCTCGCGTTCTGGTCGAGTCATCTTTTGGAACACAGCGAGATCAAATGCATCCACCGGCTCTTTGTCGGATGAGATCACTTCGTTTGAAGCAAGCGCAGCATACCCGAGACATTCAGATTGATCGACGGCGTTGATCGTTTGAATAGAAAGATGATTTTCGGTGAGGGTTCCCGTCTTGTCGGTACAAAGTATTTCGATGCTTCCAAGATCCTCTACTGCGGAGAGACGTTTAACGACGACATGCTCTCGTGCAAGTCTGAGCGCTCCACGAGAAAGTGACAATGTCGTTACCATCGGCAACGCTTCCGGAATCACAGAGATCGCAAGAGCAACGGCGAAGAGTAAAAGCTCCACAATGTTATGTGTTCCTTTGATAATAAGATTCACGGCAAGGAGAATAATCAGAATCACTGACACCATTTTCATGATGAACTCTGCAAACATTCTGATTGATAACTCAAATGCAGACAAATGATCTGTCTCCACCGTCAATGTCGCGATTCCTCCAATTTCAGTATTCTTCCCAGTTGCAACAACAACACCGACGCCACGGCCACTCGTTACGGTCGTTCCAGAATACGCCATATTTACCGCACTTCCGATATCAAGCGCTTCTGTTTTTTGAGCATCGCCGATTTTGGTTGCAGGAGCTGATTCCCCAGAAAGAACTGATTCATCTATTGAAAGACCTGTTGTTTCGATAAGGCGAACATCGGCGTCGATGATATCCCCTGTTTCAATAATAATGATGTCACCAGGAACAAGTGCTCCGGCATCAATTACAAGTTCTTCACCATTACGACGTACTCGTGCGTGTGGATTCATGAATCGCTTTAAAAGAAGAAGCGAGCGAGCAGAGTGATATTCCTGAAAGAATGAAATACATACGTTCACGAGAACGAAAATAGTAACGATCACTCCATCTGAAACCTGACCGAGAAGGAGCGCGAGTACTGCTGTCGCAACAAGTATATAGACAAACGGAGACTTAACCTGACGAACAAGAATGGAAAACCATGACACCGCGTGAGCCTCAAGTTCGTTGGGGCCAACCTCAGAAAGACGCTTTGTGGCTTCAGCGGACGTGAGTCCGCCCTCCCGGGTTTTCATTTCAGCAAACAAATCGCTCGTGCTTTGTGTTGTGTGTGTTCCAATTGCCATATGTGGATATAATTATAGCCTATTTTGAAATGTGATATACTGTTTGAGTCGATTTTTTTAGTGGTTTACTTAGAACACTACTATGCTCGGAGGACACTAATACGGCGAGGAAAGGGGCGAGCGTAAGCTCGCCCCTTTCCGTACTTATTTTATGACCACACATACTCTCAAAAAAAATCCGTGTGCCGCTTGCGGTACAAGCCCCGTCAATCATCCCCGTTTTTATCTCGGGTCAGTACTTGAAAGTACCATCGAAACAACCATGGGTTTCCTTTTTGGATGGATCCGTGTCCCCCGCGAAGGAAGAATCTCAAACATCATCACCGCGGGACTTGTTGGTTTTTTTCGAATCATAGGACTCGCACATTTTGATACCGATACAGAAAAAGCAATCAGCGGAAGATCAAAACTTATTTGGGAGGAAGCCAACCGTCGAAAAATCCCGATGCAACAGATCGTTATGTTTGGAAAACACCTTGAACAATACCGCGCAAAGGTTGGTGGCTCATGGGTGTACTTTCAAAGTATCCCTATTCCTTTCTGGCTTCCTCAAAAAGGCTACGACTGGATGGATGACAAATTTAAACTCGGAGCACATCTTGAAAAAGCAGGGATCCCAACACCGAAAGTAATGCATGGATGGAGCTGGTTTAAGATTCGTAGAGCATTTGCTGACTTTAAGAAACCAGTTATTATCAAACCACGTTCTGGTTCACGAGGCAGACACACTACAACAAACATTCACACCGAGGCCGAGCTTCGCTCGGCCTACAAACTCGCGCGAATGATTGCTCCCGAACTCGTCATGGAAGAACACCTCTATGGTTCGGTGTACCGAGCGACGATAGTTGAGAGCAAGCTTGTGGGATTCTTTCGTGCCGATCCCCCACAGATCACCGGTGACGGAGAACATACAACCAAAGAACTTATTGAAAGAAAAAATCTCCAAAAAAATACTGATCCCCTCAAAAAAGAAAAGCTTGGTGACATAGCGATCAATGAAGATTTAATTTCATTCATCGCTCGACTCGGATATACGCTCGAAAGTATTGTCCCCAGCAATCTCACACTCGACCTCTCTGCCAAAACCGGCCGCCTCTATGGTGGATATACTCGTGAGATGATTTCCGAGGTCCACCCCAAAATGCACGAGATTTTTGCCAAAGCAGGAAAAGCGATACAAGCTCCCATTGTCGGTTTTGATCTCATTATCGAGCGACCGACTGAAGATCCCGACACACAGACATGGGGCATCATCGAAGCAAACTCGCTTCCCTTCATTGATCTCCATTATTTTGCACTCGAAGGTACGCCAAATAATATCGCCATTCCAATATGGGATGTGTGGGAAGACCACTACAAAGTATTCTAACTATCATGTACGAACAAATCACCGAACAAGAACAAAAGGAACAGAACCCATTCCGAACAATGGAACTAAAGGAAGCAACTGTCATACAAGACTATTTTGATTGGGCAAATCCTATGCTTCGAGTTACGTGGGACAAAACGACCACTCCAAAAGAATACACCCCCGAGTATATAGTCTCGCATCCAGACGAGACTATCGTACTTGGTGTCTATGAGGGATCGGCGCTTGTCGCTGGAGGAAAAGTTACCATCCTCAATGAGGAAGAAAAGAAACGTCTTGAAACAAATTCGGAGCTACACGCAGAAAAATGTGCCCTCCTTGAATATGTCGCAGTCAAAGAAGAAAGTCGTGGTAAACACATTCTTCTTGATCTGATAGAAAAACGCCTTGATTGGGCAGAAAAAAACGAAGTCCGTTATATGTATTCTGAAATGGAATTAGACAATCCTATTTCATCAATCCCAAAAGTAAAAAAGGGATTCAAAATATATAGCGTGCGTCCAAGTGGCGCCGGCATCTCGACTCCCTACCTCGTCCTTCGTAAAGATATGTCTGAAATACCGACAGCAACTGAATCATCTGAAACAAACACACTCGAAAAGACAGAGGTGCTTGTGACAGAGGATTCGTATAACGAACTCGCACAGCTTTTTAACGACGGGTGGGTCGGTATCGATATTACTGCCGATGAGCAACTTCTAACTGTTGACCATATTTCTCCAGATAAAAAACAAGCGCCGTGGAAACTAACACTTGAGCGACAGCCTCAGGCTTAACAAATTTTGTTCTCTGAGTAAATTACGATAGAATGGGCGCATGCAATTAAAAAGAATCATGCGAAGAGCGCGTTTATTTATCGGGCTCACTTCATTTTTTGTTTTCAGTATTATATCAAGCGCACTCATTGTTCCACTTCAAGCGAATGCGAATGGACACATCGGCACGACGCTGTATTACAACAACGCTGCGTTAACATGGGATTGGAATACCCTCGGCAACTGGTGGAAAGATTCAAGTTTTACCATTCCAGCCACACAACTACCCACATCAAGTGATGATGTCGTCGTATCGGCAGACGTAAACTTAAATAGAGGAAGCACTCCAGTTACAGTTCACAACCTTACGGTTACAGGAACAACTCAATGGGGGGCAGTCGATGTGATAGTTCTCGGAACTGGCTCATTCAATGATTCAACCAAAATGGAAGACGGACACATCGTTGGAACGATGAGTTTCAATGACTACTCAAGACTCATGTACTCGGGATACCTAACCGGAAATCTAAATTTTACTGGCCACTCGAGTGACGAGGCGCATACTGATGGTTCAGTAACATTCTCAAATTACGCCCAATTCTCGGGTTCCCCTATCACTGGGGATGCACTATTTTATGACAATTCGGAATGTCAATTTGGCACAATAGAAGGAAATCTTACCTACTCAAGTACAAACTCATTCGACATGTGTACCGTCAATGGTAACGCGACATTTTATGGCACGACATCAAATTACTCAACCATTCTCGGGAATGCCACGTTCAATGACTCAACGTACAACACAGGATCAATCTCTGGAACTACAACGTTCAACACAACCTATTACAGTGGTGCAATCCCAACGGCAGGAATTTTTGCGGTAACAGGAACAACACAATTTCTAGGTACTTACGGCGGAGCACTTTTGGGTGGAGACGGTGCACCGCTTACAACGTTCTTGTTTTCAGATGATTCTCAGGACTATGTATCACTTACCGGAAACGCAACCTTTACGGGGAATGCTAATGCAAGCGCACCAATCACTGGAAATGTTGTACTTCGCGACTATGCTCAATTCAATAGAACCGTAACAGGAAATGTTGAGCTTCACGACCACTCATATATCGGATCAACAAATACGGGGAATACGGATGTATACTTCCCTGTCCGCCTCCCGATCACTCCACCAACGGGAACGATCACCTACCATGACTATCCCGCATACTTTTTCGGATGGGCAGGTGATGGCGACTGGAACAATCTTGCAAACTGGAAACGTGACTCGAACGGAAACGTCGATCTTGATGCGCTTCCCGGAGTAAACGACACAGTAGAAATCAGATCTGATATTACATCAAACTCGGGGACTCCTGCTTCGATACTTTCGTTTACCGATTTCGGATACAACGTCGGCATCCCAATCACCGTTGCAAATAACGCTCTATTCACAAGCAACTCAACCAATACCGGCACGATTACAGGACAATCAATATTCCGTGATTCCAGTACAAACAATGGAACAGTTGTCGGTGACGCCTCATTCATAGAAGATGGTCCGGAGTTTCAATCAGGTACTGTAACCGGAACAAAATATCGTATCTACCAAGCGACAGAATCAACGACACGTGATTTCACCCAAAACGAACCATGGACTGTTGTTGCTGATGGCGCAGGTAATGTTGTCGACGCAAGTGGTTCCACTTTCGACAACACAACTACTTTTGCTGAAACAAATGGTGGAACTATTTTCTACGGACACGTACCTCCAACTGTCGGAACTTCATCTGTCACTTCAATCACACGCACCACAGCAACACTCAATGCGTCACTGAATGTAACAGGCACGGACGCAGCGTCAGAACGTGGATTCAACTGGGGGTCAACGATAGGTTATGGTACCGTTGTCACAGAAAGTGCTGGACCATACACAACCGGCACCTTCACCACAAATCTTGTTGGACTCTCATGTGGCACGATATACCACTATCAAGCATGGGCGACAAACTCCCCTGCAGGAACCGGAACAACAACCGATGCACAATTCACAACATCAGCTTGTCCTTCACTTACACTCACCTACACAGCCGGTGCTCATGGCACACTCACGGGAACGGCAACTCAAACTGTAGCAAGTGGCTCAGATGGTTCAGCGGTGACAGCAGTTCCTAGCGCTGGATATCACTTCGTCGACTGGAGCGACGCATCGAC